>DASQMW010000217.1:0-2110 GCA_035645295.1 Archangium sp.
CGGCCCAGCGCTTCGATCGCCTTCTTGTTCAGGAAAAGCTCCGCCCCCTCATCCGTGGCCAGCGCCATGAGCGGCTCCACCGCCTCCTTCACGCGCATCTGCCCCAGGGCCTCCACGGCCTTGATCCGCGTGTAATTGTCCCGGGCCTTCAGGAGCTTCATCAGCACGGGCACGGCCTTGGGGTCGCCAATCTCTCCCAGCGCGGACGCCAGTTCCTTGTTCAACAGGTTGCCCGCCGAGTCCGTCGCGCTCAGGTCCACCGCGTTGCCCAGCGGCTCCACCGAGGCCGGGTTCTTCACGTCGGCGAGCGCCCGCGCCACCGCGGCCCTCACCTCGGGCTTCTGGTCCGAGGCGAGCTGCCCGTGCAGGAAGGGCAGGAAGCTCGCGTTGAGGTGGCCCGAGCCGCGCAGCGTCTCCAGCACCCGGACCTTGTCCTGTGCCCGCCGTGCCTTGCCCAGTGTCTTTTCCCAGTACTCCGGGGAGGTCGGGTCCACCTTGCACCCGGAGAGAAGGAGCACGAGCGCCAGGCTCGTCGCGGCAAGTAGGCGAGGCATGAGACCCCCCAGTGGGTTGTAGGTGCTTTCCCTGTAAACCCATCCTGTCGGAAGGAGCAAACCGACCCGGAAGATTGGAGTACGCTGCTCAACGCCATGTCCGTCGATACTCAACCTTCCACCCGTCCTCATGTCGCGCGCCGGAAATACCTGGTCGATGCCGGGTTCCAACTCCGGTACATGCTCCGGCTCGCCGCGCTCGGCGGAGGCGGGGTGCTGCTCGTGGGCGTGCTGGCGTACCGGGCGCACAAGGCCGCGGTGGACAGCGGCGCCTCCCCCCTGTCCCTCGCCGCCAGTGGCGAGACCATGCTGTGGCTCACCGGGCTCGGGGCACTGTGCATGGCCGGACTGCTGGCCCTCATGGGGCTCGTGCTCACCCACCGCGTGGCCGGCCCCGTGTATGTGATGAGCCTCTACATCGCGACGCTCGCCGCCGGCCGCTACCCGCGCATGCGCCCGCTGCGCAAGAAGGACGAGCTGCGCGGCTTCTTCGACCGCTTCAGCGAGGCCGTGGACCGCATCCGCGAGCGCGAGACGGAGGAGGTCCGGCTGCTCTCCGAGGTCATCGAGACCCTGGAGCCGCTGGCCACCACCCAGGAGGCCCAGGCGGCCATCAGCATCCTCGGCTCCCTCCGGGCCCGGAAACGTCAGGCCACCGAAGGTCCCACCTCGGGCGCGCTGAAGTCCGTTGCCTGAAGCGCCCGGGTGCAGCAGAACGCGTTCTCCATGACCCGCCCCCGCATCGTCTTCATGGGCACGCCCGAGTTCGCCGTGTCCTCCCTGGCCGCCCTCTTCGACATCGGAGACGTGGTGGCCGTCGTCACCCAGCCGGACAAGCCCAAGGGCCGTGGACAGGCGCTGGCTGTTTCTCCGGTGAAGGCCTACGCGCTCGAGCGCGGTGTGCCCGTGCTGCAGCCCCAGAAGCTGCGCACCCCTCCCTTCTCCGAGGAACTGCGCAAGCTCGCCCCGGACGTCGCCGTGGTGACGGCCTACGGCAAGATTCTGCCCAAGGATTTGCTGGAGACGCCCGCCAAGGGGTGCCTCAACGTGCATGCCTCGCTGCTGCCGCGCTTCCGGGGCGCCGCCCCCATCCAGTGGGCCATCGCCCATGGGGACCCGGAGACGGGCGTGGCGCTGATGGTGATGGACGAGGGCCTCGACACCGGCCCGGTGCTGGCCGAGAAGCGCCTGCCCATCGCCCCGGGCGAGACGAGCGCCACGCTGCACGACAAGCTCTCCAAGCTGGGCGGAGAGCTGCTGCGCGAGTGCCTCCCCGCGTACCTGCGCGGCGAGCTGAAGCCGAGGCCTCAGCCCTCGGAGGGCGTGGTGCTCGCCCCCATCATCGAGAAGGAAGAAGGGAAGCTCGACTTCACGCGGCCGGCGGTGGAGCTGGAGCGGCGTCTGCGGGCCTTCACCCCGTGGCCGGGGGCCTTCACCACGCTGGAGGGCAAGCTGTTCAAGGTGCACCGGGCGCAGGTGGGGCAGGGGAGTGGCGCGCCGGGCACGGTGGTGTCCGCGAGTCTGCAGGGGCTGGAGGTGGCGTGTGGCGAGGGCTC
>DASQMW010000218.1:0-10851 GCA_035645295.1 Archangium sp.
GCCAGCATGGGCGTGGCCAGGGGGTTGCCCGAGGTGCCCCAGGGAGGACTTGGGGCGTTGTTGCGAGCGCCCAGGTTCGCACTGCCCGGGGGCGTGTCAGTGGAGGGGGCGGCGACGGTGCAGATGATGGCCGATGGCACCATCGTCGTGACGGGTGTGGCGGCGGGTACAGCGGCGGCCTCCGCCGTGGGCAGTGCCTGCACGGATGGCGCCGAGAGCAGGGAGGGCTACTACTGGCACCACTTGGCCACGAACAAGAATGCCATCTCGGAGCGATCTGGTGGCCCCTGGACCCCCTTGTTCGAAAAGCTCTTCATGAGGGCGGGGATGAGCCTGGATTCGAAGGAGAACCTCGTCTATCTCAAGGGCCACAGAGGTCCCCACCCTGCGGAGTACCATTCGGAGATCTATCAAAGGCTTGAAGATGCGCTCGGAGATTGCCGGACCGTTGCGCAATGCAGGGGCAGTCTGGTGAGTGAACTCAAGAGGCTTGCGGACGAGGTTTGTACTCCTGGAGCCGTGCTCCATCAGTGGGTGACGAAGACCTAGGCGGAAAAGGGGAAGACGCTCATGGCGCGATATTTCGAGCTGATGGACGATAGGCAATCGCTCTCACGCTGGCATCTGGACACTCCTGTTGACGAGCAGGGACAGGAGATCGACCCCTGGCAGTTCAAGCATGGAAGGTGGCTTGAATTGGGAGGTGTCCCCCGATTTCCGCTCGATATTCGCGGAGACCCGCTGGACTACTGCTGGGCTGCTTTCTCCATTCCCGTAGTCCATGTTCGAGTCGTCCAGCTATTCGAGCGGTTGGGCGTCCGGGATGTGCAATTCATCCCGGCTCGAGTCGAGGAGCATGAAGGGCCTTATTTCATCCTCAACGCGCTGCGCATCATCCGATGTATCGACGATGCCAGGAGCAGGCGGGTGGAATACTGGAAGCCCGAGGACAACCGCCCGGACAAACTGGGGCAGTACCGGGTTGTTTCGGGCATGCGCATCGACCCGGCGAAGGTGGGCGATGCCCGCGTCTTCCGTACTTGGGGATGGCGGGTGGCCCTCATCATCTCCGAGGACCTCAAGCAGGCCCTGGATGCAGAGGGCATCACCGGCACGCGGTTCATCGAGGTGTGACACGGAAGCCATGCCGTGGAAGGGGACATGAAGGCGGCTCTCAAGTCGCTCGCGGATGAAGTCTGCACGAACGGCTCCCGGCTCCATCGGTTGTTGACGAAATCTCGGGACTGAATCAAGAGCGCGGGCGATGACTGGCTATTTCGAGCTGTCCAGCAACATGCGCATTCCTGGGCGTTGGGTGCTGAAGAGCCCCATGGACGAGCAGGGTCAGGAGGTGGAGCCCTGGCAGTTCAGCGAGGGCCGTGTCCTCGCGTTTCAGTCTGAGCTTCGGCTTCCCGTGTCCTTGCCTGGGCGTGAGCTTGACTTCAGCCTGACGGGTCTTGGCGTCGTGGTCGTGCATGACCGTGTCGTCCAGCTCTTCACGCGCATGGGCATTGAAGGAGTCCAGTTCCTGCCAGCCCGGGTGGAGGGACACAGCGGGCCCTATTTCATCCTCAATGCTCTGCGTGTCATCCGCTGTATCGATGACGTCCGCTGCGAGGAGGTCCGGTATTGGAAGCCCGAGGATGGGCAGCCGGAGAAGGTGGGGGAGTACAGGGTGGTCACGGGCATGCGCATCGATCCTACCCGGGTGGGAGACGCTCGCATCTTCCGCCCTTGGGGCTGGCCGGTGGCCCTCATCATCTCCGAGGACCTCAAGCGGGCCCTGGAGGCAGAGGGCATTACCGGCACGCGGTTCGTCGAGGTGTGACGTTCGCGGTGGTGTCGGGGACGCGAGCCGGGCTAATCTCCGAGGTTACATGGCGCGGCCAACTCCGGAAGGAGGTTCGCGTACGGCCTCGGAGGGTGGATGGAGCTCGTACCCCTGCATGGATGGAACCTCTCACCGAAACAGGCGGTGGTGCTGCAACGCGAGCTGCGCGAGCGCCTGATTCTGCGTCCGCCTCCGGGGATGAAGGTGGAGCGGGTCGCGGGCGCGGACATCTCCATGAGCCGCGGCGAGGACACCGCCTACGGCGGCCTCGTGGTGTTGGACGCGGGCTCTCTGGAGCCGATGGCGAAGGTGAGTGCCGCGGTGAAGCTGCTCTTCCCCTATGTCCCCGGGCTGTTGTCCTTCCGGGAGCTGCCCGTGCTTTCGGAGGCGTGGGCCCGGCTGAACGTTCGGCCGGACGTGCTCATCTTCGACGGCCAGGGAACGGCGCATCCCCGGCGCTTCGGGCTGGCCTGTCATGGTGGGCTGCTGTTCGGTGTGCCCTCCATCGGGTGTGCCAAGTCGCTGCTGGTGGGCGGGCACGGGCCGCTGGGCACCGAGCGCGGCTCGGTGGCGGAGATCACCCACGCGGGTGAAGTGGTGGGCATGGCCGTGCGCACGCGCGACAACGTGTTGCCCGTGTACGTCTCGCCGGGGCACATGATGGATCTGCCCACGGCGGTGGACCTGGTGCTGCGGGTGACGTCCCGCTACCGCGAGCCGGAGACGACGCGGCACGCGCACCGCCTGGTGAACGAGGTGCGCCGCTCGGCCAGGGAGCGGTAGCGGAAGCACGCCTCAGTGCAGCAGGGCCTCGGGCCGCGCTTCGGCGATGGAGCGCACCTGCTCGTTGAGGATGGTGTTGAACCTGTCGGGCTCCTCGAACGGCGGCGAGTGGCCGGAGTGCTCGAACCAGAGCAGTGTCTTGCGCGGAGCCTCCAGCGTGGCGAGGTAGCGCACGGCGAGCTCCGAGGGCGTCACGAAGTCCTCGCGCCCGAGCAGGAACCAGACGGGTACCTCCAGTCGGGGTACCTGGGTCTCCAGCGCCAACCCGGCCAGCTGCGGGTACACCCGTGGGAACGTCTCCCGCACCCCGGAGAAGAAGTGCAGCTTGTCGCGCAGCGAGTACTCGGGGGCCAGGAGCACCGAGGAGAGCAGCTCGGGCAGGAGTCCCCTGCGGCCGGCGTGGCGGCTCGCGAGCGAATACAGCGTGAGGTACCGCTGGGTCATGTCCTTGCCGGTGTAGGGCGGCGGGCCGATGCGTGCCAGCCGCGCGAGGGCCCTGTGGTCCCCGTACCGCAGCGCCAGCTCGTAGGCGCGCAGGTGGCTGACGGTGTCGTTCTCCAGGAAGTTCACCTGCTGGCCCGTGCCGATATACGCGTGGATGCGCTCGGGGCGGCGCTGTGCCAGCAGGACGCCGAGGATGCTGCCCCACGAGTGGCCCACGACGAACACCTTCTGCTGGGAGAACCGGGTCGTCAGCAACTCGAGCAGCTCGCTGGCGTCGGAGACGAACTGGTCCACCGTGAGGCCGTCCGCATCCTTCCGGGCGGCGTAGGACTTGGCGGCACCGCGCTGGTCCCACTGCACGACGAGGAAATGCTCCTCCAGGGGCGCGTTGAAGTGGCGCACCCAGGCCATCTCGGAGCCACCAGGGCCGCTCGACAGGTAGAGCAGCAGCGGGTTGTGGAGGCTCCGCCCGCGGATGAGGAGCCACTGGTCCACGCCGCCGAGCCGCACCTGCTCCAGCGAGGCGATGCCCTCGGACACGGGCCGTCCCCTCGCATCCCGGATACGGGGCGTGGAACCCTGACTGCTCCACAGCCTGGCACCCAGGGCCACGAGCGGAAGCCCCACTCCCGCTCCAGCGAGGATGCGTCGGGTCGAACGTTCCATGTGACTCCTCCTCGCTTCCAAAGCTAGTCACGGAGCCGCCTGCCCACCCCGCTGGCGGCTTGGACCTGGAGCAGGAGGGGAGGCACCCGGGCCTGGCTTCAGGAGGACGCGCTGAGGGCGAGCAGGACGGCCAGGCTCACCAGGCTCTCTCCCGCGATGAGTCCCGAGGCCAGGGGCACCGTGGCGGCGTCGGCGAGCGCGGGCTTCGCGCGGCCCAGGAGCGCCGCGGCCACCGCGCCCAGGAAGACGGACAGGGAGGTGGAGGCTGGCAGCACGAAGGCGATGCCCAGGGCGATGGGCGAGGGGACGAAGCGCCGGGTGGGCTCGGGGGCGAAGCGCTCCAGGAGGACGAGCGCCACACCCAGCAGCGCACCCAGGAGGGCACCCCAGCGCGACGCCTCGGGCAGACCCGCCAGGCCCGAGGAGAGCACGCGGGCTACTCCGGCCACGATGAAGCCGGGGGGCGCGGGGAAGCGCTCCTCGGAGATGGCCGAGACGTCCGGCACCAGCAGGTAGAAGACGGGGACGATGAGGACCGAGCCGACGACGCAGCCCCAGAGCTGGGCGAGGAAGGTCTGCCGCGGGGCGGCGCCGAGCAGGGTGCCCGCCTTCACATCGGTGAGCAGGTCCGCGCTGGAGGCGGCGATGTTGCCGGAGAGACTGGCCGCCATGGAGTTGGCCAGCACGTTGCCCGGCATGAGCACGCCGAAGACGAGCTGCGCGACGTGTCCCAGCGGCCCCGAGGGCGTCATGTCCGTCTCCCCCGTCGCCCGGCACGCCACCGCCGCGAGGGCGAAGGAGAGCAGCACCCCCAGCAGGCCGAGCGGGAAGGGAATGCCGAAGGCCACCGCACCCACCGTGACGAGCCCCAGGGAGAGCAGCGCCACCCCGGCGAGGAACCACGTGCGGGGGACCTCCGCCGCCGCGGGCAGCTCGCCCGGGGTGCGGCGTGTGTCGAGCAGTGCGCCGAACGTGCGCCGCAGCAACCCGCGTTGGAGCGCCAGGTGGGTGAAGGAGGCGCTCGTCACCAGCGCGGCGCCCGGCCACATGCTCCACTTGATGATGCCGAAGTAGCCCGTCTCCGCGAGGAGGCCATGCGCGTGCAGCCAGGGGGCGAGCCCGCCGAAGCACACGAGCGCGCCGAGCAGCAGCGAGGCCCCGGTGCGCAGGCCCACGAGGGCGCCGGTACCCAGCGGCAGGAGCATCAGCTCCACGGAGAAGGTGAGCTCCGGCAGCGGCACGCCGAGCAGGGCGCCCGGCAGGGCGAGGGCGGCGGGGAACAGCTGGAGCCCATCCCGCGCGAAGGCGAGGACGCCCGCGCCGAGCGCGCCCACCCCGAGGGCCCGCGCGCCGCTGCGGCCCGCGGAGTCCCCGGCGTGCAGCGAGCGCGCCACGGAGGCGGCGGCCATGCCCGAGGGGAAGGGCAGGGACTGGTGGCGGATGAAGGCGCGCTGCATGGGCAGGGCGAGGACGACGCCGAGCGCGGAGCTGAGGAGGGTCCACAGCAGGAGGGCCCAGAGGGGGGGATGGTGGCCGGCGAGCAGCAGCCAGGCCACGCTGGCGGTGACGAGGGTTCCGCCGGTGGAGTAGCCCGCGGAGGAGGCGGCGGACTGCATGGCGCTCGTCTCCCGGAGGCTGAGGGGAGGGCCGAAGCGCGAGGGGCTCAGCCGCAGGAGTGCCCGTTGCAGGCCGAGCCCGACGACACAGGCGATGAGGGCGGCGGGGAAGGCCAGGCCCGTCTTCAACCCCACGTAGAGGTTGGACAGGCACATGAGCGCGCCGATGAGGCTGCCGAGCGCGAGCGCGCGCGGGGTGAGGGCCGAGGGGGGCTCTCCGGCTCGTGGCGTCTCCGCTTGGATGGAGGCGGGTGCCGCCTCGGCCTCGTCTCTCGCTGCGCCCACCGGCATGACCCCAGGATACCGCTCGCGTCGGGCGTCCCGAAATCGGTGGTGCCCCTGCAGACGGCCTCCACGGTTCCCCGAGGTACTTGGAGGGTAGGCAGGCAGGCGGCGCTGCCGCTTCGGACGGGTGTTCGACGTGACGCCCTAAATCCCGGGCCGCAGCTTCTCCAACTCGGCGAGCACGGTCTTCAGCTCGGGGGTTTCCAGGGCCTTGTGCACCGAGGCGAAGAACTGCGAGAGGTCCCCCGCGCCTTGGTGCTCGTAGATGGTGGCCTGCAGGCCCATCTCCAGCCGGTCCACCTGGCGCACCAGCCGGGCCTCGAAGGAGGTGCCGTGCTCGTACTCCTCCCACAGCGCGAGGTACTCGGCGCCGCGCGGCAGCTTGGCGAGGATCCGCTCCACGGCCTGCTGCTCGCGTTGGAGCTTCTCCTCGCGGCTCACCGGGTCATGGGGGGTGATGTCCCCGGCGTAGGCCTCGCCCAGGTCGTGCAGGAGCGCGATGCGCACCACCTTCGAGGCGTCCGCCTCGGGAAAGTAGCTGTCGGCGAGGAACAGGCTCAGCAGCGCCACGCCGAAGGAGTGCTCGGCGACACTCTCACAGCGCTCCCGCGGGAGGCCCACGCGCAACCATCCCTGCCGGTAGAGCTGCTTGAGGTGGTTGAGCTCGAAGTACGCCTCGATGAGGGCGAGGGTGCTCCGGCCCTGGAGGAAGGCAATGGGGGCAGCGGCCTTGGTCTGCATGGGGCACCATCGTACCGCGTAGACCTTTTGGGGCGGGTCGGGCGTTGATGGGAACATGACGCTCGCCGCCGCTCTCCCCCGCGACCCGCGCTACCTCCAGATCGCCTTCCTCTCGTCGTTCCTCGTGGCGGGCGTGGGATGGCTGGGATTCGACATTCCCCTGTGGCAACCACCCCTCATCGTGCTCACCGCGTGCGTGACGCAGTGGGCCATGACGCGCCTGTTCCGGGCACCGCCGGTGGGGTACCTCTCGCCGCTCATCACCTCGCTGGGGCTGTCGCTGCTCTTGCGCACCGATGCCTTCTGGGTGGGGCCCTTCGCCGCCGCAGTGGCCATCTCCAGCAAGTTCGTCCTGCGCGTGCGCGGCAAACATCTCTTCAACCCCACCAACCTGGGCCTGGTGGTGGCCATGCTGCTCACCTCGCATGCGTGGTGCTCGCCCAGCCAGTGGGGCCACAGTGGCGCGCTGCTGGGGTGGTTCGCGGCGTTTGGCCTGGCGGTGGCGCACCGCTCGTTCCGCTCGGACGTGAGCCTGGCCTTCCTGGGCTCGTGGGTGCTGCTCAAGGCGGCCCGCATCTTCTACCTGGGCGCGCCCTGGGCCAGCCTCCAGCACCAGCTGTCCGCGGGCGGCCTCATCCTCTTCACCTTCTTCATGATCTCCGATCCGAAGACGACGCCGGACCACCGGGTGGGCCGTGTCCTCTATGCCGTCTTCGTGGCCGGGCTCGGCTTCTTCATGCTGCACGGCCTCTGGTGGCAGAACGCGCTCATCTGGGCGCTCTGCCTGGTTTCCCCCCTCACCCCTCTCATCGACCGTGTCCTGCCCTCCGGCCGCTTCCAATGGCCGGGAGGCGGGGCACCGGAAAGGAACGACGCATGCGTTTCCGTGTCCTCGCAGCCGGCCTGACGGCTGGAATGGTGGCCCTCGCCGCGCCCGCCGCCGAGGCCTTCTGTGGCTTCTACGTGGGCAAGGCCGACTCGAGCCTCTTCAACGAGGCCTCGCAGGTGGTGATGGTGCGCGATGGCGAGCGCACCGTGCTCACCATGTCCAACGACTACAAGGGCGAGCTCACCGACTTCGCCCTGGTGGTGCCCGTGCCGGTGGTGCTCGAGCGCGAGCAGATCCACGTGGGCGATCGCAAGTACGTGGAGCGGCTGGATGCGTACTCCGCGCCGAGGCTGGTGGAGTACTTCGACGAGGACCCGTGCGCCCCAATGGCGGCGTACACGGAGGAGCTGTCCATGGCCCCCGTGGCCGCGGGGGCGCCGATGGCCGAGGTGCGGCGCAAGAGCCTGGGGGTGACGGTGGAGGCCGAGTACACCATCGGCGAGTACGACATCGTCCTGCTGTCGGCGAAGGAGTCGACGGGGCTGGAGACGTGGCTGCGCGAGAGTGGCTACAAGATTCCGCCGCGGGCCGCGAAGGCGCTGGAGCCCTACATCAAGCAGGACATGAAGTTCTTCGTGGCCAAGGTGAACCTGAAGGAGCACAAGGCCAAGGGCTTCAACTACCTGCGGCCGCTGCAGATGGCCTACGAGTCCAAGAAGTTCATGCTGCCCATCCGCCTGGGCATGGCGAATGCGAAGGGGCCGCAGGACCTGGTCATCTACGCGATGACGCGGCAGGGGCGGGTGGAGTCCTCCAATTACCGCACGGTGAAGATTCCCAGCGACATGGACATCCCCGTGTTCGTGAAGAATGAGTTCAAGCAGTTCTACCCGGCGCTCTTCGAGAAGGCCCATGCCCGCGAGGAAAAGCGCGCCATCTTCACCGAGTACGTCTGGGACATGGGGTGGTGCGACCCGTGCGCTGCGGACCCGCTGAGCCCGGAGGAGCTGAGGGCGCTCGGGGTGTTCTGGCTGGATGGGCAGAACGCCAACATGGGAGGGGGCTCCCAGGTGGTGCTCACGCGCCTGCACGCGCGCTACGACGGAGAGCACTTCCCCGAGGACCTGGTGTTCCAGGAGACGAGCGACCGGCAGAACTTCCAAGCGCGCTACGTGCTGCGGCACGCCTTCAAGGGGGCGCTGACGTGTGACGCGGGCAAGGAGTACCTGGCCACCCTGGAGACGCGGCACCAGCAGGAGGCAGAGGTGCTGGCGAACCTCACCGGCTGGGAGCTGGGCACCATCACGAAGAAGATGGGAGACGACGCTCCCGGGAAGAAGAAGGCCGGGAGCGGGAAGCCGCCAGAGCCCTGGTACAAGCGGCTCTGGCAGTGAGGGTGGCGTGGGGCGGTGCTACGGGATGACGATCGGCACGTGCATGCCCTTGCCGTCGTAGGCCGTGGCACCGCAGCGCGCGCGGGACCAGTCGCCGTTCACCGCCGAGCAGATGCGGAAGGTGCTGATGTTGGAGATGGCCACGTTGATGCCCGGGGTGTCGCAGCGCCCGCTGTAGGTCCATGCGAGGGCGCGGTTGACGGAGGTGACGCCGATGCAGGGGCCAATCCACGCGCCCGTGTCGCGCTGCTGCACGTCGATGGAGTACTGGGCGCCCGTCTCCTCCTCGCTCCAGCTCAGGTCCACGAAGGGCGTGGTGCCACCGGGAATCTCCAGGAAGACGTCATCCGAGACGCCGTCGTACGCCTTCTCGACGAAGGGTCCCCAGGTGCTGCTGTTCGAATAGAAGATGCGGAAGGCGGCGATGTCGCCCTTGTTCACGATGCGGTTGGCCGCGCTGGTGCACACCCCGTTGAAGGTGACCTTGTTCGCCGAGCCAATCGTGCCGGCGTTGATGCACGGGCCAACCACCGTCCCATCGCGCAGCACGAGGTCCAGCGAGTAGTTGTACCCGGTCAGCCGCGTCCAGCGGGCCGTCACCTGGTTGAGCGAGTGCAGCGTGCCATCGGGCTTGAAGGCGATGCGCTGCTTATAGGTGCTGCGCCCGGTGAAGGTGCCCGCGGGCTGGAAGGCGCCCTGGTGGAAGATGTTGAAGAACTCGCCGCGGCGGTCCACCACCACGTTGTGGCCATGCGTCTGGACGAGCGCCCCGGCGGCGTCGCGCATGGGCTGGGAGTGCCGCCACACGTTGCGCGCCCGGGTGAGCGAGTACAGCGTGGGGCTCATGATGTACTTCGTGGCGTACTGGCTGTTGTACCAACCGGTGCTGAAGAACAGGTAGTAGATGCCGTTGCGCTTGAGGAGCTCGGGAGCCTCGTTGATGCCCTCCTCGTCGGCCGGGAGCGTGTAGAGCGCCGGGCCCGCGTGGTTGTAGAGGGTGGTGGCGGGGGTCGCGACGTTGAACGAGGAGATGTTGTTGCCCCGGTCGAACCAGACGTAATACAGCCAGTGGCCCGTGGTGTCGGTGAACGTGGCCGAGTCGATCCGGATGTTGCGGTTGCAGCCCTGCGCCGTGCACCCCGAGGTGGTGGTGGTGCGCGGGTAGGTGGTGTTCGGGTTGATGGGTCGGGGCGCGCCGAAGGCGAGGTTCAGGTCGGGCGCCGAGGCCACGAAGGTCGTCACGTCCTGGCCGCTCGCCGGGCAGGCCATGCCATTGGGCACCCGCTGGGCCGAGAAGTACAGGTTGTAGGTGCCGTTGTACTTGCCGAGGTCCGGCGCCCAGATCATGCAGTAGTCGTAGGTCGGGTCGGCCACTGACGGGTCGTAGCCGCGCTTGAAGCGGAAGCTCGACAGGTCGTTGGTCTCATAGATGGGCACGGTGCGCGCGTCGCCAGTGCCCGTGAGGAAGAACAGGTCATCGTTCTCCTTGTGGACGTCGGGATCGGCGAGTCCCGGGACGAGCAGCGAGCGCGCGTAGAAGTTGGAGCCGCGCGTGGCGCACGAGGACCCGGTGAAGCCCTCGTCGCAGACGCAGAGCGCGCTGCCGGCGTTGTCCCGGCAGACGCCGTGCCCGCTGCAGGTGACGCCGTCGCAGACACCGAGTGCCTGCGACACAGCCGATGACTCGCCGCCCGGCTCGGGCTTGAGGCCGGCGTCTTCCGGGCCCGCACAGTCGGCGGCCACCGCGAGTGCGATGAGTGAAACGAGTGTCGAAGGGAAGCGTGGAAGCATGGCTCTCCTTGGGGGGGGAGTCCGACGGGGTGGAGGCCACCTCGTACACTGCTCTCGTCCATTATTTCCAGTTTTTCTTGGAAAGCTTGTCTCCTGCCTGGCGGCTCGCGCGCGGGAGGGGAAGACGACAGCTCCGCCGCAACCCAACGGGTGGGCTACACTTTCGGCCATGACATTCCGGTCGCAGGTAGTGAGCCTGCTCCTGGCCCTCCCCCTCGTCGCTTGCTCGCGACAAGAGAGCTTGGTGGGCTTGTGGGTAGAGTGTGAGGACCTGTCGTGCAATCAGTTGCTGGGCAAGGCCATGCTCTTCACGAACGATGGCCTCACGTACCTAGGAGCGTGTCGGCGAATCGGCCAGAGGTAGGGTAGCGCGTAGAGGGAGCCATATGGCGCCCCAGGTGCAGATGGCGTGGAGCAGCGACCGCCGTGCGGCGACCTGCTGCGCTACGCCGCCTGCGCGGCCAGGCTGGG
>DASQMW010000219.1:0-8933 GCA_035645295.1 Archangium sp.
GCGCGTGTCGCCACCCTGCTCCTCATCCAGGTGCTCGTGAGGGCTTGACCTTCACGCAACGTCAACCTGTACCTTGCCCTCCAGTTGACCCGCACGAGAGAGGGAAACCCGATGGAGTGGTCAATCCAGGAGATTGCTCGCCTGGTGGGAACGACGAGCCGCACCCTGCGTCATTACGACGACATGGGGCTGCTCAAGCCGAGCCGCATGGGAAGCAATGGCTACCGCTATTACGACCAGGCGGCCCTCGTGAGGTTGCAACGCATCCTGTTGCTTCGAGAGCTCGGTCTTGGCCTGCCGGCCATCGCCGGGGTGCTCGACGGTCAACGGGAGACCTCCAAGGCCCTGATGACGCACCTCAAGTGGCTACGGCAGGAGCAGGAGCGGCTGGCGCGGCAGATTGCGTCGGTGGAGACGACGATTCGCAAGACAGAGGAAGGAGAGCAGCTCATGGCAGAGGAAATCCTGGATGGCTTCGACAACAGCCAGTACGAGGAGGAGGTCGTCAATCGCTGGGGCCGCGCCGCCTACGACCACAGCAACCGCAAGTGGGCGACCTTGAGCAAGGAGCAGCAGCGCGACCTGATGGTCGAACAGGAACGCGTCGCCAGGGCGCTCGCCGAGGCGAGCGTGCGCGGCGACGATGTGGCCAGCGACGAGGTCCAGCAACTGGTGCGCAGGCACTACACGTGGGTCTCGTTCTTCTGGACGCCCAACCGCGAGGCCTACATCCACCTGGGCGAGATGTACGTCGCGGATCCGCGCTTCACCGCGAACTACGACAAGCACGCCCCGGGCGCCGCGGCGTACCTCCGTGACGCCATGCGCGTCTTCGCGGAGCGGAATCTGGACTGAGTGCAGGTGAGCCCAGTCCCAGGCCATTGCCTCCTGGGGCTGCCGGAGCTGGAAGACCGGCAGCCCGCCCTACCCGTTCAGAGCCCGCGCTTCATCTCCTCCAGGAGCGCGCGCAGCTTGGGCCCGCGCTGGGCCCGGTGCGGGAAGTAGAGGAAGAAGCCGGGCACGCCCGGCACGTAGTCGGAGAGCACCTCCTCCAGGCGCCCTGCGGCCAGGTGCTCGGCCACCGCGGGCTCGGCGACATAGCTGAGCCCAAGCCCCGCGAGCGCCGAGCCCACGAGCAGCGCGCCGTCATCCGTGGCCAGTTGGCCCTGCACGGCGATCTGGAACTCGCGGCCGCGTCGCTCGAACTCCCACGCATACAGCCGCCCGGAGGTGGGGGCGCGGTAGTTGATGCACGTGTGCTCCACCAGCTCGCGCGGGTGACGCGGCCTCCCGCGCCGCGCCAGGTACTCCGGCGAGCCCACCACGACGAAGCGGAAGGGGGGGCAGATGCGCACCGACACCATGTCACGCTCGATGGACTCGCTCAGCCGGATGCCCGCGTCGTAGCCCTCGGCCACGATGTCGACCAGCCGATCTTCGACGGAGACCTCGACCGAGAGCCGCGGGTGCGCGCGCAGGAGCCGGGGCAGCACGGGTTGCACCAGCGGCACGGCAATGCGCGGCACGCTCAGGCGCAGCTGCCCCACGACCTGGGTGCCGAGCGTCGAGGCCTGCTCAATGGCGGCGAGCGCCTCGCGCACCCCCGGCCCGCTTTGCTCCAGGAGTTGCCGCCCGGCTTCCGTGAGGTTCACGCTGCGGGTGGTGCGCACGAGCAGCGGCGTGCCCACGCGGGCCTCCAGGCCGCGCACGGACTGGCTCAGCGCCGAGGCGGAGACGCCCAGCGCCCGCCCCGCGGCCGAGAAGCTGCGCCGCTCCGCCACGGTGAGGAAGGCCAGCAGGCCGCTGAGGGAGTGGGGGGGCATTGAGAAGAGAACCTTCAAAACGCATGTAGCAGCCCGCGCATTCTCTTTCTAGCCGGCAGGGGGCATGGTGATGGCATGTGCAGGGGGGGCGTGGGCCCCTGCGCTGGACTCCGGGGCGCGGGCGCCCCCACCCACGAGAGGAGAGCAACCATGCAGTACACGCGACTCGGCAACTCGGGCCTGGTGGTCTCGCGGCTGGCCTTCGGGGTGATGACCTTCGGCACCGGCAACATGCCGGCCATCTACAAGGTCGACGATGCAAACGCCCGGGCCCTGGTGGACCGCGCGCTGGAGGCGGGCATCAACTTCTTCGACACCGCGGACGCGTACGCCGCGGGTGAGTCGGAGCGGATGTTGGGCCGGGTCCTGGGCAAGCGCCGCAAGGACGTCGTCATCTCCACCAAGGTGGGCTTGCGCACGGGCGAGGCGCTCGTGCACACGGGGCTGTCGCGCCGCCACCTTCTCGCTTCCTGCGAGGCGAGCCTCGAGCGGCTGGGGACCGACTACCTCGACCTCTACATCGTCCACCGCTTCGACCCGCACACGCCCCTGGAGGAGACGCTCGAGGCGCTCGACCAGCTCGTGCGCGCGGGGAAGGTGCGCTACGTGGGCTACTCCAACTGGACGGCATGGCAGGCGGCCAAGGCGGTGGGGCTCCAGGAGCGGCACGGGCACGCGCGCTTCGTCGCGGCGCAGATGTACTACTCGCTGGTCGGGCGCGACCTCGAGCACGAGGTGCTGCCGTTCGTGCAGGACGCGGGCATCGGCACGATGGTCTGGAGCCCGCTGGCCGGCGGCTTCCTGTCCGGCAAGTACACGCGCGAGAACCTCCAGGACGCGCAGAACCGGCTCGCGGGCTTCGACTTCCTGCCCTTCGACAAGGAGGCGGGCTTCGGGTTGGTGGAGGCGATGCGCCCCATCGCCCAGGCCCACCGCGCCTCGGTGGCGCAGGTGGCGCTCGCGTGGCTGCTGGCCAGACCGGGCGTGAGCACGCTGCTGCTCGGCGCGAGCAAGCTGCCCCAACTGGAAGACAACCTTGGGGCCCTCCAGGTGCGGCTGAGCGAGGAGGAGGTGCGCCGCCTCGATGCGCTCAGCCCCCACGCGGACTACTACCCTCGCTGGTTCGCGCAGAGGGTCTCCGACCCGCGCATGGACACGGCGCTGCGGGAGGGGGCCTCGACCTGAGCCAGAGGCGAACGAGCCCGGCGGCGGCTGGCATGACCCCGCGTGCCGCCCGCTCGACCTGTAAGTCCGGTCCGGCTCGGCCCCGACGAAGTGCGCATGCGCAAGCGACTGTCCGACACGGGCCTGTTCGCCGACGGCGCGATGACCGTGCTCTCCGGGGACATGAAGGGCTTCGTCAGAGCGCGGGCAGGCGTTCGATGAGCGCGGCGAGGGACTCCCGGCAGGTGGCACAGCGCTGGCGGAAGTCCTCGCTCAGGTCCGTGCAGACGACGAGCTTGTCCCAGTATGCCAGCGCCTGGCGGGCGGCGTCGGCCCAGACGTCCAGGTTGTTCGCGTTCGGCGGCGCGGGCGTGAAGGTGCGCTCGACGAGGTGCGCGCCATCGGGAGCGAAGACCATGGGCAACATGTCGTAGATGGGGGCGAGCCGGAACCGTCCAGGGGGCGTCACGAAACAGGAGACATTGCCCAGGTGACGGTCGGTGTTTCCGATGAGCTGGCCGAAGGTGTCGAGCCAGCGGATGCGCAGGACGTCTTCCTTGGAAAGACGGCGCTCGTTGAGCAGGCGAAGGGCGACCGGCGTCCAGCCCTTTCCCAGGCTGACGTATTCGTTGTCGATGGCGCGCAGGGACAGCAAGGCGCGCCGTCCGTGTCGACCGCATCGGTCGAATCGGGTGATCTCCAGGAAGCGATGGTCGCCCTGATCGAACCACTCGGCCTGGGCGGCCTCGAACCCCGCTGCGCGAACACACTCCAAGGCCAGCTGCTCGCATGTGAGCAGGTCGGGAAATCCAGCGGCAGGTTCAGGACGGGCAGCTCACCCGACAGCTACTGCTTCCAGTTGGCCTGGGCGAGGAGCGAGGCTGCACCCGCGGACTCGCCGAAGACCCATTGCAGGAGTCCAGTGAGGCTCGGGCCTTCGTCGGGCTCTTCACTTGCGCCACCGTCGCACGCCGCTTCGGGGAGGCGGGCTCAAGGGCAGCCATCCTCGGGAAGGGAGTATCGTCCGAGACTGATGACTCCCCTACCGCTCCGCCCCGTCGTCCTGCTGTGCCTGGGCTTCTCCATCATGGCGCTCTCCGCCTGCGGCACGGCTTCTCCCGCTGTGCGCGCCTGGGACGGAGTTGCCCAACTGGATGCGGAGGAGTGCGAGAACCCGCACGAGGACGCATGTGTGGTGTTCGCATGTGATGGAGAGCTGGGCGAGTGTGGGCTCTTCGGATGTGACGCGGTGGACCCGGAGGCCATCGCTGACGCGCGACTGGCGCATGGCGTGCAATTGGCAAGCGGCGGCTACCGTCCGGTACGGCCTCCACTTCCCCCATCGCAGCGGGTCGTTCGTGATTACCGGCGCTCAGGCATCCGACAGGGAACCCGGCCGCGGATGACCTTTCACTTCCGCTACAGCTACGGCTACCTGCCCGCGTTTCCGAACATGAGCGGAAGCCGGTTGGTCAAGCACCACCTGTTCCCGCAGGCAGACCCGCTGGCGCGCTGGTTCTTGCGGCACGACATCAACATCCACGAGTTCACGATGGTCATTCCGGAGCACCTGCACCTTCGGGTTCACAACCCTGGTGGGCGGGGCGGTCCGTGGAACGCCGCCTGGCGGGACTACATGAACGCCAACCTGCACCGGCGTCACATCCCGCGCGAGGAGTTGCTGCGCCAGGCGCTGGAGCTCGCCTTCCGTTTCGATGTCACCGGGCCCATTGTGCCCTACTACAGTCACTTCAGCCCTCCCCCAGGTCCCCAGCTCTTCGCTGCTCCTTGAGGTTGGCGCTGGGAGCCGGAGGTGGCATGCGGTGCTTCACCCTCAAGAAGGACTCCTCGCCGCGGTATACGGGGGACTTGAACGCCGCGCACCGGTGGGGGCTCCCGGGCATGCGGCCCTGTCCGGCGTGTGGCCTCAGTAGCGCCGTGCTCGGACTGGAGTATCCCTGCGTGGACTTGTCGAGCCTCCCCGCGCCGGAGCTGAAGAAGCTATCCAATCCAGCACCCGTTCCCCTGGAGGAACTCGAGCGGCTGCGCGAACTGGTGCGCCCGCTCGCTCCTCGGAACGCGGTGCTGGAGCCAGGGGCCGAGCTGGGTCCTCTGACGGGGACTGGCTCCGGCACGTTTGGACCGCTTTTCATGCAGGAGGACTGGACACTCTGCATGCGCGAGGAAGCGTTGGAGCAGCTACGAGGTGCCGGGGTGCGTGGCCTCCAGGCCTGCCCTGTGGATGTGCGCTTCCGCGTGAAGGACCCGCCCCGATTGGTGAACCTGCAGCTGCACGTCCAGGGCCGGTTCCATCCCGACTGCCTGAGCTGGACGCGAAAGCCTCCGTGTCCCCGGTGTGGTGGCAGTGAGGTGGAGGGTCCCATGCCAGACCCTGTCGTCCTCGCCAGCGAGACGTTTCCGGAGGGCCTGGACCTGTTCCGGTTGGCGGATGCTCCGGGCCTCATCATCGCCACGGAGCGCTTCGTGGAGGCGGCAGCGCGGTGGGAACTCGACGGCGTGGTGTTCCGCGAAGTCGAGTCCCGCTGACCCTGCCCCAGAAGCCCATGCCCCCCCGCTGCTACCTGGGTGGGGTGCCAGGGCAGCCGAGCGACTCCCGCTGGAACGCCGCCCCCACCGCGGCGGTGTCTCCGAAGACGCGGACGGAGCGGGCCTTGCCCTCGCGCAGGGTCCAGACGTGTGCCCACGGGTTCTCGTAGACGCGGCCCGTGGGCCTGGCGATGACCCGCTCCCAGCCGAGCACCACCACCTTGTCCCCTTGCGCGACGAACTCCCTCACCTCGAAGGCCAGGGACTCCGTCGACTCGCGGATGGCGCCCACGAACCGCCGGAAGGCCAAGTGCCCCTCGAAGACCCCGGCCAGCGGCACATGGGGCGGGTACGGGTTGGCCCAGACGATGTCGTCCGCGAGCACGGCGAGCACCGCGTCCAGGTCCCCGCGCTCGTACGCCTCATAGACCTTCTTCACGGCCTGGAGATGGGACTCACTCATACCGTCTCCCCGGTGGCCTCCAGCGTGGAGGCGATGCGCAGCTGGTCCTCCAGCACGGCATCGATGTGCCGCTCGGTCGTCAGCGGATTGGCGAGGACCGCGCGCAGCACGGTGAGGGGTCTGTCCTGGCCATGGCGGGTGTGACGCAGGGTGGTCCTCGACACGAACGTCCGCCCCGCGCGGCTCTGCGCTTCCTGGAGGCGCTCGTTGAACTGGTTGAGCAACGCGTCCTCCCCGGGCCCCAGGCCCCCCAGGCGGACACGCTTGCGCAGCGCCACCGGGAGGTACCGGTAGTTGAGGATGTTCATGTCCGGCTCGGCCATCAGCTCGAACTCGGGCTGGGCCCGGAGGGTGTCCGCCAGGTAGCGCGTCTTGCGGATGCCCTCGTCGATGAGCTGGGCGTAGCCCTGGCGCCCCAGCAGGTGCAGCGCGGCGTGGAGGTGGAGGATGGCCGCCGGCCGGGAGCCCTCCAGGGAGCGCCGGCCCAGGTCCGGCGAGTTGGCGCGGATGATGTACGGCGCCTGCTTCTCGATGGACACCGCGGCCCGAGGGTCCTTCAGCAGCACCATGCCCAGTCCCATGGGGACGTAGAGCTGCTTGTGCCCGTCGATGGTCACCGAGTCCGCCAGCTCGAGGCCCCGCAGCTTGTGCCGGTGGGTGTCCGAGAAGAGGATGGGCCCGCCCCACGCGGCATCCACGTGGAAGTGCGCCCCCGCCTCGCGTGCCACCTGGGCGATGTCCTCCAGGGCATCGATTCCCCCCGAGTCGGTGGTGCCCGCCACGCCGATGATGGCCACGATGTGCTCCCGGTGCCGGCGGCACTCCTCCACCACGCGTCGCAGCTCCTGAACCTTCATGCGGCTGCGCTCGTCCACACCCACCTGGCGGACGTTCTGCGTCCCCAGCCCCAGCACGTCCGCCGCCTTCTGCAGCGAGTAGTGCATGAGCGACGAGCCGATGATGACCGCGCGCCGGGCGCCCCGGTGCTCCAGCGCGGCCGCCAGCCCGGCGCGCTCGAGGCCGGGGAAGTCCCCCTGGGGGCCGAGCGACGCATTGCGGGCCACCCACAGCGCCGTCATGTTGGCGATGGTGCCCCCGGACGTCACCATGCCGAGCGTGCTGCGGCGGTTCTGCACGTGCTCGGCGTAGAAGGACTCCTCCCGCCCGAACACGAGCCGGTGCATCATGGCCAGCCCCTGGCGCTCATAGGGGGTGAGGGACTTCGCCGTCTCCACCTTCACCACGTTCTGGTTGAGGGCGCTGACGAGCCGATTCAAGGGCCGCGTGAAGTACGGCAACGCGGACGTCATGTGGCCGATGTACGTGGGCGAGCTGGTGTGGATGGCGTGTGCCACCACGTCCCGCTCGAGGTGCTCCAGGTAGTCCTCGTCGTCCTCGGGCTCCACGGGCAGGTGGGTGGAGGTGAAGGACGCCGACAGCGCGTCGAAGCCGACCTCCGAGCTCACGCGCGTGCCGTCGAGGAAGCGGGAGACGAGCTCGGAGACCCGTGCGTCCAGGGCGTGCTCGGGTTCGCCCGTGGCCGTGAACAGGCGCTGGAGGAGGTCGGTGGTTTCGGGGGCATCCCAGACGGGAGGGTAGCGCATGGCGGCCTCAGTCCTGAGCGATGGCACGCTGCCGCATGCCGGTGAAGAGCGCGTCGGGAAGCGGGCTCGGGCGTGCCGCGGCCTTCTTCAGCGCCAGGTCGATGTGGTGGAACTCCTCCTCGAGCGGAGGGATGTCCAGGATGAAGGTGTCGATGCCCCGCCGCACCAGCGAGGTGATGAGCGCGGCCACCTGCTCGTGGTCTCCCACGAAGTAGGGACAGTCCGCCTTGAAGTTGCGGAAGGGCTCCAGCCAGAAGCCCTTCCGCGCCACCTCGGCGCCCTCGGCGGCCATCTTCATCCGCCACTTCCACTCGGCGTCGGTGTTGCGCATGGAGAGCTCGAGCACGTTCTGCCCCAGCTCGTCCTCGGGGAAGAGGGCGCGTGCGGCCTTCCAGGCCTCGGCCTCCTGGGGACGGGTGACGATGCCGAAGTGGACACCGCGCCCGCCCGCGCGCAGCCCGTCCTCCAGCGTGGCCGGTAGCATCTGCATGCTCACCGCGCCCAGCGCCCTGGCCGTCTGTCGCGCCGCCTCGGATTGCCCCGCCAGCAGGAAGCCGGGCTGCAGCGCCTCGGGCGGCCGGGGCAGCAGCTGCAGGTTGGACACGCGGTAGTAGCGCCCCTCGTGGCTCACCGAGGGCGTGGAGAGCAACCGCTTCATCACCGCCGCGTACTCCTGGAGCCGCTCGTACCGCTCGTCGTGCGGCAGGGTGTCACCGAGCGCCTGCTGGTAGCTGAGCGCCGCGCCCGTCACCAGGTTGACGTACGTGCGGCGCCCGTAGAGGTGGGCGAAGGAGGAGATGAACTTCGCCGCCGTGAAGGGGTGCACGTAGAGGGGATTGATGGCCACCAGCGGCGAGAGCTGCTTCGTCTCGGCGAGCACCCGCTGCGCCACCACCCAGGGCTCGATGATGACGTCGTTGCCCGTGAAGATGAGCAACCCGGTGTACCCGTAGCGGTCGCTCAGCCGCATGACGGTCTCGATGTTCTTCCAGTAGAGCGCTTCGTCGGGGGTGCGCGGGCTGACGGTGAAGAGGTCCACCGTACGGTATGCGAGCTCGAGTCTCATGATGCCTCCTGGAAAGGACGGGGGGACGCGGCGGAGCGGGAGTGGCCCGCCCGCTCGGCGAGGTGGGCCGCGAGGAAGGCGGCATCCCGCCCCACGCCTCCCAACAGGGAGGAGTTGGGCCGATACAACCACTTGAGGCCGAGGAAGTAGAGCCCCGGGGACGCGGTGATGCCGCGCTGGTGGACGGGGGCGCCTCGCGCGTCGAGCACGGGCACCTCCAGCCAGTCGTAGTCCGGGCGGAAGCCGGTGGCCCAGAGGAGGGTGCC
>DASQMW010000220.1:0-3921 GCA_035645295.1 Archangium sp.
TTGTCGTCACCGAAGGTGGTGCGCAGCGACTCGTGGCGGCGCACCAGCTCGCAGAAGGCGCGCTGGAGGGCGGAGGCATCCAGGGAGCCCGAGAGACGCAGGGCCGTGGGGATGTTGTAGGTGGGGTTGCCCGGCTGGAGCTGATCGATGAACCACAAGCGCTGCTGAGCAAAGGAAAGGGGCAGCAGGCCGTCGCGAGGCGCCGGACGGAGCGCGGGCGGAGCGGCTTGCTTGCCGCCAGCGACGAGGGCGGACTCGATGCGGGAGGCCAGCTGCTCGAGGGAGGAGGCCTCGAAGAGGGCACGCAGGGGAAGCTCCACCTGGAAGGAGGAGCGCAGGCGGGAGACGAGCCGTGTGGCCAGCAGGGAGTGGCCGCCCAGGGAGAAGAAGTCGTCGTACAGGCCCACCTGTTCCACGTTGAGGAGCTCGGCCCAGAGGGAGGCGAGCTGCTGCTGGGTGGCAGTGGAGGGGGCGACGAAGGGACGCTGGGAAGCGAGGCGGGAGGAGGCGTCCGGAGTGGGCAGGGCCTTCCTGTCCACCTTGCCGTTGGGAGAGAGGGGCAGGGCCTCCAGGGGGACGAAGGCGGAGGGCACCATGTACTCGGGCAGACGTTGCTTGAGGAAGGAGCGCAGCGAGTCCACCTCGAGGGAGTGGCCGGGAGCGGGGACGACGTAGGCCACCAGGCGCTTGTCGCCGGGCACGTCCTCGCGCACCAGGGTGGTGACTTCGTGCACGGAGGGGTGCAGGGAAAGAGTGGCCTCCACCTCGCCCAGCTCGATGCGGAAGCCGCGCAGCTTCACCTGGGTGTCGCGCCGGCCCAGGAAGTCCAGGCGGCCGTCGGGCAGCCAGCGAGCCATGTCGCCAGAGCGGTACATGCGGGCACCGGGCTCGGAGGAGAAGGGGTCGGGCAGGAAGCGCTCGGCGGACAGCTCGGGGCGACGCATGTAGCCCCAGGCCAGGCCGTCACCGCCGATGTAGAGCTCGCCGGGAGCGCCGAGGGGGACGGGGCGCAGCGAGGCATCCAGCAGGTACACGGTGGTGTTGGCGTGGGGGCGGCCGATGGAGACGGAGGGGCCGACGTCCTCGGGGCGGCAGAGCAGGCTGCTGCTGGCGAAGGTGGTGCTCTCGGTGGGGCCGTAGCAGGCGACGACGTGGGCACCGCGAGCGAGGATGGCGCGCATCCGCGCGGGGTTGAGGACGTCGCCCCCGGCGAGGACGCGGGGAATGGAGGCGATGACGTCCGGGAAGGAGAGGGCCATCTGCTCGAAGAGGGCCGCGGTGAGCCAGACAGCGGTGACGCCGTGGTGCTGGAGGACGCGGGCGATGTCCTCGAAGGAGCGAGTGCCCTCGGGCGGGAGCACGAGACGAGCGCCGTGCAGCAGGGCGCCCCAGATTTCGAAGGTGGAGGCATCGAAGGCCAGGGGCGCCAGCTGGATGAAGACTTCGTCGGGGCCGAAGTGGGTGTAGTCGACGCCGAGCAGCAGGCGGACGATGCCGCGGTGCTGAATCATCACGCCCTTGGGCCGGCCGGTGGAGCCGGAGGTGAACATGGCGTAGGCCAGGTGCAGGGCGGAGACGGGGACGGAGGGGGCGTGGGTAGGGAGGGAGGAGAAGGCGTGGCGCTCGGAGTCCAGGCACACCACGCGAGCGGAGTGGGCTGGGAGCTCGTGCAGCAGGTGGCTGTGAGCCAGGAGCACCTGGGGCTGGCAGTCCTCGAGGATGAGCGCGGAGCGCTCACGAGGGTAGGAGGGGTCGAGCGGGACGTAGGCGGCGCCGGCCTTGAGGGTGGCGAGGATGGAGACGACGACGTCGAAGGAGCGACCCAGGCAGAGGGCGACGAGGGAGTGGGGGCCGACGCCCAGGGAGAGCAGGTGGTGGGCGAGCTGGTTGGCGGACTCGTCGAGCTGGCGGTAGGTGAGGTGCTGGTGCTCGGAGACGAGGGCGATGGCGTCGGGAGTGCGACGGGCCTGGGCCTCGAAGAGGTGGTGGACGCAGGCGTCACGCGGGTAGTCGACACGCGTGTCATTGAAGTCCACCAGGAGCTGGTGGCGCTCGGCCTCGGGGAGGAGCGGCAGCGCGGACAGCAGTGTGTCGGGGTTGCTGAGCGCTCCCTCCAGCAGCACCTGGAGGTAGGAGAGCAGCCGGCGGGCCGTGTCCTCGCGGAACAGATCGGTGTTGTACTCAAGCTGCGCCAGGAGACCGGAGGGCGAGTCCGACAGGGAGAGGGAGAGGTCGAACTTGGCCGTGCGGCTCTCCACCTCCAGGGGGCGGATGGAGAGGCCGGTGTTGTCGGTGGTGCCGGAATCCAGGGGCGTGTTCTGCAGCGCGAACATCACCTGGAAGATCGGCGCACGGCTGGAATCGCGCTGGGGCTGGAGCTCCTCGACCAGCTTCTCGAAGGGGACGTCCTGGTGGGCATAGGCACCCAGGGTGGCCTCCCGCACGCGCTGCAGGAGCTGTCGGAAGGAGGTGCCGGGCTCCAGGCGGGAGCGCAGGGCGAGCGTGTTGACAAAGAAGCCGATGAGGCCTTCGAGCTCGGAGAAGCGGCGGCCTGCGATGGGTGAGCCGACGACGACGTCCTCCTGGCCCGAGTAGCGGGCCAGCAGCGTCTGGAAGGCAGCCAGCAGGGCCATGAAGGAGGTGACACCCTCCTTCTGACAGAGGGCCGCGAGGGACTCGGAGAGGGCCTGGGGCAGGCGCAGCTCCACCAGGCTGCCGCGGAAGGACTGCGCGGGCGGGCGCGGAAAGTCGGTGGGCAGCTCCAGGGCGTGGGGTGCACCGGCCAGGTGCTGCTTCCACCAGGAGAGCTGGGAATCGAGCGCCTCACCGTGCAGCCAGGAGCGCTGCCAGAGGGCGTAGTCGGCGTACTGCAGGGGCAGCTCGGGCAGGGGTGAAGGCCGGCCGGAAACGAAGGCCTGGTAAAGGGCAGCCACCTCGCGCACCAGCACGCCCATGGACCAGCCGTCGGAGACGATGTGGTGCATGGTCATGAGCAGCACGTGCTGCTGTTCATCCAGGCGCAGCAGGGTGGTGCGCAGCAGGGGGCCTCGTGCCAGCTCGAAGGGACGGGCGGCCTCCTCGGTGGCGAGCCGGCGTGCCTCGGCCTCACGAGAGGCCTCGGGCAGGGCGCTGAGGTCCACCCACGTCAGTGGCAGCTCGGCGGCGGGATGGATGAGCTGGAGGGCAGTGCCATTCTCGGTGCTGAAGGTGGTGCGCAGCGCCTCATGGCGGCGCGTCAGCTCGGAGAAGGCGCGCTGGAGCGCCGAGGTGTCCAGGGGGCCCACCAGCCGCAGTGCGGCGGGCATGTTGTAGCTGGTGCTACCGGGCTCGAGCTGATCGAGGAACCACAGGCGCTGCTGGGCGAAGGACAGCGGCGGGTTGCCGTCGCGAGGCGCCGGACGGAGCGCGGGTAGCGAGGAGTCGCCTCCGAGGGCGGACTCGATGCGGAAGGCGAGCTGCTGGAGGGAGGACGCCTCGAAGAGCGAACGCAGGGGCAGCTCCACCTTGAAGGTGGAGCGGATGCGGGAGACGAGCTGGGTGGCCAGCAGCGAGTGGCCACCAATGGCGAAGAAGTCGTCGTTGACGCCGACGCGATCGACGCGGAGCACCTCGCTCCAGAGCGCCGCGAGCTTCTGCTCGATGGGGGTGCTGGGAGCGACGAAGGGGACGGAGTCAGGGCGTGCGTCGGGGGTAGGGAGGGCCTTGCGGTCGACCTTGGCGTTGGGAGTGAGGGGGAAGGAGTCCAGGCGGAGCAGGGCCGAGGGGACCATGAACTCGGGAAGCCTGGAGAGCAGGAAGGAGCGGAGGGAGGAGGTGTCGAGGGAGGAGTCGGCGGTGACGTAGCCCACCAGGCGCTTGTCACCGGGGACGTCCTCGCGAGCCATGGCGACGGCTTCACGGACACCGGGGAAGCACAGGAGT
>DASQMW010000221.1:0-58334 GCA_035645295.1 Archangium sp.
TCGCGCGCTTCGAGGGCCGGGTGCAGCCCGAGGCCATGGAGGCGATGCGCGCCGCCTTCGGCTTCACGGATGCCCCGTTGCACATGCAGTACCTCACCTACCTCGAGCACCTGTTCACCGGGGAGCTGGGGCTGTCCTACGCCTACTACCCGTCCCGCGTGTCGGAGGTCATCGGCACGGGGCTGGTGTGGACGCTGGGGCTGGCCGGGTGCGCCGTCATCATCAGCTTCGTGCTGGGCTCGTTCCTCGGGGTGCTCGCGGCGTGGAACCGCGGCGGGTGGCTGGACTCGGTGGCCTCGCCCGCGTTCGCCTTCCTGGGGGCCTTCCCCTACTTCTGGCTGGCCATGCTGTCGCTGTACCTCTTCGGCTTCGGGCTCGGCTGGTTCCCCCTGCGCCACGCGTACTCGCATGACCTGGAGCCGGGGCTGTCCTTCACCTTCGCGGCGGACGTGGCCCGGCACGCGGTGCTGCCGGCGGCCTCCATCGTGGTGGCCACGCTGGGCGGGTGGATGCTGGGCATGCGCAACACCATGGTGGCCACGCTCGGCACGGACACCCTCCGGCTCGCCCACGCCAAGGGACTGCCGCCGTGGCAGGTGATGATGCGGTACGCCGCGCGCAACGCGCTCCTGCCCAACGTCACCAGCTTCGGCATGGCCCTGGGCTTCGTGCTGGGCGGCTCGCTGCTGACGGAGATTGTCTTCTCGTACCCCGGCACCGGGTACCTGCTCATCCTCGCGGTGCGCAACCAGGACTACCCGCTGATGCAGGGGCTCTTCCTGGTCATCACCCTGGCGGTGCTCGCCGCCAACTTCGCCGTGGACCTGCTCTGCCTGTGGCTGGACCCGAGGACCCGCGCCCATGCGTGATTCCATCCGCCGTCTGCTCCGCCACCGGAAGGCCGCGGTGGGCGGCAGCATCCTGCTGTTCTTCCTCGTCCTGGCCCTGGTGGGGCCCTGGCTGGTCATGGACCCGAGCGACCTGGTGGGCCGCCCCCACCAGCCGCCCTCCCGCGCCCACCTCTTCGGGACGACGGGCCAGGGACAGGACGTGCTCGCGCAGACGGTGGCGGGTGCGCGCGAGACGCTCGCGGTGGGCTTCGCGGTGGGCCTGCTCGTCACCCTGGTGGGCGCGCTCATCGGTGTGACGGCCGGCTACCTGGGCCGCCGGGTGGACGACGCGCTGTCGCTCACCACCAACGTGTTCCTCGTCATTCCCGGGCTGCCGCTGGCCATCGTCCTGGGGGCGTACCTCCCCTCGGGGCCGCTGCGGATGGTGGCCGTGCTGACGGTGGCGGGCTGGGCGTGGAACGCGCGCGTCTTCCGCGCCGAGGCACTGTCCCTGCGCAACCGGGACTTCGTGGCCGCCGCGCTGGTGGCCGGTGAGAGCCGCTCCCGCATCATCGCCCGGGAGCTGCTGCCGAACATGGCGTCGCTGATCGCCTCTTCGTTCATCGGCAACACGCTCTACGCGGTGGGCGCCCAGGTGGGCCTGGAGTTCCTCGGACTGGGGGACGTGGGCTCGGTGACGTGGGGCACCAACCTCTACTGGGCCTCCAATGACGCGGCGCTGCTGACGCGCTCGTGGTGGATTTTCGTCCCCACCGGCGTGTGCATCGCGCTGGTCGGCTTCTCGCTGACGCTGCTCAGCTCCGCCATCGACGAGCTGACCAACCCGGCGCTCAAGGCCCCTCCGGCGGTGGCGCCCATCACCCCGGTGGTGTCGGCCGCACAGGCCGAGCCGCAGCCACCCGGGGCGCTGCTGAGCGTGCGCGAGCTGTGCATCGAGTACGCGACGGAGCGCGGCCCGGCCCGGGTCGTGGACAACGTGTCGTTCGATATCGCGCCCGGCGAGGTGTTGGGCCTGGCCGGCGAGTCCGGCAGCGGCAAGTCCACCATCGGCTTCGGGCTGCTGCGCCTGCTGCCTCCCGCCGCGCGCATCACCCAGGGCCGCATCCTCTTCAACGGCACGGACGTCACCGCCCTGGACGCCGCCGCGCTGCGTGCCTTCCGCTGGTCCCAGGTGTCCATGGTGTTCCAGAGCGCCATGAGCGCGCTCAACCCCGTGCTCACCCTGGGCGAGCAGTTCCACGACACGCTGGCGGCGCACGGGCGCACCTCGCGGGCGGCCTCCTACGCCCGGGCGGGAGAGCTGCTGGCCATGGTGGGGCTGTCGCCGGAGCTGGTGAAGGCCTGGCCGCACCAGCTCTCGGGCGGCATGCGCCAGCGGGTGGGCATCGCGCTCGCGCTCGCGCTGGAGCCCAAGCTGGTGGTGATGGACGAGCCCACCACCGCGCTGGACGTGGTGGTGCAGAAGGAGCTCCTCCAGCGGATGCTCGAGCTGAAGGATCGGCTGGGTTTCGCGGTCCTCTTCATCACCCATGACCTGCCGCTGCTGCTGGCCATCTCCAACCGCGTGGGCATTCTCCAGGGCGGCAAGCTGGTGGAGGTGGACACCTCGGAGCGCCTGCGCACCGAGGCCCGCCACCCGTACACGCGCCTGTTGCTGTCGTCCTTCCCCCACCTCACCGCCGACGACGCGACCGGGCCGGCACCGGACCTCGCGCTCGCGGCCAACCCACCGGCGCCCGCACGGGCCGCGCTCCGAGGAGGCCACCAATGAGCCCTCCCCTGCTGGAAGTCACCGGGCTGTCGCGCAGCGTCCCCGTGGGAGGCTTCCTCTCGCGCTCCCGCCGCACGCTGCTCAATGGGGTGTCGTTCACGCTGGAGCGGGGTGAGATTGTCGCGCTCGTGGGCGAGTCCGGGAGCGGCAAGAGCACGCTGGCCCGGGTGCTGGCACGACTGGACGCGCCGGACGGCGGCAGCCTGCGGCTCGGCGGCGAGGACGTGCTCGCCGGAGAGAAGGGCGGCGCCTCGCTCGCCTACCGCGGCCGCGTGCAGATGGTGTTCCAGGATCCGTTCGCCTCCCTCAACCCCGTGCACACCGTGGCCCACCACCTGGAGCGGCCCCTGCTGCGCCACGGGCGGGCCACGCGGGCGGAGCTCCAGACGCGCGTCCATGCCCTGCTCGAGTCGGTGGGGCTGACGCCGGGAGAGTCCTTCGCCCGGCGCTTCCCGCATGAGCTGTCCGGCGGCCAGCGCCAGCGTGTGGCTGTGGCGCGCGCCCTGGCGGTGGAGCCGGACGTCATCATCGCGGACGAGCCCACCTCCATGCTGGACGTGTCCACCCGCCGGGAGGTGCTCCAGTTGCTGCGCGGCCTGACGCAGGAGCGCGGCATTGGCATCCTCTTCATCACCCACGACCTGGCGAGCGCCCGGCACCTCGCGGACCGCGTCATGGTGCTGTACGCGGGCCGCGTCGTCGAGTCGGGGCGGACCGCCGACGTCCTCGCGGCCCCCCGTCACCCGTACACGCGGCTGCTGCGCTCGGCCGTGCCGGACGGCGCGGGCTTCCTCCGGGCTCCGCTGCCCGTGAAGGCCGCGGCCGGTCCGGTCCCCCTGACTGGATGTGCCTTCGCGCCCCGCTGCCCCCACGCGGACGCGCGGTGCCACGCCACCGTTCCTCCCGAACACCACCCCGCGGCGAATCACCTCGTCCGCTGCCATCTCGAATCCTCAAAAGGAGTCCTCGACAATGCGGCAGTTCCCTTCTGACTTTCTCTGGGGCGTAGCCACCTCCGCCTTCCAGATCGAAGGCGCCACCACCGCCGATGGACGCGGCGAATCCATCTGGGACCGCTTCTGCGCCACGCCGGGCAAGATCGCCGACGGCACGGACGGCAAGGTGGCCTGCGACCACTACAGCCGCTGGCGCGACGACGTGGAGCTGATGCGCTGGATGGGCGTCAAGGCGTACCGCTTCTCCGTCGCCTGGCCCCGCATCCTCCCGGCGGGGCGCGGCAAGGTGAACCAGGCGGGCCTGGACTTCTACTCGCGCCTGGTGGACGGGCTGCTGGAGAAGGGCATCGAGCCCTTCGTCACGCTCTACCACTGGGACCTGCCGCAGGCCCTGCAGGACAAGGGCGGCTGGCCCTCGCGTGACACGGTGAGCGCGTTCGTCGAGTACGCGGACGTGATGAGCCAAGCGCTCGGCGACCGCGTGTCCCGCTGGATTACGCACAACGAGCCCTGGTGCATCAGCTTCCTGGGCCACGCCAACGGCGAGCACGCGCCCGGGCACAAGAACCAGTGGGGCGAGATGCTCGCCACCGCCCACCACCTGCTGGTGTCGCACGGGCAGGCGGTGTCCGTCATCCGCGCCAACGTGAAGAACGCGGAGGTGGGCATCACCCTCAACCTGGTGCCCTCGCAGCCCGCCTCGCCCAGCCCCGAGGACCTCGACGCCACCCGCGCCTTCGACGGCAGCTTCAACCGTTGGTTCCTGGATCCGCTCTACGGCCGTGGCTACCCGAAGGACGTGGTGGCGGACCACCTGGCGGCCGGCCGCATCTCCTCCGACACGCTGGACTTCGTCCGGGAGGGAGACCTGGAGGCCATCGCCACCCCCACGGACTTCCTGGGCGTGAACTACTACTCGCGCGGCATCATCCGCAGCGACCGCATCCCCGAGGAGAAGAACGCGCCTCGCACCGTCCACGCCGAGCCGGAGCGCACGGACATGGATTGGGAGGTGTACGCGGGCGGGCTCACCAATCTGCTGACGCGCCTGCACAAGGACTACCAGCCGCGGCGCATCTACATCACCGAGAACGGGGCCGCCTACGCCACCGGGCCGGACGCGGAAGGGCGCGTGCGTGACACCAAGCGCGTCAGCTACCTGAGCTCGCACCTGGAGGCGTCGCTGGATGCCATCCGGCAGGGCGTGCCGCTCGGGGGCTACTTCGCGTGGTCCCTGCTCGACAACTTCGAGTGGGCCTTCGGCTACCAGAAGCGTTTCGGGCTCGTCTACGTGGACTACGCCACCCAGAAGCGGATTCCCAAGGACAGCGCGCACCTCTACCGCGCCGTGGTGACCCAAAACAGCCTGGACGTGGAGAAAGCGGCATGAGCTCCCTCACCCTCGTGACGTGTCTGGCGGTGACGCTGTCCCAGGCACCCGCCCCCGCCGAGCCGGCCGCCGACGCCCCGGTGGCTCCGGCCGCCCCAGCGGCTCCGTCCCTCCAGCCCACGGCGGCGGTGGCCCCCGTGGCAACGCAGGCCGTGCGCGTCCACCGCGACGAGCGCGGCTTCAAGCTCCAGGTCGACGGACGGGACTTCCCCATCCGCGGCATGAACTGGGGCTACACGCCCATTGGCGAGAACTACCGCTATTCGCTGTGGAACCAGACCGACGACTTCATCCGCGCGGTGCTGGCGCGGGAGATGACGCTGCTGCGCGACATGGGCGTCAATGCCATCCGCCAGTTCGACGACATCCCCCCGCAGTGGGTGGAGTACATCTACCGGAACTACGGCATCTACACCGTGGTGAACCCGTTGATGGGGCGCTACGGCACCAACGTGAACGGCGTCATGGTGCCGAACACGGACTACTCCAATCCGGTGCACCGCAAGGCGCTGCTCACGGACCTGGCGCAGCGGGTGGAGCGCTACCACAACACGCCCGGCGTGCTGATGTGGATGCTGGGCAACGAGAACAACTACGGCCTGCACTGGACGGGGTATGAGATTCAGGCGCTCCCTGGCCAGGAGGACGCGGCGCGCGCCGAGCACCTCTACTCGCTGATGGGCGAGGCGGTGCGCACCATCAAGGCCCGCGACACCCACCACCCGGTGTCCATCGCCAACGGCGACGCCCAGTACGTGGACCTCATCGCGCGCCACGCCCCCGAGCTGGACATCTTCGGCGCCAACGTCTACCGCGGCGCCTCCGCGCGGGACTTGTTCGACGTGGTGCTCCAGAAGCTGAACAAGCCGGTGATGTTCACCGAGTTTGGCGCGGACGCCTATGACGCGAAGGCCGGGCGCGAGGACCACCTGGCGCAGGCGGAGTACCTGCGCAAGCAGTGGGAGGAGATCTACTCGCAGAGCTACGGGCACGGCCGCGCGCAGAACGCGCTCGGTGGCTTCGTGTTCCAGTGGGTGGATGGCTGGTGGAAGATGGGACAGGAGTCCAACCTGTCCGTCCACGACGCCACCGCGTCCTGGCCCAACGCTGGCTACCCGAGCGACTACGTCGAGGGCCAGAACAACATGAACGAGGAGTGGTTCGGCATCAGCACCCTCGGTCCCGAGGACGAGGCGGGCATCGCCCGGGTGCAGCCGCGCACGGCGTACTACGTCCTGCAGGCGGCCTTCCGCCTGGACCCATACGCCGCCACCACCACCTCCGACACCATCCGCCAGCACTTCGCGGCCATCCGCCCGACGGAGATGTCCCGCGGCTACGAGTCCTCCATGGCGCTGGCGCGCACGGAGGAGCTGAGCGCGGTGCGGGTCTCCAACCTACGGCTGGTGATGGACAGCTCCATGTCGCGCGGGAGCATCGCCACGACGCGGCCCAACCTGGACACGGTGGACCACACCGAGTCCATCTTCTTCGATCTGGCGATGCAGCCCACCTCCGGCGTGTACGGGCGCGCGTCGTTCAACATCGTGGGCAACGTGGCGCAGAACCGGCTCAACAACCTCTTCTACGAGAACCGGGGCACGCAGCCCACGCCGACGACGGCGGGCGCCCCCACCGGTCCGGGCACGGTCCCGGGCGCCGTGGGCCAGCCGCTGGGGCTGGAGCGCTTCGCGCTGTACCAGGCGGAGTTCAAGCTGGACCGGGAGGACTTCAACCTCGAGGGCTTCTACCGCGTCGGCCACACGCACTGGGGTGAGGAAGGCGACTTCTTCAACCTGTACCGCGAGGCGCACTACGGGCCGAACATCGACATCTACCACGGCAACGCGCCCTTCGGCGTCGTGTTCAGCGGCAAGAAGGCGCTGGACGGATTCAAGGTGGCGGTGGGCCCGGAGCTGTACTGGGGCGCCAACCCCTCCATCGTGGCCAAGTACCGCAAGGGCGTGGGCCCGGTGATGCTGACGCTGGTGCACCAGGAGGACCTGGCCCGGGGCGCGGTGCAGCAGACGGCCTCCGTCATCCGCGAGCGCGTGGCGCGCAGGACGGCGCTGGGCCTCGAGTGGAACCGGGGCCCCATGGGCCTGGAGCTCGGTGGCATCTTCGCGGCCCCGCAGCGCATCGGCGAGGAGTTCATCTGGACGCGGCCCACGAACGGCGCCAGCTACCTGGGCAGCGGCTACGAAGTGCTCCGGGACAAGGTGCAGCTCCTGGACACGCTCGGCGCCAAGGCGCGGCTCACCTATGACCTGGGCATGGTGCGCATGTTCGCCCAGGCCTCGTTCCGCGGACTGGTGGCGGACGCGGGCCCCGAGCAGCGCACGGTGCTGACGGGCTGGAGCCTGCGCGAGAGCGGCCGCGGCAACCACTACGCCGGCCAGGCGGGCCTGTCCGTGCAGCTGGGCACCCTGCAGGTGGCGCCCAACGTGCTCTACCAGAAGCCCCTCATCGGTCCGAACCCCACCATCGCCGACGCGTTCGACGCGGAGACGGGGCGGTACTACCCGGGCGTCCGGCCGCGCAGCGTGCTGTCGGACACGTTCAGCGTGTTGGACAACCGCGAGACGCTGGGCGCCGAGCTGCTGATCACCTTCGACCCGACGCCCGGCACGTGGTTCTGGTCCTGGGACCGGGACATGCGCGAGGACGCGCCCTTCGCCGCGGGCCTCGACCTCGTCTACCGGCACCAGCCGACGTCGCGTGACGCGGGCATCGCCATCCTCGCCAACGGCAGCACCATCGCCTTCGGCAAGGCGCCGCCCGCCTCGGACGAGTGGGAGGCCACGCTGCGCATGGTGGGCAACCCCACCAAGCGCCTGAAGCTGTATGGCACGGCCATGGTGGGCAGCAACCAGTCCTCGGGCGAGGACGCACGGCAGGTGCTGCGCTACGGCGTGGACGGCTCCGTGTTGCTGGACACGCTGATGCTGACGGCCCAGCTGCGCATGAATGATTGGGGACCGTACGACTACCACCGCGTCTTCAACCTCACCTACCCGCTCCAGGCCGGAGGAGACCTGTCCTATGGCCTCAAGCGGCCCGTGCTCGGCGCGGTGACCACCCGCTTCGGTCTGCGCGGAATGGTGCGAATGCTGGACCAGTACTCGGAGGGCCTCAGCACGGCGGCCCTCGCCGAGGGTCTGATGGGCCGTGAATACGAGGTGGGCGCGTATGCAATCCTTTCGCTCTGAGGGAGGCCGTATGAAGACGTGGCTTGTGCTGGCCGCGGCGGTGGGCATCTCCGGGTGCTACGACCCCGCCAGTTTCGTGTATGGCGAATCGCTGGAAGATCTCACGCTCCAGCTCCACAGCTCCAACGTGGGCATCCACCCGGACAACTCGGTGCTGACGGATCCCAACAACCCCTTCGCGCACACCACGCCGGGTGTGGAGACGAAGTGGAAGATCCAATCCAGCGGAGCGCACGTGGCCGCGTTCTACTCGTGGGCCACCCTGCTCGCGCGGGAGCCCGGTGGCGAGGCCCAGTTCTACGTGGGCAACACGCTGCTGGCCGTCTACCAGAGCGGCGCGGCGAGCCAGGAGGAACTGCCCAAGGTGAAGGCGCAGGCCATCCGCGCCTACCAGTCCGTGCTCGACAACTTCCCCGACTCGGTGACGTACGACGCCACGGGAACCATTGCCTATGACCTGGTGACGCCCGCGTACAAGGGCATCGTCGAGATGGGCGGCACGGTGCAGGGCGGCTGGACGCTGGTGAAGCTGACGAACGGTCAGGACAGGGCGGTGAAGCCATGAAGAGGATCGCTGGATACGCCGTGTTGGCCCTGCTGACCGCGTGCAGGCCGGACCCGGGGGATTCGGACTACGAGAACCAGGGACCGACCCTCCCCACCGACGGCAACCCGAACGGGGACCCGGACGTGCTCCCGGGCCCGTTCCCCTATCAGGCCGGGCAGCGTCGCCTGGGCGTGGGGTTCTACGAGGGGGGCCGCTCCGACGACATCGCCGTGGACAACGCCACCACGCACGTCTACCTGTACGACAACACCGTCACCATCGAGCCCTCCCCCACCCGCGTGGAGGGCAAGTCCGCGGACCTCGTCGTCCACGCGGGCAAGGCATGGCTGGGGTTCGGCGTGCACTGGGACGCGCCGCGCGACCTGCGCACGTGGAAGACGCTGCACGTGAGCCTCCGCTCGTCCGACCCTGGCTTCGCCTCGGTGAAGGTGGGCATGAACCACGCCGACAAGAGCGTGCAGCTCGACGTGGAGAAGTACGGGTACAAGAATGACGGCCAGTGGCACCACCTGGCCATCCCGCTGACGGAGTTCACGGCGGGCGGCCTGCAGCTGAACGTCGTCAACGCCCCGTTCGTGCTCATCGCCGGATCGGGCGCGCCGGCGGACAAGCTGCTGCTCGACAACCTGTACTTCACGGCGGAGTAGCGCCGGAGTGCATGCCGGCGGCGAGTCCCTCTCGGGCCTCCGCCGCCGGGAACGAAACCGATGTCCTCCACGGAGCCCTGGGGGCCTCCAGCGCCAGCCTCGCCGAGGGAAACCGATTCAACCCCCGGTACGGGCAGGCGAGCCCCAATCGTGACGCCCGTGACACGTACATCTTGTACGGCGGCCACTCATCGCCAGTAGCATCCGCCGGCAATCGGAGCCAGCTCGTCAGGCGCTCCGTACCCATTGCCATACAAGATGAGGACACAGATGGAATTCAGTCATTCGAGGCGGGAGCGCCGGATGGGGCCTCTGGTGTGGGCGTCCCTGACCACGCTCGCGCTCTCCGCTTGCACGGGTGAAGCCGGAGCACCGGGCGCCGAGGGGCCGCAGGGCCCGGCCGGCACGGGCAAGTCGCTCAGCTTCACCCCGGTCAATGCCGCGCGCACCGACGCGGAGAAGAGGTCCGTCTACGCCAGCCCCAGGGCGAACGTGAACGGGCAGGAGGTCTCCATCCAGTACGAGACCGTGCTGCGCTCCGGCCAGCCCCTGGGCGAGCACATCTTCGGGCGCATGATCCAGAAGAACGGAAGCCCGGTGAAGAACACGGACGGCTCGGAGTTCATCTCTCCGACCAACGACTTCTCGGCGCTCATCCAGACGGGCAACAAGATCTACGAGCTCACCCAGTTCGAGATCACCCCCGCGGCGATGTACCTCTCCGAGCTGCGCCAGGAGCCCAACGGCAAGCTCACGGCCATCAGCACCCGGCCCATCGACTTCTCGGGCGTGGAGGGCTACTGGGTTCCCTGCGCCGGCAGCGTGTCCCCCTGGAACACGAACCTGAGCAGCGAGGAGTACCCGGCGGATGCACGCGTGTATGAGAGCGCGGCCTCGGTGAGCGCGCTCACCCTGCCGGAGCGCTCGATGCTGCGCTACTGGGGGCTGGATCCGGCCACCGCCACCATCGAGCAGGCCAAGGCCGTCTACTCCCCGTACCGCTATGGTTACGTGGTCGAGGTCGCCGTGGACGGCTCGGGCACCACCACCGTCACCAAGCACTACGCGGCGGGCCGACGTGCGCTCGAGCTCGCCTATGTGATGCCTGACAAGCGGACCGTCTACCTGAGCGACGACGGCACCAACGACGGCTTCTACATGTTCGTGGCGGCGCGGCCGGGCGACCTGTCCGAGGGCCAGCTCTACGCGGCGCGGTGGTTCCAGACCACTCCCTCGGGCGCTCCCTCGGGCCGGGCGGACATCTACTGGCTGCCCCTGGGCCCCAGCGCGACGGACGCGCAGGTGAAGGCGCTGATCGACGGCGGCATCCAGTTCTCCCACATCTTCGACGTCCAGACCCAGAACGCCGATGGCACCTGCCCGAGCGCGGCCGAGGGGTTCCGCGCCATCAACACGGAGACCGGCCGCGAGTGTCTGCGGCTCAGGCCCGGCCAGGAGCTGGCGGCCTCCCGCCTGGAGAGCCGCCGCTACGCGGCCTACGTCGGGGGCACCACCGAGTTCCGCAAGACCGAGGGCATCACGTACAACCCCGCCGCCCACCGGCTCTACGTGGCCTTCAGCGAGCTGAACCAGGGCATGACCAACGACCCGGCCGTCAGGGATCTGGGCGGAGGCAATCACGTCCAGGTCGCCCGCAACGACTGTGGCGCGGTCTACGAGATGGTCGTCTCTCCCAACACGACGCTCGGCAGTGACTATGTCGTCGAGTCCGCCGCACCGCTGGTCGAGGGCGTGTGGCTGAAGGCGCCCGGCGCCAGCCTCTACCCGAGCAACAGCCCCTTCTACGATCCCACCTTCACGATCCTGGACAGCGCCGGCGTCTCCAGGCCGGCGACCGCGAACGTCTGTAGCGTGAATGGCATCGCCAATCCCGACAACCTGTCCTTCATCAACGGGTACGACACGCTGCTCATCGGCGAGGACACCGTCGACGGCCACCAGAACGACATGGTGTGGGCCTACAACATCGTCACGCGGGAGCTGACCCGCATCTTCTCCGCGCCCTACGGAGCGGAGACGACGGGCATCTACTTCTACCCGGACATCAACGGCTACGCGTACATCAAGGCCCAGGTGCAGCACCCCTACGGCGAGTCCGACGCGGACAAGCTGGAAGGTGATGTGAGCAGGGCGCAGTCGTACACCGGTTACATCGGCCCGTTCCCGGCGATGAACTGAGCACCCCCGCATCATCCAGACAGCCGTGGGGCTTTCCCAGGAGGACTCCCGGGGAGGCTCCACGGCGTTCCTCGTGGGAGCAGAAGACATGGACCGCCGGAAGGCGACAGGGGTTGTACTGGGGATTGGCTTGCTCATGGCCGGAGCGGCTCTCGTGTGGCGCACGGGCGCTTCGCGTCCCCCTCCGCCGGCGCCCGCCGAGCAGATGCGGGAGGCACTCGCGGCCGCCCTGCCAGCGAACACGCGGGAGCCTCCCCGGCTCTCGAATCCGGCGGCCTACCTGCCCGCGCAGTGCTACGCGGTCACGCAGGAGACGCCCGGTGGACGCACCCGCAACGGCTGCTTCGCGTGTCACCAGACGCCGCGCGCGCCCAACTTCGTCGAGGATGCCGAGGTCCAGACGGTCCTCACCGTGGCGAGCTCCGCCGAGGAGAACCGCTGGACGAACCTCCTCCAGCCGCCGCCGCCCGTCGAGCTGACGGACGCCGAGCTCCTGGCCTGGGTGCGCTCGAGCAATTACGTCGATGAGCGTGGCGGGCTCCGGCTCGCCGCGGCACTGGCGCATCCGCCCGCCCCCTGGGATGGGAACGGCAATGGCCAGTGGGAGGGCTACACCCCGGACTGCTGGTTCCAGCCGGACGCCGAGGGGTTCGATCGTTCTCCGGACGGGGCCATGACGGGCTGGCGGGCGTTCGCCTATGCGCCCTTCCCCGGCATGTTCTGGCCGACCAATGGGAGCGCGGGAGACGTGTTCATCCGCCTTCCCGCCGCGTTCCGGCGTGACGGGATGGGGCGCGAGAGCACGGCCGTGTATCGCCTCAACCTCGCCATCCTGGAGGCCTACATCCGCCGGGAGGATGTGCCGCTCCCGCCCACGGACGAGCGCGAGTTCGACTCGGATCTCGATGGGGATGGCGTGCTCGGCACCGCGACGCGCGTGGCCTTCGTCTGGCCGCCGAAGCCCGGACGTCCCTTCGGCTACGTGGGGCAGGCCGCCGGGTTGGACCGGGCGAAGGACGGCTGGCCCGCCGCCGGGCTCTACCCGCGAGGCACCGAGTTCCTCCACAGCTTGCGCTACCTCGATGTGGAGGGGGACCAAGTCCGCATGGCCGCCCGGATGAAGGAATTGCGTTACATGAGGAAGACCCGCTGGTTGACGTACAGCGATCTCCAACTGGCGGCCGAGGCGGAAGCCCGGGAGAAGACGAAGCAACCCGACAAGCTCAAGCGCGTGCTCGCGGACGTGGAGCGCGGGGTAGGCACGGGCACCGGGTGGCTGATGCAAGGCTTCATCGAGGACGCGGGCGGAGCGCTGCGCCCGCAGAACGTCGAGGAGACCACCGCCTGCATCGGCTGCCATGGCGGCGTGGGCGCCACCACGGACAGCACCTTCAGCTTCGCGCGCAAGCTCGCCCCGGGCTCGGCCCCGCAGGAGGGCTGGTACCACTGGAGGCAACACGGGCTGAAGGGGATTCCAGAGCCCAGGCGCGCCGATGGACAGGGCGAGTACGCCCACTGGCTCGCGCAGGTCGGGGCCGGGGACGACTACGGAACCAACGACGAGGTGCAGGCCCGCTTCTTCCGGCGGGACGGGACGCTCCAGCCCGCCGCGGTGAAGGCGCTGGCGAAGGACATCTCGGTACTGCTCGTTCCGTCACCGCGCCGGGCGCTCCTGTTGGATCGGGCCACCCTGGCGCTGGTGAAGGCCCAGCGTTTTGAGCGGGGGCGGGACGTGACGGTGGGGGCTCCTCCGAAGGTGAAGGCCCGGCTGGAGCAGGACGGTGCAACAGGAATCAGTGAAGCATTGTCTCCGGCTTGGGTGGGCCCGGAGAAGACCGTTTCGCGCTAACGTGCCAAGCGCGTCCGGACAGAAAGGCTTCCCATGAGCGGCAGTGACTTCAAGGTCAGCTCGCAGTCGCAGCAGGTGAGCACCGGTGATGCGCCCGACTACCACGGCTTCCTGGAACGTCTCCAGGCAAGCTTCACGGAGCACGTCGCCCACCAGCAACTGTTCACCACGAATGCCGCCGGTCTCTGGGAAGCCTTCCTCTCCTCCATTCCCGAGGACAGACGCCAGCACAACAACTGCAATAACTGCCGCCGTTTCGTCGAGCGCTTCGGCCATCTGGTGACCCTCGACGAGACGGGCACTCAGCGCAGCCCCTTCTGGAGCGAGCACTCGGCGACCTCCGAGAACTTCGCCGCCGTGCAGCGGCTGCGGGGGATGGTCGAGAACGCGCACGTCAATGGCGTGTTCCTGTCGTCCGAGCCTGTCTGGGGCACCCCGGTGACGGGCCTCTGGAAGCACATGGCCGTGAGCGTTCCCAAGGCCCTCCTCTTCCAGCCGGGCCTCCTCAGTGCCAGCCAGAAGATGGCCGAGCTTCTGGAGCACCACCGCTGCTTGAACGTGGCGCTCGGCGAGTTCAAGGCCGAGCTTCTGGAACAGGCCCGGCTCGTCCTTCAGGCGGACGCGCTCACGCGCTCCGAGAAGTTCATCGGCGTGGTCGAGTGGCTCATCGCCCGCCAGCGCGAGCGCACGCTGCCCCATGGCCGCAACCTCATCTGGAAGGCGGTGGCCTCGGCCCCGGCGGGCTTCTGCACGCCGCGCAGCTCGATGATCGGCACGCTGCTGGAGGACCTCGCGGCGGGCCTCCCCTTCGAGACGGTGAAGAAGAAGTTCGACGACAAGATGCACCCGCTCCGCTACCAGCGCCCGCAGGTGGCCCCGTCCGCCGGGAACATCCAGCAGGCCGAGGAGGCCATCGCCAAGCTGGGGCTCGCCCCCGCGTTGGAGCGCCGGTTCGCCACGCTCGCGGATGTCCAGCTCACCTGGAAGCCCAGGGAGGAGAAGCCCGAGAAGGCCGGGAGTGTCTTCGGGCATCTCAAGCCCAAGGAGGCGCCTGGGAGCACGGACCTCCAACTGCCTGGCAAGACCCTGACCTGGGTGAAGTTCCGCGACACCGTCCTGCCCACAGCCGAGAAGATGGAGTTGAAGGTTCCCACCAGCAGCCCGGCGTTCTCGGCCCTGGTGACGGCCGTCCATCCCGATGCGCCGCCCCTCATTCAGTGGGACAGCCCGGAGCAGCGCAACCCGGTCACCTGGTATTTCTACCACCACCCGAGCACCGCGAGCAGTTGGTGCCTGTCGCCGGGCTACGTGGAGATCCTCGGCCTGACGATGAAGCCCAATACCTGGTTCGGCGATCGCTTCGCGCATCAGGGCGTGGGCGTCTTCTTCATCCTGAAGGGGGCGCGCGACACCCGGAACGACAACCTGGGGTTGTTCCCCGAGTTCCTGCGCAGCGAGCTGCATGGGGTTCGCGCGACCATCGAGGCGTTCTCGCGCAGCCGCAAGCTGGAGATTCCCGAGGGGGAGCCGCTCGCCAGCGGACTCATGTTCACGCCCGCCGCGAACCCCTCCTGGGACCTGGAGCTTCGCGTCACGAGCAAGGGAGCCGTCGCGACCTACAGGCTGGATCGCTGGGATTGAACGAGGACCGCTCCGTGGCACCTTGCCGCGCTGGAGCACGTCCCGCATGAGGGGCATGGCCCGCTCCACGTCCATCAGCGCGAGGTCCACGTACGAGTAGCGCCCCCCCCTTTCAGATGCTCCCCATTTCTGTGACAGGAATGAGGAGCTCGTCACTACGGGTGCAGCCTTTTCCAGGTATTGGGACCGATCACGCCGTCCTGAGCCAAGCCTTTTCTTTCCTGAAAGGTTTTCACGTTCTCGGCCGTTTGCCCGCCGTAGAAACCCGTGGTGCCCTGGGACCCGAACCCATTGTAGTGCTTGAGCAGGCATTGAGCATGCAATACTGCCGCGCTTCTGTTGCCGGGCCGCTGGATGGGATGCCCTCCTTGGTAGCCGCACCGGCCTGGAGCTGCGTGGGCGGCCGGGCTCGCGGCCAGCGCACCGAGCAAACTGATGCCCAGTACGGCAGCGCTGGCCTTGATTTTCAGGAACTTCATCATTGAGCACTCACTTTCGGAACTTCGGTTTCCTTCAGTCAGATAGACTTGGCCCGAAAGAAATGTGACGACCATGGCCCTGGCGGGTGTGCGGAGAAGGCCGTGTCGAGGGGGCGTCACGTTTCCCTCCCCGCCTCTCTCCCTTTCATGGTCACTACCTCTCGAACCGCTCCCTCCGCCGTCGCCTCCTCCCGCCTCGCCGCATCACCCACGCTGCGCATGGGCGACAAGGGCCCCTCCGTGGTGTCGCTGCAGCAGAAGCTCAATGCCGCGGGCTTCAGCGTCGGCGCGGCGGATGGCGACTTCGGCCGGAAGACACTCCTGGCCGTGCAGTCCTTCCAGAAGGACAAGCGCCTCACCCCCGACGGAGTCGTGGGCCCCCAGACGTGGGGCGCCCTCAACAAGGTCACCGCGCCCAAGCCCCCCCCGGCCTCCTCGGGCGGCTCCGGCCCCACGCTGCGCATGGGGGACCGGGGCAAGCCCGTGCGCGCCCTGCAGACCCGGCTCAACACCCTGGGCTTCAAGGCTGGTAGCGCCGACGGCATCTTCGGCGACGACACGCTCTTGGCCGTGAAGGCCTTCCAGAAGTCCAAGCGCCTCACCGCCGACGGCGTCGTGGGCGACAAGACGTGGGACAAGCTGGGCATCAAGGTGAGCGACGCCCCTTCCACCGGCGGCGGCGGGCACTCCGTCACCGGCTACGTCCGCGGCGAGGCCCGGCAGATCACCCTCGGCTCCATCCCCAACAACGAGGAGATGCGCTCGGACGCCGCGGCCGCCTACAACCGCATGTACGCGGCGGCGCGCTCCGCCGACATCACCCTCAAGGTCAACAGCGGCTTCCGCTCCATGTCCGAGCAGCAGGCCCTCTACAAGGCCTACAAGAATGGCACCGGCCATCTCGCCGCCAAGCCTGGCTTCTCCAACCACCAGGGCGGCATCGCCGTGGACGTGAACGTGGGTGGCACCGGCACCTCCACCTATAAGTGGATGGCCAACCACGCCAAGGGCTTCGGCTTCGTGCGCACCGTGCCCTCCGAGCCCTGGCACTGGGAGTTCCGGCCCTGAGCCGCTCACATCCGGCACTTCGTCCCTCTGTCTTACTTGAATCCCATTCCCTCAAAGAGGTCATCTCCATGGTTATTCTCGAACAGGGCTCTCGAGCCCCCGAGGTGCGCGAGCTCCAGGTCCTGCTGAAGCGCAAGGGCTTCGATGCCGGGCAGGCGGACGGCGAGTTCGGCCCGAAGACGAAGAAGGCGGTGCTGGCCTTCCAGGGCGCCCAGGGCTTGAAGGAGGACGGCGTCGTCGGCCCCAAGACGTGGGCCGCGCTCAGGGCCTCTCCTCCCGCCTCCCAGCCCACCCTCGAGAAGGGCGCTCGTGGCGCGGCGGTGGTGGAGCTCCAGCGGAAGCTGGCCGCGCATGGCTTCAGCCCCGGCGCCGCGGACGGTGTCCTGGGTCCAGGGACCGAGGCCGCGGTGATGGCCTTCCAGGAAGCCAAGGGCCTGAAGGAGGACGGTGTCGTCGGCCCCAAGACGTGGGCCGCCCTGGCCGCCGCGCCGTCCCGCCCAACGAAGCCGGACCCGACGACGGGCGGAGTGTCGGTGAAGGAACTGCGGTCCATCATGCCGCACCTGTCGGCCGCGCGTGGCAATGAGGTGCTGCCGCAGCTCAACAAGGCCATGGCCGAGGCGGGCATCGGCACCCCGAAGCGGCAGGCCGCGTTCCTGGCGCAGTTGGCGCACGAGAGCGCCGAGTTCCGCTTCTTCGAGGAGCTCGCCTCGGGCGCGGCGTATGAGGGCCGCAAGGATCTGGGCAACACCCAGCCGGGCGACGGCAAGCGCTTCAAGGGCCGCGGCCCCATCCAGCTCACCGGCCGTAGCAACTACCGCGCCGCGGGGCGGGCGCTGGGCCTCGACCTGGAGGGCAACCCGAAGCGCGCCGCGGATGTGGACGTGGGCTTCCGCACCGCCGGGTGGTTCTGGAACAGCCGCAAGCTGAATACCTACGCGGACCAGGGCAACTTCCGTGAGATCACCCGCCGCATCAACGGCGGCTTCAACGGGCTGGCCGCCCGCGAGGCGTACTACGCCCGCGCCAAGCAGGTGCTGGGCGCGTAGCCAGGACTGTATCGCATCCGGAATTTGATTCCTCTGTCTTCATGAACCGCATTCCATAGAAAGAAGAGGCCATCTCCATGGCGACTCCCAATTCTCCCCCGCCCACGCAGCGCGAAGGCGCTAAAGGCAACTTTGTCATCGTGATCCAGACGGTGCTGAACAACCAAGGCTTCAATGTCGGGGCGGTGGACGGCGATTTCGGCCCGAAGACGAAGCAGGCGGTGATGAACTTCCAGCGCTCCCGGGGCCTGGGCGCAGATGGCGTCGTCGGCCCCAAGACGTGGGCCGCCCTCGGCACCGGTCCTGGGCCGGCCACCACCGGCGCCCATATCAGAGCGAGCCTCCACGGCCAGCCCAAGGGTAAAGGGAAGACCACCGGCACCATCACGGTGGGCGGCCGCACGTACTCGTTCAACTCCGGCTCGCCCTCACTCTTATCGGTGCCGCAGGGCGTGTACCTGGTGCACAAGTGGACCCCCGCCAAGTCGGGGATGACGCTCAATGGCGTCAGCTTCAGTTACAAAATCGAGGACGAGCGCCACCCCGGTTCAGACGCGATGAAGGACCCGCGCCGGAAGGAAATCCGCACGCTGCTGCGCATCCACCCGGACGGTGGTGAGAACGGCACCGCGGGCTGCATCGGCATCCTCGGGAGTGCGGCGACGCTGCGTCAGTTCAAAGCCGGCATGGACGCGGAGATGAAACGACACGGCGCCGCGCTCAGGCTCACCGTGCTGTGACGCACTCACCGGCCGTCTGCCGGGCCGCGCAGACGGGTTCGGCTGGAGGCGGGCGCCCAGGCTCTCGAGATGATGGACGATCTCCTCCTGCTCCCGGCGCAGGTCGTGCGCCAGGGTGGAGATGAACTGCTCCCGCTGGCCTTCAGCCACCAGCACGTACGCAGTGGCGGCCTCGTAGATGGCCTTGTCGATGGAGCTGACGAGCGTTCCGCCGCCGGGCTGCACGGCGATGGCGGTGGTGGCTACGGCAGCGTCGCCGAATCCCCGGTCTGTTCAGGAATCCGGCCGCTCACGTGACGCCGCTCGAGCTGCGCCATCCGCTGCGCCATGCGCTCGCCCAGCACCTGGAGACGTCTGGCATCCAGGAGCTTCCTCACCTGGGGAAAGAGGTGTTCTTCCTCCTCTTTGTGGTGGTGCTCGACCTGCTCCGCCAGCACATGCATCTTCGGGCCGAACTTCGCGTCGTCGGTGCCGATCTCGAGAAGGTCCGCCAGCACGCGCTTGAGCGACAGGTGCTCCTCGAGTGATTCGAGCAGGGTGTCCTCGGTCCGCTCCGCCTTCACCGCGGGGTAGAACAGCTCCTCCTCCACGGTGACATGGGCGGCGAGCGAGTCGGCTGCCTCCTGGAAGACCGAGGGGTCCACCGAGTCGCTGTCCTTCAACGCGTCGAGGCGCTGCTCCAGCTCCCGGTGGTGGTTCGTCAACAGTTCAATGGCGTCCATGGTGGGTTGAAAGGTGCGCACGCCCCCCGTCCTCCGCCACCACGAGCTGAGCCTCACCGCTCCAAATTCCAGCGAAAGCACCCGACTCATGGTCTGGCACCGTGATTGCTCCAGGCCGGGACATCGCCAGGGAGAGCCATGAGCGGAGAAGTGAGAAGGAGCGTCGAGGCCCGTCCGCTCGATCGCTCCACAGGCGGCGCGAGCACGCTGACCTCGGCCCAGGAGTACGGGTACGAGGACACCGGGCCCATCACCGGAAGCTATACGCTCGACCCCTCCCGTCCCGTCCTCCGCACCAGCCCCGTCATCGTGACGTCCCCCTCGGCCATCCCTCCGGGCTACGAGGAGCCCCTCTCCGGGAGCATCGCCTCGCTTCCGCCGGGGAACTACGTCGTGCGCGGGTACCTGATGACCGACGCGGAGTACCTGCAGGCGGAAGCCCCGGTCTCCCCCAGGGCACCTGCTCCCTGGAACTGAGGCTTCAGGGGCCGATGGAGGTGGGGGCGCGGGGGGCGGTTCCCACGCCGATGTAGCACTTGCCCTGGTACTCGGCGACGCCTTTAGGACACGGCGGGTGTTTGGCGATCTCCATCCAGCACCCACCGCGGAGCTCCACTTCGGCGCGCATGGCATCGCATGGAGGCTTCTTCTGGCCCGCCACGGGTTTGTCGGGCAAGGGGAAGCCCTCAATCCCTGTCACGGGCTCGTCGCTCGAACGGCTGAGGACCAGGTTCTCCACCGTGGAGTGCACCTCCTGCGGGTGCAGGGTGGCCCGTGGCCAGAGGACCACCGCGAGCGCGAGTGGGCTCCAGTAGGGGCGGCGTCACGTCATCCGTGCGGGTCTGCTCGATCGCCCCGCTGATGACGTCGGCGGAGAAGTGGTTTCGGTTCGAGTTCGCGGAGTCCACTCAAGCCGGCGCGGAAACTCGAACGACAAAGGGAATCGGCTTCACCAATTTGAGCGGCGCGATGGAGGGGTACAGCACCGTCCCGTTGGCGACGCCAGCCGGAATGCGCAGCCAGAAGGACACCAGTTCGTGCTCGCGGCCGGTGCCAGCGCACTGCTTGCAACCGGCCCCGGGAGTGCCAGTGCAGCGTCGGCAAACAATGTCGGTCTCGAAGGAGAGGGTCCCCGCGCCCCCTGTCCGAGCTTCATCCTCCTCGAGCCGCAGCTCGACACTCCCGTCCGCGAGGAGCCGTACGCCTCCACACGCCAGGGCGGACTTGATGTGGCCGGACAAGCGCCACAGCCACCGGGGCGCTGGGCTTGGGCTGACGGCGGAGTCCAGGTCAGGAGAAGCTACCTCCAGACGGCTATACGCCTCGGCAATCTCCTGGAGGCGAGCCGCCGAGTGCGGACCCGCCCAGTCTGTGTAGAGCTGCTGCGCAAGCCGATGAAACGCACTTCGGATCTCTTCTTGCGATGCTCCACGGCTCAGCCCGAGACGCTCATAACAGGAGTCGAGATTCAGCATGGGTCCTCTCGCCTTTGACTTCCAGGGAGCATACCCCTGGGAGGGCCCCCCTTATTCGGACCACCCCACTATTTGTTCATTACAGGCTCGCTCCTGCGGGAGGCTCCAGTGGCGGCCCCCCACCTCGTAAGCCTTGCGGAGGGCGGATGCCCTCTATTTCAGCGGCCTTCTCGTGAAGGCGGCGGGAATCGAAGCCGCGACGGGCGGCTCCGTCCCCGCTCGGGGCCAGAGGCCATCTGTCCGGGCGAGTCCAGGCGCGTCCGTTCCGCTTGGCCCATTCTTTCCAAGTTCTCCGAGACGCTTTTCATCTACCCCTCGTTCAAGAGACTGCTTGCCGCAGCGAGTCTAGAGCCGATCTCGGAATGGACGAGGTAAACCTCTGAGGTCAGGCCGATTTTACGCGGGGGCTCGACAACTGGCAGCAGGTGGGAGTCGACTTCAGAGGTGGACCTGACCAACGAGCAATGGGACCTCATCGAGCCACTGCTTCCCAAGCGCAAACCGAAGCGGGAGGACCGACCTGGGCGGCGACCGACGGACGCGCGCCTGCTGTGGAACGGGATTCCGGGACAGGTGTCAAAGGATTCGTTCCAATACCTCGCTCCTCGGTGCCCCGGAGTGGATAGGCGATCAGCCGAGGAAGCGCCGATCCCAGTGCTGCACGTCCTCAAGGGTGAAATCGAGATTATGGCCACGTTCCTCGTGATACAGCCAGGGCTCCAACACACACGCCAGCTCCCGATAGGATGGGAGAACCTGCCCCCGCTCGGTGTCCCCTGCCTCGGGCCAGAGACCCAGAGTCACGACCGCTCGTCCGCCCTCCATCTCCTGAACGGTCGTCTCCGCGGAAAAGAGGCGAGAGCGAAGCCCCTCCGTGCCACCCACCTCTCCCAACACAGGGAAGCCCAGGAACGTCAGCCAATGCGGTGCCCGTATCCTCGTACCGACCTTCCACGAGTGCTCCCCCAGGTCTGGGAAGTCCAAGCCCGGGTGACGGAAGCATCGCTCGCGGATTTCACGGAGAACGCCTGGCAGATCAAATTCACCGATGAAGGAGAGACCCGCGTGGCCAGAGCAGAAGGGCAATGGAGCCGCCAGTTCCAAAGCCAGTTCGCGTACGCGATTCGGCCCGTGCTCCTCCAAGAACTCCGTCGGTAGCCAGAAGCTCACCGCGCTCACGGCGCCCGGCTCGTCCGCCGCCGGAGGCTCATCGAGCGCCTTGCCACGATAGTCAAAACCGTATCGGAGCTCTCCTTCGAGGGCATCGCGGAGGGTCACCAGGGGCCAGCGCTTCTCGAGCAACTCACGCCGGGTATGCGCCCACCCCACCGCATCCAACTCCCGCCAGGTGCCCTCGCCATCGTCGTACCAGCCGAGCGCCTTCGAGCCCACCACACCAAGGTAGGACTCCAGGGACTGCATCACCCCGTGCACCACGTCTTGATGAGAGCGACGCATGTAGAAGCTGATGCTCACTCCTTCTCGCAGCAAAACGGCCCCGTTCCGCGCGTGAATCCGAATTTTTGGGTAGCGCTCACTCACTTGAGAATCCCCAGCCACGGTACGATGCGAAAGGGTTCCACTCCCAGAGCGTCCCAGTACACCTGTTTCTGATCGAAGCCTTGATGTGGCCCCTCCGTGTAGCGGGTCCACGGAGTAGGCCTGCTTCCATCCGCGCAAGGGAATTTGAGATCATAGACAGCCCTGACCTGGAGCGGATTGCCCGAGTGGATGACGACATCGGGCCTGAGCGTGCCTTTCAGCTCATCGCCCCGCCACTGTCGCAGAAGAGATTGCGCCTCCTCTTCGCTGATGAACGTCGTCTGCTTCGTAGTCCTGTCGTAGCGGTAACGCGGCTCCAGGCTGAATCGACCTGGAACCAACTGACCCAGTCTCTCCCCAGCACATTGGAGCGCATCCTTGTGCATTTCGTCGCCGAGATAGATGGCCAGTTTCACGGCCATGCCAGGAGCCGGCTGGTCACACTCCGCCTGCGTGGGAATCCTCCCTTGACGCTTATCACTGAGCACCTTGGTGCGCGCATGCTCGGCACACTGCTGCAGGGCCTGCTCGATTTGAGTCTTCAAGTCCCCATTCAGTGCCATCCCGACTGCGGCGACCGAGGCTCCAGTCTCGGCGAGCCGTCGCGCGGACTGCGGTACCACGGTTTCCTCCCAAGCCACTTGTGCACAGAGCGCCGGGTTCTGTCGACAGGCGCTCGTCGCCGAGTCGAAGGACTGGGCGTAGCGAGCCGGCGCACCACGCCCAGGGACTCCCGCGCAGGCAGCCAGCAACATGCTGGCCATGAACGCCCACCGCGCTGGTTGGAACATGGGACCTCCCAATATGGCCCGCTTGGCTTGGAACCACCGGCAACCTTACGTCGGGCCGAAGAGGACCCCGCGGCTCGTACGGATGGGAAAGTCCAGAACCCGGCACCCGCGAACATCGCGCGGAGCTCCCCCAAGGGAGGGAGGAGGAGGGCGTGGAGCCAGAGGCAGCGGCGGGGGTGGAACTGAAGAAGAAAGACCGATCTGGTCCTCAAGGCGATCCGCACCTCCTCGTTGGGCGTAGGCTTGCTACTGGAAGTGGCGGGAATCGAAACCGCCTGGGGAGGGGCTGGCACCGCACCGAGGTCCGGGGGCCCCCGTGGATGGCTTCGGAGTCACCGATGATGCGCAGGGGGCCCGTTCTGGAGGAACGGTAGCTCCAGTGTGAAGGTGGCCCCGCACCCCGGCCCGTCGCTGTGCGCTACCAGCGAGCCGCCCAGCATCTGCGCCGCCGTGGCGCTGGAGTGCAAGCCAAAGCCGTGCCCCTCCTGGCGGGTGGTGAAACCGTACTGGAAGATGCGCGTGAGCAGCCCGGGCTCGATTCCCACGCCGTTGTCGCTGACCTGGATGCGGACGCGGTCCCCGGTGGGGCCCTCCAGCCTCACCCGCAGGCGGCGCTCCTCCGGGGGGGCGGCGTCCAGGGCGTACCTGGCGTTGCTGATCAGGTTGACCAGGATCATGAGCACCTTGTGCTTGTCGGTCACCACCGGCGGGAGTCTGGTCAGCTCCAGCTCTACCTGGACCTCGTGGCGCTCGAGCGCGGTCGCGTTGATGCGCAGGGCGTCCTGGAGCAGTTCCACCAGGGCGACGGGCTCGTGCACCAGCGGAGCCCGGGCGTAGCCTTGCTGCAGCTTGACGATGGTGCCGATGTGATCGGTGTACTTGCCGACCTCATCGAGCAGCATATCGATCTCACGGCGGTCGTCCTGCAGGTGCATCCCCAGGCGGCTCAGGAAGGGGGTCACGCACCGCCCGCGCTCGTCCTGGGTGAGGAAGGTGGGGAGATCGGCCTGGTGCTCCTCGAGCATGGCCGCCACCTTGCCTACCTGTTCGAGCCGCAGGCCGGCCAGCCGCTCCTTGGCCAGTGTCGCCGAGGTGCGGACGCTGTTGAGCACGTTGCCCACGTTGTGCAGCACGTTCGTCGCAATCTCCGCCATGCCCGCCTGCCGTGCGGCATCCACCAGCCGCCCGTGCATGTCCCTCAACTCCCGGGTGCGCTCCTCGACGCGCTCCTCCAGCCCCTCGTTGGCCTGCCGCAGGGCCACCTCGCGCTGCTGGACCTCGCTGGCCATCCGTTGGAAGGCGCGGGACAGCCGCCCCAGCTCGTCGTTGCGCGACGTGTCCAACCCGACCTCGAAGTCGCCGGTCGTCACCCGCTCGGAGGCCTGGGTGAGGGTCCGCAGCGGCCCTGAGACCTGGAGCTTCAGCACCCAGTACATGATGGTCAACGCCAGGAGCAACGCCACCACGCCAAGCACCAGGACGTAACGCGCCGCGAGGAAGGCAGGCCGGGCCACCACGCTCCTGGGCAACACCGTGACGAAGTTCCACTCAGGGCCTTTGAGCCGGGCCACCGCGATGTAGATGTCGTTCTCTTCATCCTCCAGCACCGTCTGGCCAGCCTGACGGTGCTTCACCTGCTCGAAGATGCCGCGCAGGCGGGCCCGCTGCGAGGCCAGGTGCGCCTCCGCGGCCTGTGCACCCGGCTGCTCGCCAGCGGTCAGGATGTTGTATTCGCTGGAGGCGTCCTCCTTCATCAACTCGGGATGGGCGATGAGCAGGCCGTCATCACGGAAGATGACGTTGTACGCACCGGGCAGGTAGTCGTTGAGGGTACGGGCCATCAACTCCCGGAGGAGGACGTCGTGGCTGAGGGTCGCCACGTGCTGGCCATCCATGTCCAATGGAGTGGAGACCGAAACCATCCAACTCTTGATGACCGTGTCCGTGAAGATGCCGGACCACGCCGTCTGCCTTCGAGGGTTGTTCTCGGGCAGGCTGTTCGTGAAGAGCTCGAGGCTGGTCAGCGGCGAGTCAGGCGCGGCGTCGTGGCTCCAGGAGGGGTTTTCCGGCCAGTAGATGACGAGCAACTTCTCCGGCAGCGTGACGTACGTGTTCGTGAAGCGCGTGTGGAGGAGAGGACCGTTCCCGGCGAGCACGTCGTACACGGCCAGGGTCCGGCCGCGGAGCTCGTCATCCAGCCGCACCCCTCCGGAGATGAAGATCCCGGGCATCCGTGTGCCATCGAAGTGCTCGGGGGAGTGACGCACCGTGCCATCGGGCATCCGCATGACCAGGCGGTCGAAGCGGTGGGTCAGCTCCTGCTGGCGGTAGGCCCGGATCCGCTCCTCCAGGACCTTCTTCAAGGCGGCGTGGTTGTCCTCGGCCAGGACGAAGATGGCCTGCTCCCGCTGGGCGCGCTCGCGGGCATACCTCTCCAGGTTCGTCAGGGCCTCGACACGCTGGGAGCGGATCAGCTGGAAGTAGCTGATGAAGGTGGTCAGGGCGATGATCGCGGCGATGCACACGCCCATCTTGATGAGCGTCGCATGAGCCAGGGAGGCACTCGGGTGGAGGAAGCGGAAGGAGGACATGATGCTCGCTGACTCCGGTATACACGCAAAGCAACGATCCCAGGGTGAGGGCTGAAGCCGAGGGGCCGAGGAGGGCCGCTGACGGGAGCCCCCGGGCTGTGCGTCAGGCCGGTGGACAGGCCGTACCGCACCCCGGGCGCTTCCTGGTCCTGTTCCGCTTGCGCTTCGGGCTCTACGCCTTGATGGCCATGAGCCCGACCAGCGCCGGTGAGGGGCCTTTCGAGACCGTGGACAGGAAGCCTCGCTCGGTGAGCTTCTCGTGGAGGGCGTTCGCGATCCGCTCGGCCTTCCGGGCGTCTGGAGCCTCATAGACCAGGAGCACGACACCGCCCGGCCTCGTCAGCTCGAACAGTCGCTGGAAGTCGGCCCGTGCCGGACCCGTCCAGAAAGCGTTCCCATTGACGGCGAAGACCCTGTCGAAGGCTCCGGCGTCCGACACGAAGTCCATCAACTCACCCAGCCACAGCCCGGCCCTACCAGCCGCGACATGCGCGGCGTTGCGCTCCCTCGCCCGGCCGATGGCGCTCGCCGAGCGATCGATGCCCGTGATGTGGCCGGTGCTCAGGCGCTCGCAGACGAGACCCACTGCCACACCCGTTCCACAGCCTATCTCCAACACGCGGGCGCCGGGCGCGATGCCGAGCTGCTCCACCGCCCACCGTAGCCGCACCGGGACCTCATGCTTCGCCATCCCACCGACGCTAGAGGTGCCCCAGAAGGTGTCAAGAACGCACGGCCATGGCCTGGCGAGCGGTCTTCCCGCCCGGCGCGCCCGGCCGCGACCGAGCAGAAGCGTCCGTGAATCAGTGGCGCCCCAGCGCCTATGCTGCGCTTCATGGGCGGGCGCCACATCCCATGGTGTTGAACGAACAGGCGCATCGGATTGGAAGAACATGAATCTTCATATTCTTGCTTCAGGGCTTGTTTTCTCTCTTGCTCTCGCGGGATGCAAGACGGTCACTGTCAAAGGTCATTACAATCTCGCGGAACACCCGGGCAAGGGGCTGGTGGCGCTCTCCACGCGACTGGATGCTGGCACTTGCTCAAACGGCATCGTGACGGCTGATCTCGGCTTCCGAAAGGCCACGATGACAGACAAAGGCGCCGCGCAGCCATACGCACCAGTGGATTCGCGCATCTTGCTGCCACCTGAACGTGAACCCGAGGCGGATTCGATCATCTTCACCATGCAAACTCCCCGCCCCGAGAGGAGAGTGGAGCCGGGCTACAGTGAGACAGGCATTGCGGAAGCAACAACCATCGCGGCCGAACCGCCCACTCGCTTTGTCGTCCAGGAAGTGCCGGCTGGATTCTACATCCTCAACAGTCTGGAAATGGTCATCCCCAGCTACTCGGGAGTCTACAAGGCCACCGGCATCCTTCCGGGTTCGTTCACCGTCAAAGAGGGGGAAGTTGTCTATCTTGGGGAGATTGGCATCAAGCTGAAGGAGGGAGGTTGCACGTTTGGGGCGCTCGAATTCTACAAGAACTTCGAGTTTTCAGTCCGGGACGAGTGGGGGAGGGATGGGACGCAATTCAAGGCAGAGATTCGCAACATCAGCCCTGATTCCGTTCAGAAACGCCTGCTCCAGGTGCAGTAGACCCGAGCACTGGGAGCCCCGGAATCCCATGCGCCTCCCAGGCCCCCCCGTCTCACGCATCCTCCGGAGCTGACGCCCGCGGGCAGGAGCCCACGCTGGCGCAGCCGCATCAGGACGCCCGTCACCCACGTCACGTGGGCGGACTTCCTGACAGCCTCACCGTGAAGACGATTGGGTGCATGATGGTGAGCTCCAAGGAAAGGGGTTCCCATGCCGCGTGCCCAAGTCGTGAGGTGGAGCTCGATGTTGGTTCTGGTGCTCGTGGCCGCCTGTGCACGCACCCAACCCAAACCGGGCGGGAGCATGACCGCCACCACCGGCTGCGCGGCCCCGGAGACCCTGTGCTGGGACTTCGAGGAAGGCGCGCTGCCAGCCGGCTGGACGGTGCATCGCGATGAATTCAGCGGCCAGCTCCTCGTGGATGACACGCGGGCCTGGTCCGGCAGGTACGCGCTGCACGCCAGACAACTGGTGGGCGGCAAGGAAGGGACGCAGGGCGGCCCCAAGAAGACCGTCCGCTTCGACCTGCCCGCCCACTTCGGTCCCGTATTGTGGGGCCGCGCCTATGTCTATACGACTCCCGAACGGCCTGCCTCGCACGCGGGGCTCTTCAGCGCACGGTATCCCCGGCCTGGAAGCACCGGCCGCGCGTTCGACACGCTCGACTGGTACGAGCTCGCCACCTACCAGCGGAAGTACATGGCCATCTGGCATCCACCCGAGCCCCCAGGGTTCCCGGAGTGGGTGCTGGTCTCCGGCACGCCGCTCGTGCTCGATGGCTGGGCCTGTCTCGAATGGCTCTTCGACGGAGCCAATGGCTCTCACCCGGAAGCCGCGGAGCCACGCGTCTGGCTCGATGGAGCCGAGCTCGAATGGCCCGAGCGGTTCGTCTTCTCCGATCCGCCCACGACGACGCCTCCGGTGCGGGAGAAGGCCACCGACTTCACGGTGCTCGAAACCGGCGTCGTTCTCTACCAGGGGCTCTCCGTGCCCACGGACTGGTGGATCGACGACCTGGCCATCGGCAAGCAGCGGATCGGCTGCGACCCGGGCCGGCAGTCCCGGTAAGACGAGTAACGGCGTCACCTACCAGCCCATCACCCCCCGCATCCGCCAGCAGGAGCTCTACCCATGTGGTGATGGCGTCTGTCAGCTCAGCGAGAAGTGCGGCACCGGCACCATCGCCGAGAGCTGTATGAGCGATTGCGGCGTCTGCCCCTGAAAAGGCCCCGTTGTCAGGGATTGCCCGTGGCGCAGGCGAACAGCTCGATGGGGGTGACGTTCGGCGCTTCACGTGTGCAACAGCTCGATCTCCCCGCGCGGCCCGGCGGTCGTGTTCCGCACCGCCACACGCACCGGCTTGTCGCTCGCCGGACGCAGGTCGTACTTCCTCAGGATGGCCGCCAGCACGAGCTTCATCTCATAGAGCGCGAACGCGGCACCGATGCAGCGGCGCGCGCCGCCGCCGAAGGGGAGGTACTCGAATGGGGTGTAGCTGCGCTCGAGGAAGCGCTCGGGGCGGAAGCGCTCGGGGTCTGGGTAGAGGTCGGCGCGCCGGTGCACCTGGAGGATGGAAATTCCCACCGAGGTGCCCGGCGGCAGGTCGAATCCCTGGAGCGTGAGGCCCTTGCGCAGCGTCCGGCCGATGAGGGGTGCAACGGGCTCGAGCCGCAGCGCCTCGGAGCAGACCGCCTCCAGATAGGGCAGGCGCGTGACGGCTTCAGGGTCGAGTGGCTCCGGCAAGCCACGGAACTCCTCCACGAGCCGCGCCTTCACCTCCGGCTCGCGGTGGATGTGATGGAAGGACCAGGCCAGCGCGCTCGCGGTGGTCTCGTGGCCGGCGACGATCAGGTTCATCATCTGCGTCAGCAGTTCGTCGTCGGTGAGCGCGCTTCCGTCCTCGTACCGGGCGGAGAGCAGCAGGCTCAGGATGTCTTCGCGCGGCTCCGGCGAGGCCCGGCGCGCGCGCAGCTCCTCTTCGAACAGCGCCGAGGTGTGTGCCCGCGTCCGCTGGAAGCGCGCCCAGGCACTCAGGCCCAGCAATGGGCGGCGCAGGGACTCGATGAACATGAAGGACGGTTTGAGGGCCGCGATGACCGCCAGCACGGCCGCCTTGAAGGCCTCCTGCCTGCCCGGCTCCCGGAGGCCGAGAACCGCCTCGAGGATGACCTGGAGAGAGATCTCCTGCATCGTCCGATGGACCTGGATGGGCCGGCCGCGCCGCCACCGGCCGGCGTGCGCCTCCGCGACGTCGAGGATGAGCTGCCCATAGGCACGCATGCGCGCGCCGTGAAAGGGCGGCAGCTGGAGCTTGCGCATGGCCCGGTGGCGCTCGCCGCTGAGCAGGATGAGGTTGCTCTCGCCGAGGATGGGCCCGAGCAGCTCCGCGCCGAGCGCCGAGTAGGTGTCGGGCTCGGCCGTGAACAACGTCCGGATTCCCTCGGGCGAGCCGGTGACCACCATCGGGCCGAGGAAACTCGGCCACGAATAGGGCTCTCCGTACCGCCGCGCCGTCTCGAGCGGGAACCCGTAGGGATCGCGGAGATACTTCAGCGTGGTGACGAGGGCGTTCCTCGGACCGGGCGGCAGGCGAGTCATGCCCGCAGCGTACACCTGGCCTGGGGACAGCGTGACTCACCCAAAAGTACGGGGCCGCCCCCCTCGCGGGAGACGGCCCCTGGGTACTTCAGGCACGGAAGGCTTTGACTACTTCGCGGCCTTCACGCGGTGGCGCTTCTCGGTGTGGCCCTCGGCGGGAGCCTCCTCGGCGGGAGCCGGGACGGCGGCCAGGGCCGGCTTGCCGATGCCGTACTTCTCCATCACCTGCCGCTCCACCTCCAGGCGCACCTCGGGGTGGTCGCGCAGGTAATCCTTCGCGTTCTCACGGCCCTGGCCGATGCGCTCGCCCTTGAACGAGAACCAGCTGCCGCTCTTCTCGATGATGCCGTCGTTGGACGCCAGATCGATGAGGTCTCCCTCCCTCGAGATACCCGTGCCGTACATGATGTCGAACTCGACCTCCTTGAACGGAGGCGCCACCTTGTTCTTCACCACCTTCACGCGGGTGCGGCTGCCCACCACGTTGTCGCCATTCTTGATGGCGCCCACGCGGCGGATGTCCAGGCGCTGCGACGCGTAGAACTTCAGCGCGTTACCGCCCGTCGTCGTCTCGGGGTTGCCGAACATCACGCCAATCTTCATGCGGATCTGGTTGATGAAGATGACGCACGTCTGGCTCTTGCTGATGGTACCCGTCAGCTTGCGCAGCGCCTGGCTCATGAGGCGGGCCTGCACACCCATGTGCGCATCGCCCATCTCGCCCTCGAGCTCGGCCTTGGGCACGAGCGCGGCCACCGAGTCCACCACCAGCACGTCGATGGCGCCCGAGCGCACCAGCATCTCGGCGATTTCCAGCGCCTGCTCGCCCGTGTCCGGCTGGCTCAGCAGCAGGTCATCGGTGCGCACGCCCAGCTTGCGCGCGTAGCCGATGTCCAGCGCGTGCTCGGCGTCGATGTAGCCGGCCACGCCGCCGCGCTTCTGCGCCTCGGCCACGATGTGGAGGCAGAGGGTCGTCTTACCGGAAGACTCCGGCCCGTAGATCTCGACGATGCGGCCCTTGGGCACGCCGCCAACGCCCAGCGCGATGTCGAGCGAGACGCTTCCCGTCGAAATGGCCTGAACATCCCGGACCAGCGGCTCCTCGTTGCCGAGCCGCATGATCGACCCCTTACCGAACTGGCGCTCCACCGCGGACATCGCCAATTCGATCGCCTTCTCCTTCTCTGGATTCACGGCCATTTCGTCTTGCTCCTTGCGTATGCGGCGAGCCACCCCGGCCCACCTGAACTCGCGTTTAGTATCGCGTAGGGATAACCCTAGTCCATCCCTCTGACATGACCCACGGCGTTCACCGCCGAGGCAGCATGAGGAGCAACCAGGCCAACAGTCCAGCTCCTCCGCTGAGGGTTCCGTAGTAACCGCCGAAGACGCCCAGATTCAGCTGAACGAGCGACAGAACGAGCAGTCCCAGCAGGCCCGCCCGCTGTGACGCCGAGCGTTCAGGGCCCAACACCCCCGGAACCAGGGACAGGAGCGACAGTCCCATGAGGAGGACGAGGGGCAGCGGCGTTTCCAACTCGTCCCCGGGCGCGTGGGCCGAGAAGCTCCACCACTGCGCGGCGAGGCCCGCCACCAGGAGCGTCCCGGCCGCCGTGGGCGCCCAGGGGAAGCCCTGGGAGGCCTCGGCCTGGCCGCGCAGGAAGGCCAGGTCCTCCGGGCGGACCTCCAGCGCGTAGGGAAAGCCGAGCCGCGTCAGCGCCTCGGTGGCCGCGGCCCGGCAGGAGCGGCCCTCCGCGTCCGCCAGGCCCGCCAGCCGGCCGCTCTCCAGGAGCTGCTGGAGCAGGTCCGCCACCTCCCGAGAGCCCCCTCCAGCCGCCAGCGCGTCCAGCTGCTGGTTCAGCTCCCCGGCCACCTGCGCCCGCTCGGGATCGCTGGCCGCCACCCGTGCATCCTGGACGAGGGCGAGCACCCGCTCCGGCGTCGCCTCGGGCACGGCGGGGCTCTCCGGCGCCTCCCAGGGAGCCAACGAAGGCAGCTCCGCGCTCCCCTCTTCTCCCGGTTCGCCCTGACGGACACCGGAGTGGGGCGGGCGGGTGTGGGTGGTGTCGGACACGGCCGGGACTCTAATGACCGGCTCCCACCGCCTTCAAAGCTTCCGGGCCCTCCCCTCCCCCGGAGCTTCCGCCAGCCGACGCCGGAGCCTCCCGGTGCCACCCGGAGGACAGCCCTCCGCCCCCCAGGGAGGCATGTAGGCCTCCTCCCCACCTTCGCGATACGCTCGGGCGCGAAAATGCCCCGCAACTCTCTGCGGGGTCCCGGGTTGGATGGGACGTGGAAGCGGACTCGGACGCACAGATGATGCTGCGGGTGGCGGCGGGCGACCGGCGGGCGTTCGCGCTGCTGTTCGACCGACACCACGCGAGCGTGGCGCGCTTCGCGTTGCGCTTCGTCGGAGACCGGGAGCGGGCCGAGGAGCTGACCCAGGACATCTTCGTGAAGCTGTACCGCAACGCGAAGAGCTACAAGCCGGCGGCCAAGTTCAAGACGTTCCTCTTCCGGGTGGCCACCAACCACTGCCTCAACGAGGTGCGGCGCGGCGAGTACCGGGTGGAGCACACCTCGACGGAAGTGGAGGCGGACGAGGGGGGACTGGAGGTGGCGGGAGGGGAAGGAGACAGGCCGGACCAGGCCTTGGCGGGGCGCGAGTTGGAGCGGGCGGTAGGCGAGGCGCTGAAGGCGATGAGCGAGCGGGAGCGGGCGGCCTTCACCATGTGCCGGTTCGAGGGGATGGCGTACCGGGACATCGCGGAGGCGCTGGAGGCGAGCGAGGCGGCGGTGAAGAGCCTCATCCACCGGGCGACGCTGGCGGTGGCGCGCAAGGTGGAGGAACTGCAGACGGGCTCCGTGCCCGCGAGGAGCAGGGCATGAGTTGTCCATTCGAGGAAGACCTGACGGCGTACGTCGACGGGGAGCTGCCGTCCGCGCGGCGCGCCGAGGTGGAGGCACACCTCGGAGGTTGCGCGGGGTGCCACGGCACGGAGGCCCTGCTGCGGCGCACGGTGGCGCGGATGGCCGAGCTGCCCGAGTACACCCCCTCGCCGGCCATGCGGCGCGAGGTGCTGGCGAAGCTGGACGCGCTGCCGCCGAGCCTGGGCGAGCGGCTGCGGGCGCTGCTGAAGGCCTCGGTGCTGGTGCCCGCGGCGGGACTGGCGGCGGTGGCGGGGCTGGCGCTGTACACCGCTGCGCCGAACGAGCCCATCCTGGAAGTGGCGGACGCGGGCACGCTGGAGCTGGCGATGAATCTGGAAGTGGTCGAGGACTACGACGTCGTCGGCCTGGAGAATGGTGAAGACCTGGAGGTGATCGCGAACCTCCACGAGCTGGAGGTGCGGTGATGATGGGCCGGAGCAACCTGGCGCGGGCGGGGCTGATGGTGGCGCTGCTGCTGGGCGGAGCGGGCCGTGCGGAGGAGCCCCAGCCGACGGAGCCCCCGAAGCAGGAGCAGGCGCAGCGCCCCCAGACGGCGGCCGAGCGCTTCCAACAACTCTCCCCCGAGCAGAAGGAAGCGCTGCGGGCGAAGCTGCGCGAGCTCAAGGCGATGCCGCCGGAGGAGCGCGAGCGCATCAAAGCCAACCTGGAGCGCTGGAAGCAGATGCCCCAGGAGGAGCGCGAGCGCGTCCGGGCCAACCTGCGCGAGTTCCAGCGGCTGACGCCCGAGGAGCGCAACCAGTTGCGTGAGCGCTTCCGCGAGTTCCGCGGGATGAGCCCCGAGCGCAAGGCGGAGGTGCGCCAGCGGATGAGGGCGTACCTGCGCGCGCACCCGGAGCGGCGCGAGCAGATGATGGAGAACATGCGGCGCTGGCGGCAGATGACGCCCGAGCAGCGCCAGCAGATGCGCGAACGGATGCGTGAGAGGCGGCGGCAATGAGCTGGCGCCACGCGCTGTGGCTGACCGCCCTCCTCGTCTCGGGGACGGCCGCGGCCGCCGAGCCCCCACCGCCGCCCAAGGACTCCCCTCCCCCCACGCCCCAGCGGGCCCCCGCGCCCCGAGGCACGGCGCCCGAGCTGTCCGAGGAGGACAAGGAGGTGGTGGAGAACCTCGAGCTGCTGGAGAGCCTGGAGACAGTGGAGGACCTGGACCTGCTGCTGGAGCTGGACAAGGAAGAGTAGACTGGCGGGCGTGCAGCCCCCCCCGTCGAAGACCGTGGAAATCCCCTCGCGCCGCTTCGGGCGCTACGTGCTCCGTTCGCGCCTGGGCTCGGGGGGAATGGCGGAGGTGTTCCTCGCGGAGGCGAAGGACGAGAAGGGAACCCCCTTCAAGGTGGCGCTGAAGCTGATGCGCAAGGACGTCACCGCCGAGTCCTTCGCCGACGAGGCGGATCTGATGGGCCTGCTGGAGCACCCCAACCTGGTGAGCCGGCTGGAGATCGGCGAGGCCTTCGGGCGCTCCTTCATCGCCATGGAGTTCCTATTGGGCGGCGATCTGGAGGGGATGCTCCAGGCGCACCAACGGCAGGGGAAGCGCGTCCCGTTGGCGGCGGGCGTCCATGTGTGCATCGAGGTGCTGCGGGCCCTGGCCTACTTCCACCAGGCGCGTACGCGCAGCGGTCGGCCGCTGGAGCTCGTCCACGGGGACGTGAACCCCTCCAACATCTTCTTCTCCGGGCAGGGCGAGGTGAAGCTCGGCGACTTCGGCGTGGCCAAGGCGCGCGGGTTGGCCCTGGGCCCGGAGGACGGGGTGACGGCGGGCAAGCTGCACTACCTGTCGCCGGAGCAGACGCGCGGGGACACGGCGACGCTGGCCTCGGATCTCTTCTCGGTGGGCATCGTCCTGCACGAGCTGGTGTTGGGGTTCCACCCTTTCGAGCGCGGCAGCGATGACCCCGAGGTGGTGATGGCGGCCATCCGGGCGGCGAAGCTGAATCTGCCGGACACGCTGGACAAGCGGCTGGCGGCGGTCCTGCGCAAGGCCCTGGCACCGGACGTGAACCAGCGCTACCGCACCGCCGGTGAGTTCGCGGGAGCACTGTTGGCTTGGGCGTTAGACACGGGCCAGCCCTTCGGCCCGCGCGAGGTGCAGGCGGGTCTGCAGCAAGCGCTCTCGCTCTCCCTCTGGGAGCGCGAGAAGGGCAGCCCCCGGTAGGACTGATCCTTTGACACCATGGGACACGGTCCTTACGGTGGCGCGCGTCGCTGGTGCCCGAGCTTCGGCTCTGGCTTGAAAGGGAATCCGGTGTGAATCCGGAGCTGCCCCCGCAGCGGTAAGCGAGAACGAACCCGTCCCCACCACTGGCCGAGCGGCCGAGGATCTGCTGGGGCTCGGTGTCGCGGGGCTCTCGGTGCACGAGATTCGGCGTACCAGGTGGGCGTCATCGGAGAGGTCACCTTCGACGAGGCCTTCTAAATCCCCTTCAGGGAAGTCCGCGAAGGAGCGCCCCTGAGAACATGCGCTGACAACCGCGACCCTTTCCCCTCTCCCCTCGGGAGAGGGACGGGGTGAGGGTATCGGGTGAACCCGGGTTGAACCCCCTGTCCCCACTTCGGGCCACGGGTTGAAGAACGGGGACAGACACCCTCACCCTGACCCTCTCCCGAGGGGAGAGGGGACATTGAATGAAAACGCCCGGGGGCCTCGGAAGGAGGCATCCCCGGGCGGGCTGGATCGGATGACCGATCCGGGCCGGACTACTCGACCGTCACGCTCTTGGCGAGGTTGCGCGGCTGATCCACGTCGTTCCCGCGCATGTCCGCCACGTGGTAGGCGAGCAGCTGCAGGGGAATGGTGGCCACCACCGGCGCGAGCAGCGCGCTGGCGGCGGGGATGCGGATGACGTGATCCGCCAGCGAGGCCACGTGCGCGTCATCCTCGTCGATGATCGCGATGACCTTGCCGCCGCGCGCCCGCACCTCCTCGATGTTGCCGATGATCTTCTCGTAGGCGACGTGCGGCTGCTTGGGCGCGATCACCACCACCGGCATCTTCTCGTCGATGAGCGCGATGGGACCGTGCTTCATCTCGCCGCCGGCGTAGCCCTCGGCGTGGATGTAGGAGATCTCCTTGAGCTTGAGCGCGCCCTCGAGCGCCACCGGGTGCATGGGGCCGCGGCCGAGGAAGAGGAAGTCCTGGGCGCCCATGAACTCACGCGCCACGCGCTTGACCGAGGTCTCGCACTTGAGCACCTCCTCGATCATCTTGGGGATCTCGGTCAGGGCGGTCAGGTGCTCCTGCGCCGCCTTGACGCTGAGCGTGCCGCGCATGCGGCCGAGCTTCACCGCCAGCAGGTAGAGCCCCACCAGCTGCGTGGTGAAGGCCTTGGTGGAGGCCACGCCAATCTCAGGGCCCGCGTTGGTGAGGATGGTGATGTCCGCCTCACGCGTCATGGCGCTGCCGATGACGTTGCACAGCGCGAGCGACGTGGCACCACGCGCCTTGGCCTCCTTGAAGGCCGCCAGCGTGTCCGCCGTCTCGCCCGACTGGCTGATGGCGATGGCCAGGTGCGAGGGCTCCACGATGGGATCGCGGTAGCGGAACTCACTGGCCAACTCCACCTCCACCGGGATGCGCGCCAGGGACTCGATCATCGCCTTGCCCGCGATGCCCGAGTGCCACGAGGTGCCGCACGCCAGGATGGTCACCTTGGTGATCGCCCGCACCTTCTCCGGGCTCAGGTTCCAGCCCTCGAAGTGCACGTCGCCCTCGGAGAGGAGCATGCGGCCGCGCAGCGTGTCCGCCACCGCGCGAGGCTGCTCCATGATCTCCTTGTGCATGAAGTGCTTGTGGCCGCCCTTCTCCGCCATCATCGGCGTCCAGTCGATGCGGCGGGTGGGCCGGTTCACCTTGTGGCCCGAGCGGTTGTAGATGTCCACGTGGGAGGCGGTGATGACGGCCATGTCACCCTCCTCCATGTAGACGAAGTCGCGCGTGTGCTCGAGCAGCGCCGGCACGTCGCTGGCCACGAAGTTCTGCCCCTGGCCCAGGCCGAGCACCATGGGAGAGGAGTCCTTGGTGCAGACGATCCGGTTCGGGTCGCTGGCCGTCACCACCGCCAGGGCGTAGGTGCCCTTCACGTGGGTGATCGCCGCGCGCACCGCCGCGGGCAGGTCCAGGCCGCTCTTGAGCTCATCGGAGATGAGGTGGGCGAAGACCTCGGAGTCCGTCTCGGAGGAGAAGTGGTGCCCCTTGGCACGCAGCTCCTCCTTGAGGGCCAGGTGGTTCTCGATGATGCCGTTGTGCACCACCGCCACATCACCGTAGGTGTGCGGGTGGGCGTTCTCGTCCGAGGGACGCCCATGCGTCGCCCAGCGCGTGTGGCCGATGCCGATGGTGCCCTGGGGCACGTCAGTCTGGACGCGGTTCTCCAGGTTCTTCAGCTTGCCCGTGGCCCGCACCACGTTCAGGACGTTGCGGTTCACCACCGCCACGCCAGCGGAGTCATACCCCCGGTACTCGAGCTTCTTCAGCCCGGACACCAGGATGGGAGCCGACTCCTTATCCCCAACATACCCAACAATGCCGCACATGTTGTCCGTCCTCTCTCACGCCCGCCCCCCCGATGGCAAATCCGGGGGGTATTTCCACCCACATCGGGCGACACCTGTCACCCTGACGACAAGCAAGACGCGGGCCGACTACCCCGCGGAGGCCTTGTCCGACTTGGAAGGGCCTGCTTCCGCGGACTTGGCCATTCGAGCCTTCTTCCTCTCCACCCAGCCTTCCATGTTGACCTGTGGCGTGCGGGACACAGCGAGGCTCCCGGAGGGCACATCTTTCGTCACCGTGGTGCCCGCACCGACATACGCACCGTCCCCGACTTTCACAGGGGCCACGAGCTGGGTGTCCGAGCCGATGAAGACACCATCCCCCAGCTCGGTGACGTGCTTGTTCACCCCGTCGTAGTTACAGGTGATGGTGCCGGCGCCCACGTTGACCTTGGAGCCGATCTTCGCGTCGCCCAGGTAGGCCAGGTGGTTGGCCTTGGAGCCGCGGCCGAGGCGGGCCTTCTTCGTCTCCACGAAGTTGCCCAGGTGCACCTCCTCGGCGAGGTCCGTGCCGGGGCGCAACCGGGAGAATGGGCCGAGGATGCAGCGCTCACCCACCCGCGCCTCCTCCAGCACGGTGTAGGGCTTGATGGTCGTCCCGTCGGCCACCGAGGAAGCGTGCAAGACGCTGCCCTGTCCGATGGTGACGTTGCGGCCAACCACCGTGGCGCCGGAGATCGTCACCATGGGGGCGAGCTCCGTGTCCGAGCCGATGGCCACGCCCTCCTCGATGTAGGTGGTGGCGGGGTCCGTCAGGGTGACGCCGTTGCGCATGTGCCAGGTGTTGATGCGCGCCTGGAGCTCCTTGGCGCGCGCGGCCAGCTCCACCCGGTCGTTCACCCCGGCCGTTTCGCCGAACTCGGCGTCGATGGAGCCCACCGGGCCCTGGGCCGCGGCCATCTCCACCAGGTCCGTCAGGTAGAACTCCCCCTGCGCGTTGGTGCTGCGGATGTTGGCCAGCGCCTTCCAGAGGAAGGAGGACTCCACCAGGTAGATGCCGGCGTTGCACTCGCGCACCTGGCGCTGCTCGGGGGTGGCGTCCTTGTGCTCCACGATGCGCACCACCTTGCCCATCTCGCGCACGACGCGGCCGTAGCCGGTGGGGTCCGCCGGAGAGGTGGACACCAGGGAGAGCACGCCGCCGCTCTTGTCATGCGCGGCGGAGAGCGCCTCGAGCGTCTCGCGGCGCACCAGCGGCACGTCCCCGTAGAGGATGAGCACGCGCCCGTTGAAGTCCTCGAGCGCGCTTTCCGCCGAGCGCACCGCGTCCGCCGTGCCGCGCTGGTCCTTCTGGAGCGCGAAGCGCAGGGGCGCGGTGGGGAAATGGGCGCGGATGGAGCGCTCCACCTCCTCGGCCTGGTGTCCCACCACCGGCACCACGGGGGAGGCGCCCAGTTCCAGCGCTCGCATGAGGGGATAGGCACAGATGGGCTTGCCGAGGATGGGGTGGAGGACCTTGGCCTTCTCCGACTTCATCCGCGTGCCCTTGCCCGCGCACAACACCACCGCCGCCAGAGGAGCTGTCATAGGCGGCGATTACTAGGGATGCGAAAGCGCCCCGTCAACCGCGAGCAGGTGGGCGAGTGGGGCGGATGCCCTCCGGACGCGCCTTCACGGAAACAGACAGCGTGTTGCTCTGCACGGTGATACCGAACGTCGGTTTGAGGAAGACCGTCGTCACCGTGGCATCCGGCGGGGTCGACGTCAGCTTCAATGTCGTCAGGTTGGCGTTCATGTTTCCCCCGGCGCGACGAACCGTCCTGCACAGGATGCCCTCCCCTGTGCCCCGGTCAAACTCCAGGCCGGGCATGCTGGTGTCAGCCGGACACTTCTCGATGTTGAAACGTTTGTTGGCGAGTCCCAGTGGCGGCCGGGGATACTCCAGAACGCGCACTCGCGGAAGCGCCTGTTGAGGGCCCGGACGGAGGCTTTTCACGTGGAGACGGTAAAGATGCGGACTCACCAAAACAGGTGGGCAGTAGCACTAATGGCACTGGTCATGGCGTGGCCCGCGTGGGCGGCGCGGCCCTACCGGGGCGGAGTGGTGGCCACGGCGCACCCGATGGCGAGCGAGGCCGCGCTGCGGATGCTGGAGAAGGGCGGCAACTCGGTGGACGCGGCGGTGGCGGCGGCCTTCACCCTGGCGGTGGTGGGGCCGTACCACTCGGGCATTGGCGGCGGTGGCTTCGCGCTGGTGCATGACGCGAAGACGGGCGGGACGCAGGTGCTGGACTTCCGCGAGGTGGCCCCCAAGGCGGCCACGCGCGACATGTACCTGAAGAACGGACAGGTGGTGCCAGGGCTGTCCACGGACGGTGCGACGAGCGTGGCGGTGCCTGGCGCGGTGGCCGGCTACCTGGAGCTGCTGGAGAAGCACGGCAAGCTGCCGCGCGCGGTGGTGCTGCAGCCGGCCATCGACGCCGCGCGCAACGGCTTCTGGGTGTCGCCCAAGTACCAGGGGATGGCCACCCTGCGGCGCGACTGCCTGCGGCAGGACCCGGAGGCCTCGCGCCTCTTCCTCACGAAGAACGAGAAGGGCGAGCTGGACGTGCCGCCCATCGGCCACCTCGTCAAGCAGCCGGAGCTGGCCCGGACGCTCCAGACGCTCGCGAAGAGCGGCTCCAAGGCCTTCTACTCGGGCCCCCTGGCCCAGGCGATGGTGGACACGGTGAAGGCGGGTGGCGGCACGCTGTCGCTCGAGGACCTGAAAGCCTACAAGACGCGCGCCCATGCACCGCTGGAGGGCAGCTACCGCGGCCACCGCATCCTCACCATGCCGCCCCCGAGCGCGGGCGGGCTGGCGGTGGTGCAGGTGCTCGGCGCGCTGGAGCGGCTGCGCCCCCAGGGCCTGGACTTCCGCGAGCCGGAGACGCTCCACCTCTACACCGAGGCGGTGCGCCGCGTGTACGTGGACCGGGTGAAGTACCTGGGGGACCCGGCCTTCGTGAAGATTCCCATGGAGAGCCTCACCTCCTCCGGCTACCTCGCGGACCTCGCGGGCAGCATCGATCCGAAGAAGGCCACGCCGAGCGCCTCGCTGCTGCCCCCGGTGGAGGGCGCCAGCGGCTCCACCCTGAAGAAGCCGGACGGCACCTGGTACGACCCCTCCAGCGCGCCGGAGAAGAAGAACACCACGCACATCTCCGTCATCGACAAGGACGGCAACGCGGTGGCCCTCACCACCACGGTGAACTACGCCTTCGGCTCGTGCGTGGTGGCCAAGGGCACCGGCATCCTCCTCAACGACGAGATGGACGACTTCGCCGCGCTGCCCGGCGTGCCCAACGCCTACGGGCTGGTGACGGGCGAGGCCAACGCCATCGCCCCGGGCAAGGTGCCCCTGTCCTCCATGTCCCCCACCCTCGTCTTCTCCAAGGAGGACCCCAAGAAGGTGATGCTGGCGGTGGGCAGCCCGGGCGGCTCCACCATCCCCACCACCGTCATCCAGGTCATCTCCCACATCGTGGACCACAAGATGGACGTGGTGCGCGCGGTGGGACAGGGCAGGCTGCACCACCAGTACCTGCCGGATGAGCTGTGGGTGGACCGCTTTGGTCTGGAGGCCGCCACCCAGGTGGCGCTGGAGGCCAAGGGTCACAAGATTCGCAAGCAGGAGGCCTGGGGCGACGCGGAGGCCGTCTACTGCGATCCGAAGACGAACCTGCGCTACGCGGCGAGCGATCCCCGCAACGAGGGCGCCGCCCTCGGCCAGGACTGACAGACAGGACAGAGCACACCGTGGCCACCACCCTCCTCCAACTCTTCGACGCGCACCTCCACCCGGAGGCCCTCAATGACCAGGACCTGGAGTCCATGCGCTTCTTCGGGGTGGAGCGGGCGCTGGTGGTCGCCCACCACCTGCCCGAGCCGACCCCCAAGGCCCTGCGCAAGCACTTCGACGACCTGGTGCTGAAGCAACTCCCCCGCCTGGAGCGGCTGGGCATCCGCGCCTGGGCCGCGCTGGGGGTGCACCCGCGCTGCATCCCCCGCCGCGGCCTGTCCGAGGTGCTCGCGAGCCTCCCCGACTACTTCCGGGGCGGACGCGTGGTGGCCCTGGGCGAGACGGGGCTGCACTCGGGCGGCATCGAGGAGGAGGAGGCCTTCCTCGAGCAGCTCACGCTCGCGCGCCAGCTCAAGCTGAAGGTGCTGGTGCACACCCCGGTGCTCGACAAGGAGCGCCACACCCGGCGCATCCTCACCCTGCTCCAGGAGTCCGGCGTGCGGCCCTCGCGAGTGCTGGTGGACCACGCCAACGGCCGCACCGTGCGCAACATCCTCGGCTGTGGGCATTGGGCGGGGCTGACGCTGCACCCCGAAGCACTCAAGGCCGAGCGTGCCGTGGCGCTGGTGCGCCGGCTTGGCAGCGAACGGCTGGTGCTCAATTCGGATGCCGGCGATGGCGCCGGCGACATCCTCGGACTCGCGCGCGTGGCCAACCTGCTGGCCAAGGCGAAGCTGTCGGAACGAGTGGTGAAGCGCGTGGCTTTTGACAACGCCGCGCGCTTCTACCGGCCTCGTTAGTGAAGCGCGCTGGAGTCCGACTCCGGGTGCAGCGTCAGCCGCTGCGCCTCGTCCAGCCTGGCCTGCACCGGGATGCCCCGATGCCGGTACTGCGCCAGCGAGTCCGCCACTTCGTCCAGCAACAACTGGTAGCGCTCGTCCAGCTCCACAGCGATCAACATCATCGTCTCGCCCGCGTCCTCGACGCCGGGGCGGTACACCTGGCAGCGCTGGAACCGCGCCCAGCGCCCGTTCGCCATCTTCACAAGCTCGCCATCGTAAGCCATGCGCAGTTCCCCCTTTCGACCATCTCGACAGGAAGTCGGGAAGTGAATGGCTGCACTGTAAGCACAAATTTTCGGCGCGTCACCCCCCCTGCTGAAAATTCGTGAAAGGCCCCTGATAATGGTCGTTTACCCGACGCTTTCCCTCGGAGCGGCCTGCCTCTCCAGCCGAGCGGAGTCCGGCTTGTAAATTTGCTGGGCGGTTAAGTTGTTGATTCCTACCGCTCCGCGTTGTCCGGATGCGTCAACAGGCCAACACTTGCGCGGAAGAGGATCAGCCCGGCCCGCCCTGGAGGGAGCCGCGAGTGGCGAACAGCACCGGCGCGGTACCCGTCAGTCCGGTGGCAAGAGGGCACGCCTTCCCTTAGATTGTTTGGGATGAAGTTGACCCAGTTGTTCCGCCGCGACCGGACCGTCATCAAGCGCGCGGACGCGCAGGACCAGGCCGAGAAGATTCTGGCCGAGTCGCTCCGTCTGCTCAGCCAGGTGTGCACCAAGGTCGCCGATCTCATCGAGACGCAGCGGCTGGAGCGCGCCGGCTACTCGAACAACGCCTACCTGCAGCGGCTGGACAAGCAGCAGCAGCCGGGGGACGCGGAGCGCAAGAAGGAGTAGGTCTCCGCCACGCATGAACCCCTCGGACGAGTCCCCGGCCTGCCTGGGCGCCGCCGCCGGCTGGCTGGCGTCTGGAAGCTCGCCACTGCCCCTGCCAGCCCTGGAGGACGAGGAGGGACCCCGGCTGCCCGATGGGCTGCCCCCCGTGGTGGATGCCCACGTCCACCTCTTCCCGGACGGCGTCTTCGAGGCCATCTGGCGCTGGTTCGACCAGTACGGCTGGCCCATCCGCTACAAGCTGCACACGCCCCAGGTGGTGTCCTTCCTGCTGTCGCGCGGGGTGCACCGGGTGGTGGCGCTGCACTACGCGCACAAGCCGGGCATGGCGCGCTTCCTCAACTCCTACGTCGCCGAGGTGGCCCGGGCCGAGCCGCGCGTGTTGGGGCTGGCCACCGTGCTGCCGGGCGAAGAGGGCGCGGCGGACATTCTCGCCGAGGCCTTCGCCGCGGGCCTCAAGGGCGTGAAGCTGCACTGCCACGTGCAGTGCTTCGCCCCGGACGCGCCCGCGCTGCACGAGGTGTATGCCGCCTGTGCCCGGGCCGGGCGGCCGCTGGTGATGCACGCGGGCCGCGAGCCCGCCAGCCCCCAGTACAAGTGCGATGTACACGCCCTCTGCTCGGCCGAGCGCGTGGAGCGGGTGCTGAAGGACCACCCGGGCCTCAAGCTGTGCATCCCCCACCTGGGCGCCGACGAGTTCGACGCGTACGAGCGGCTCCTGGAGCGCCACGACAACCTCTGGTTGGACACCACCATGGTGGTGGCCGGTTATTTCCCCTTTCCGGTGCCTCGCCGCTTGCTGGAAGTCCGCCCCGAGCGCATTCTCTACGGCACGGACTTTCCCAACCTGCCGTACGCCTGGGACCGCGAGCTCAAACAGTTGTTGGCCCTCAAGCTCGGGGACGAGGCGGAGGCAGGCATCCTGGGGGGGAATGCCCTCCAACTTTTCGAGGGATGTTGAAAACCGGGCAGACCCCTTCCGGAACCGGGAGGCCATTCGCATCTTGCCCCCCATAGAATCTGCCTTCCCTGCCGGAATAAGCATCGAGGCCCCGCCATGTCCTACATCCTGGTCGTCGACGACGACGCGAGCCACCGCACGCTCATCTGCGATGCCCTAGAGGAGATGGGCTACCGCACGGAGCAGGCCGGCAACGGCCGAGAGGCCCTCGACACCCTGGAGGGAGAGATTCCCCAGGCGGTGCTGCTGGACTTGCGCATGCCGGTGATGAGCGGCTGGGGCCTGCTGGACGCCCTCAAGAAGATGCCGCGGGCGCGCGGGCTGCCGATCATCATCATCTCGGGCTACGGCTTCGAGTGGGAGGCGGAGCTGGTGGGCGCCGCCGGCTACATCTCCAAGCCGGTGGACCTGGACAAGGTGCGGATGACGGTACAGCGCATCATCGGCCCGCCCGAAGTGGCCATGGTGCACTGAGCAGCACGGCTTCTCCCACGCCACCTCCCAGGTGCCAGACCGGGTTCCGCCGGGCCTCGGACATCGGGGGGATTGTGGGAGGGCGGCGGAGTCGGCTCTGATCCGGCCCGCGCATGTCCCCCCCCCCACTGACCTGGCCGTCGATGCCCATGGGCTCGTGAAGCGCTTCGGCGAATTCACCGCGCTCAACGGGATGGAGCTGACCATCCCCCGCGGCTCCTTCTACGCCTTCCTCGGCCCCAACGGAGCGGGCAAGTCCACCACCATCGCGCTGCTGACGGGCGTGTACGCGCCGGACGCCGGCCGCATCTCCCTGCTGGGAGTGGACGCGGTGGCCCGGCCGCTGGAGGTCAAACGCCACATCGGCGTGGTGCCCGAGGAGCTGAGCCTCTTCGAGCGGCTCACCGGCCGGCAGTACCTCACCTTCTGCGGGCGGATGTACGGGCTGAGCGGGGACGAGGCGGCGGCGCGGGCCGCCGAGCTGCTCGAGCTCACGGAGCTGACGTACAAGGCGGGCGCGCTGGTGGCCGAGTACTCCAAGGGCATGCGGCGGCGGCTGGCCATCGCCGCGGCGCTCATCCACGCGCCGGAGCTGGTGCTGCTGGACGAGCCCTTCGAGGGCATCGACGTGCTGGCCGCGGGTGTGATCCGCGAGCTGCTGCGCGAGCTGAGCCGGCGGGGCGTGACGCTGCTGCTCACCACGCACGTGCTGGAGATCGCCGAGCGGCTGGCCACGCACGCGGGTGTCATCCGCGGCGGGAAGATGTTGGATCAGGGCACAGTGCAGGAGTTGATGCAGCGCTATGACGCGCCGTCGCTGGAGGCCGTCTTCGAGAAGCTCATCTCCGTGCCGGCCGCGCGCAACGCGAAGCTGTCCTTCTACGGGGACGGGCCGCCCGCCGAGGTGGTACCGCTGCGCCGGGGGTCCGCGTGAACCGGGTGGCCGCGCCGGGCTTCTTCCGGCACCTGTGGCTGTTGTGGGGCCTGCGCCTGGACATCGGGCTCAACCACGGGCCGGGCAAGAGCCGGTTCATGGCGGTGGCCGCCTTCCTGCTCTCGAGCGCGCCGGCCTGGGGCCTGGGCGTGACGTTCTACGGGCTGATGCGCCTGCGGCCCATCGCCGAGAGCGACGTCTGGCCCTTCTTCATCCTCAACCTGCTGTGCTTCGTCACGTCGGCGGTGTGGGTGACGTGGCCGCTGATGAGCGCGGGCGTGGATGACCACTCGGAGTTGAGCCGTTACGCGCCCTTCCCCATCTCGCCCTTCCGGTTGCTCATCGCCTCCACGGTGGCGAGCCTCTTCGAGCCCCGCGCGCTCGTTTTCTACGCGCCGCTGACGGGAGCGGCGCTCGGCTTCGCCTCGGTGCACCCGGTGCGCCTGCAGTGGTTCGCGGTGCTGCTCTACGTGCTGTTCGCGCTGCTCAACGCGGCCTGGAGCCGGGTGGGCCTGCACCTGGTGCTCAACGTGCTGCGCGAGAAGCACAGCGCCCAGCTCATCGGCGGCGGCTTCGTGGTGTTCCTCGTGGGCGCGTCCCTCATTCCCCCCATCGACACCTCGTGGCTCACGGCCGTGGGCGAGGGGGGCGTGGAGAAGCTGGACATGGCCCTCATCGTCGACGCGACGATTGCCCTGGGCCGGGTGCCCTCGGGCTTCTTCGGGGACGCGCTGCTGGAACTCACCTATGGGTACCGGCGCAACGCCCTGGTGGATGGCGTGGGCATGGTCTTCTTCGCCCTGCTGGGGCTGGGGCTCGCCTACGCGCTGCTGCTGCGCTTCCACCGCAACGTGGGCCGCGCCGGTCCGTCCGTGAAGGAGTCCGGGGACAAGGATCCGTTCGCCCGGACGCGCACCACGTACACCACGCTGCTGGCGCGCGAGGCGTTGGACTTGTGGCGCAACCCGCGCGCCCGGCTGCTGGCGTCCGTGCCCTTCGTGCTGGCCATCCTGCTGAAGCTGACCTCGAGCCGGGCCCTCTTCGAATACCTGCTGGGCGCGAGCGCGGATGCCTGGTTGATGGGTGGCCTGTGCATCTACGGCGCGGTGGTGATGGCATCCACGTTCTCGCAGAACACGTTCGCCTATGACGGGCACGGGCTGGCCATGCTCATCGCCGCCCCCGTGGAGCTGGGGGACGTGCTGCGGGCGAAGAACGTGGTGCAGGGTGTGGCGGCCGGAGGCATGGCCCTGTTGGTGGGCCTGTTCTACCGGGTGTACTTCGGCAGGGGCTCGGCGCTGGACTTCCTGTGCGCCATGGCGGCTGTGCTGGCCGTCGTCCCCGTGCTGCTCGCGGCCGGCAACTTCCTGTCCCTGTACTTCCCGGTGAAGTTCCACGCGAGCCTCAAGCGCCGGGACAAGCTGCCCCTCACCGCCTCCATGCTCGGCATCGTCGCGGCGAGCGTCGGCTGTGCCCCTTTCGTCTGGGCCCTGCGGTTCGCCGGAAAGAGCGGCCCCGGTGGGCAGACGCTGGCGATGATCGCCCTGTGCGCCACGGTGAACGTCCTCATGTACCGCGCGCTGCTCCCCCTGGCCCTGCGGCTGCTCGGGCAGCGGAGGGAGATCGTGCTGCGCGCGGTGACGCGGGAGTGAGCACCACCAGTCAAGAGCCTTGCTCCGGGGGCGTGGATGGCTTCGGGCTGAACTCCTTCTCTTGCCGGATCAACTCCAGACTGCCCTTCATATCCTTGTACTGGGTGTGTTCTGGCGAGACGGATTTGAAGTGGCGCTCGGCCAGCTCCAGCATGCGCCGCGCCGCGGGCAGGTGCTCCGAATGGAATTTTGCCCACCGTGCGAAGAGGATGGCCACATGGACTCGCCGCTCGACATTCGTATAACCGAGTCTCTGGATACGACGAAGCGCGCGGCCGAAGTCCTTCCAGGACGAGTCAGGCCCCCATGCACCCAGAAGAATCTCTTCGGCAATACGGCGGCGCGTCTCCAGCCGCTCCCAGTCCGTCTTGTCCTGAGCGAGCAAGCGTCGCTGTAAGGATAGGAACTCCCGTTCATATTTCTCGAACGGAGCATCCTGCAGCGATACGTAGAGCTCAGCGATCGCCCTTGCCCCTTCCATCCACCGCCGATGGAATGCCTCTTCGTCGCGCTCCTGGCTCATGGGCAGGGCTTTCCATTGGCTTCGGAGGGCCAGGCCCCCTTGTTCTGCATGCAGACATCTCTACAGGCCACACATTGACTGTGCTTGTACAAGGGGCCGTCAATGTTTTGCACCGCAGTATCCAGGCAACCCGTGTACTTCTCGTAGCAAATCTTCTTGAACTCCTGCCAGGACAGATCCGTCGTCTTGTCCTTCGACCCTTCAGAGGCCTTGTCCTTTGTAGGTGCCGCTGATTCCGGAGGAAGAGGCAGGGGAGTCTTACTCACGGGAATGGGAAGTACCGTCTCCTCGCCAGCCACGGCGCTGCAGTACGCCGGGTTCTGCCGGCAGGCGCTCGAAGCCGAGTCCATGCTCTGCTCCAACCGCCCCCTGGAGGGTCCCGCGCCATACACCGGCGAGGACGGACCCCCCACGCATGCGCACAGCAAGGCCAGAAGCGGCACCATCCAGCTCTTCATGCCTTCCGACGCTACTTCGGGCACCCGCTCCCGACAATCCGGCTCGTGTATCCTCGACCGCGACGCACCCGCGAGGACCATGGACCCGACCTTCATCCGTACGGTGACGCTCCTGCGCGAGCAGGTACCGGACTTCAACCGCTATCCCTTCAACCTGCCCGTGGTGCGCGAGCTGGAAGGACTGGAGCTGCACCCGCGTGTCACCTTCTTCGCCGGGGAGAACGGCAGCGGGAAGTCCACCTTGCTCGAAGCCATCGCCGCAGCCGCGGGGTTCAACCCAGAAGGAGGCACGCGGAGCTTCAACTTCGCCACCCGCAGCTCCGAATCCGAGCTGCATCGGTTCCTCCGGCTCGTCCGAGGCTACCGCCGTCCTCGCACCGGCTTCTTCCTTCGCGCGGAAAGTTATTTCAACGTGGGCACCGTCCTGGAGCAGATGCCAGACATCCTCCAGGACGCCTACGGAGGCACCTCGCCCCACGAACAGTCTCACGGCGAGTCGTTCCTGATGCTCGTGCGCAGCCGCTTCTGGGCCAACGGTCTCTACATCCTCGACGAGCCCGAGGCCGCCCTGTCACCGCAGCACCAGCTCACCCTGCTGCGCCACATCGACGATCTGGCACGCCGCAAATCCTCGCAACTCATCATCGCCACGCACTCCCCCATCCTCCTGGCCTACCCGGATGCGCGCATCTACTGGTTGTCCAAGCAGGGTCTGGCCCCCATCGCCTACGAGGACACCGAGCACTACCGCCTGACTCGCGATTTCCTCCTCCATCGAGAGCGCTACCTCCGTGAGTTGATGGATGCCGGCGACGAGGATTGAGCCTCGCGTGCTAGAAAATCCCCCATGCCCATCGCCGAGCTCCACCACCAAGGCATCCACTTCGAGGACTCCGGCGGCTCCGGTCCCGCCCTCATCCTCGCTCACGGCTTCCTCATGGACAGCCGCATGTTCGACGCGCAGGTCCAGGCGCTCGCCCCCGCGTTCCGCGTCATCCGCTGGGACGCCCGTGGCTTCGGCCGCACCCGCTGGGACGGCAAGCCCTTCGACCTCTACGACTCCGCCGCCGACTGCATCGCCCTGCTCGACCACCTCGGCATCCAGCGGGCCGTCGTCGGCGGCATGTCCCAAGGCGGCTACTGCGCCCTCCGCGTCGCCCTCCGCTACCCCGAGCGCGTCCGCGCCCTCGTCCTCATGAGCACCCGCGGCACCATCGACGAGCCCGAAGTCCGCGCCGGCTACCGTCAGGTGCGCGACCTGTGGGGCACCCCGGGCGCCACCGAGAACATCATTCAGAGCCTCGCTGGCGGCATCATCGGCGACTCTCGCTTCTACTCCCCCTGGCTCGACCGATGGCGCCAGACTCCCAAGGACCACTTCGTCGCCGCCATGAACAACCTCATCGACCGCGACGACATCCAGCCCCGGCTCGGTGACATCCGCTGCCCCGCCATCGTGTTCCACGGCACCGATGACACCGGCATCCCCCCCTCCGAGGGCCAGTACCTCCACCGGACCCTCCCCGGCAGCAAGCGCCTCGTCCTCGTCCCCGGCGCCGGGCATGCCGCCAACCTCACCCACCCCGACGCCATCAATCCTCCCCTCGTGGAGTTCCTGCGCGCCCACGCGTGAGTCACGGAGGTACGGCCATGGACCTGCATCCCATCGCGGGTGTCGTCTGGTACGCCATCGGGCGCTTCTACGAAGCCCAGGATGGTTCCCTTCAGGACCTGGGCTACTTCGCCTACCTCGGTGGCATCGAGCCCCTCTTCAATGGCCCTCCCGGTGAAGGCTCGGCCTTCTTCACCTTCCGCGCCGAGCCCTTCACCGCCCGGAAGTTCCAGAATGGGGACCTTTCGGTCTCGCTCGATTCCACGGGCAGCTTCACGCTGTACCTCAACCGCGACCCCTGTGGTGACTTCTCCCGCCCGGAGACGTTCTCCCGTGGCGAGCCCATCGCTACCTTCCAGCGCCTGTCCTCCGTGGTGGGCACCGCAGTCGGTCCGCTCGGCACCAATCTGTTCTCGGCCGCCCTGCGCTCGAGCACCCCGTTCCACTTCCAGGGCAGGAGTTGGAACCTGGAGCGCCTGCTTCCCCACGGCATCACCCAGCTCGGCGTGGCCAGCACCACCGCCATCCCTCCCCCGCCGGGTTACAAGACGGTGACTCCGTTCGTCGGCTCGGCCATGGCCGCCGGTGGGAGCGTGCGCTGGCCGTAGTCAGCGCACCCAGCCCACGTCACAACCCGAGTGCTCCAGATACCCTCACCCCGTCCCTCTCCCGAAGGGAGAGGGGTTGTTGGGGGTGATTGGGGCACTGGGTGATTGGGGCACTGGGTGATTGGGGCGCTCAGTAGGTCAGGCCGTGCTTCGCCGCCTTCTCCTTCACGCCCTTCATCACGTTGGCGTCGAAGGAGTCATCCTTGTCCGCCACGTTCTTCATCCTCCAGGTGTCCCGCTCCGCCGCCAGCTTCGCCGCCTTCTCCTCCAGCGCCTTCCGCTCCCCCGCCAGCTGCTTCACCTTCGCGTCCCTCGCCGCCGCGTCCAGCCCCTGCAACTCCCGCGGCAGCTCCTCGGCCTTCACGCTCGCCAGCGCCTCCGGCTGCGCCGCCAGGTCCACCGCCCCCCCCACCACCACCGGCGCGCTGCTCGGGGCCGGTGCGCTCGGCGCCCTCCCCGCTCCACGCGTCGTCTTCAGGAACTGGATGCGCTCGGCCGCCGCCTCCGGCGCCAGCCCCGCCATCTGCTCCGCACGCGCCCGGTTCGCCGCCTGCGCCTCCTTCTTCCCCGCGTACAGCGTCTTGCTCGCCAGCTCCGCGTTCACCTTCGCCAGCTCCGCGTCATACGGCGTCGCCACCGCCACCATCCCGCCCGACTGGTCCAGGGACTCGTACCGCCCATCCGTCGTCTTCGCCGCCAGCTTCCAGTGCGTCTCCGTCTCCGCGTCCCCTCCGCACCGCACCGTGTTCACGATGATGTGCTTCTCCGCCGCCCGCTTCACCCAATGATTGAAGTTCCAGTCGTCGTTGCGCTGCGCCGGCGGCGCGTCCCCCACCAGGAAGATCAGCTTCATCGTCTCCCGGTTCGAGTCCCACGACAGCTTCGACACCGCCTCGCCCAGCCCCCGGCCCACGTGCTCCGGCGTGTCACCGCCTCCGTCCGCCTGCAGCGCCCGCAGGTGCGTGAAGAGGCCGTCCAGGTCCTCCGTCAACTCGTACCGCTTCGTCACGTAGGCGTCGCCCACGTCCCGGTACGCCACCAGCCCCACCCTCACCTGCGGCGTCGGCTTGCCCTGCGCGATCCGCGACGCGATCGAGAAGATCTTCTGCTTGGCCCCCTCGATCAGCCCCGACATCGAGCCCGTCGTGTCCAGCACGAAGACCACGTCGATCCTCGGCCGCGCCTGCTGCTGCTGGGACGGCGGCTGCTGGGAAACCGGCGCTCCCTGGGCCAGGGGCGGCTGGGCCGGCTTCTGGGGGGCCTCGGCGAGGGCCAGGGAGGACGTGAACGCAACGAGGGCCAGCGCGGCCCCGAACACGGGGCGCGAAAAGGACTTCAGGGTCATGGCAGGGCTCCGGGGAGAGGTAATCCGGGTCGAAATTCCAGCGCGCGCTCGCTGGTGTAACGGACGAGCCGCCCGCCGGGTCTAACGCCTCGGGTTGCACCCGCTCCGCCCAGGCGCTACGCCTGTGTCCACCCGTGCGCGTCTTCCACTGCGATCAGTTCGTCGTCCCGCTCCCTCCCGGCCACCGCTTCCCCATGGAGAAGTACCGGCTGCTGCGCGAGCTCCTCCTGGAGCGCGGCGTCCTCGCCCCCAGCCGGCTCCGGGCCTCCGAGCCCATCTCGCGCGAGGATCTCGAGCGCGTCCACACCCCGCGCTACCTCGACGCCCTCTGGACGGGCACCCTCTCCGAGGCCGAAATCCGCCGGCTGGGCTTCCCCTGGTCCGAGGCTCTGCTCCTGCGCTCGCGCGCCTCCGTGGGCGGAACCGTGAGCGCCGCCCGCGCCGCCCTCGAGGACGGTATCTCCGGCAACCTCGCCGGCGGCACCCACCACGCCTTCCCCGACCATAGCGAGGGCTACTGCGTCTTCAACGACATCGCCGTCGCCATCCGCGTCCTCCAGGCCGAGCGCCGCATCCAGCGCGCCGTCGTGGTGGACCTCGACGTCCACCAGGGCAACGGCACCGCCGCCGTCTTCGAGGGCGATGACTCCGTCTTCACCTTCTCCATCCACGGCGAGCACAACTTCCCCTTCCGCAAGCAGCGCTCCAGCCGCGACGTGGGGCTGCCCGATGGTGTGGATGACCGCGCCTACCTCGACGTGCTCGCCACGCACCTGCCCGAGGTGCTCGAGGCCGCTGGCGCCGACCTCCTCTTCTACCAGGCCGGTGTGGATCCGCTCGCCGAGGACGCTCTCGGCCGGCTCTCCCTCACCCACGCCGGCATGAGGGAGCGCGACCGGCTGGTGCTCGAGGCCGCGTGGCACCGCGGTCTGCCCCTCGTGCTCACCCTCGGGGGCGGCTACGCGAAGCCCATCACCGCGACCCTGGAGGCCCACCTGGGCACCTACGAAACGGCCCTCTCCGTCTTCCAGTGAGGCTCGGCTCCGGGCCATGCTGCCCCGGCGGTGACTCGCGAGTGACACCTTTCCTGATGGAGCATGCGAATGAGCGAGAAAGCCTGGGTGCGCGGATGACTGGAAAGCTCGTTTCCCTGACGCGCGGCGCCCTGCTCGCCGCCTGGATGGCTGGTACCGCCGCCCACTCGCACCAGACGCCTCCCGGAGATGTCTACCCCGTCGTCACCCGCACGGACCACGGCTTCACCGTGACGTACCGCTCGTCGATCGAGGACCGCGCCTACGCCCAACCGCATGGGCTCGATGGAAAGCCCTCCGCCGGGAAAAAGGTCATCCCGACATCCGAGCTCCCCACCCCCGTGCGGACCGTCAACCGATGGCCCAGGCCCAAGGGCATGTCCGCCGACACGGAGCAGACCGTCCTTCGAGTCATTTTCCTGGGCCATGGGACGACCGCCGGAATCGTGAGCGACAACACGAGCGCGGAGTGGATCCGCATCGTGAAGGGAAACGCCTCGCTGTGCCGCCTGCGGATCGCCACCCTCCAGCAGCGTTGTGACACGTTCGGAAGGGTGCTCGATGGTCCCATGGGGCTCGAGCTGCTCGATGAACCCCTGGCGCGTGGCTCCGAGCGCGCCCTCTTCTGGGTCAACGAACAGAGCCAGCTCATGTTCAGCTCCTGGGAGCGCTATTCCGATGCTCCCGTGCGCACCCGGCTCATGGGGGACGGATTCAGCTGGAACACGGCTCTCTCCTCCGCCGTGAACGGTGAGGTGGCCCTCGTGGCTGCCCACCTTCCTGGCCCGGACGGCCTGTTCCGCATCCGCACGTGGACCACACCCTGGCCCGTGGGCTCCGGGACCACTGAAAAGTAGCAACCCGGGGCACCCGACACCCTCACCCCGTCCCGCTCCCGAGGGGAGAGGGGTTCTTCACGCGGAGGGTTCTTCACGCGGAGGGTTCTTCACGCGAAGGGTTCTTCACGCGAAGGGTTCTTCACGCGGCGGACCAGGGAAGTCCCCGTTGCCCCACCCCTGTTCATGGTGGAAGGTGCCCCCGTGACGACCTCCGCCCCCGATGTGCTCCGCTCCGTCTTCGGCTTCCCCGGCTTCCGCGAGGGCCAGGAGGCCGTCGTCTCCCGGCTGTTGGACTCCAGGTCCGTTCTCGCCATCTTCCCCACCGGTGCCGGCAAGAGCCTCTGCTACCAGCTCCCCGCGCTCATGCTGGAGGGTGTCACCCTCGTCATCTCCCCCCTCATCGCGCTGATGAAGGACCAGATCGACTTCCTCACCAGCCGTGGCATCCCCGCCGCCCGGCTCGACTCGACGCTCGGGCCCGAGGAGATCCGCCAGCTCTATTCCGACCTGCGGGCCGGAACGCTCAAGCTGCTCTACGTCGCGCCGGAGCGTCTGGCCAATGAGCGCTTCCTCCAGACACTCCGCCGCCTGCGCATCTCGATGCTCGCGGTGGACGAGGCCCACTGCATCAGCGAGTGGGGCCACAACTTCCGGCCCGACTACATGAAGCTCGCCTCACTCGCGAAGACGCTCGGGGTGGAGCGGGTGCTGGCACTGACCGCCACCGCCACGCCTTCCGTCGCCCGGGACATCGCTTCCGCGTTCGACATCGCCACCGGGGATGTCATCCAGACCGGTTTCCACCGGCCCAATCTCTCGTTGCATGTCACCCCCACCTCCGGTGGCGACGAGCGCCGGGAGTTGTTGCTGTCGCGCCTGCGCTCCCGCCCTCAGGGCCCGACGATCGTCTACGTCACGCTGCAGCGCATGGCCGAGGAGACGGCCGCGTTCCTCTCCAGGAACGGCTTCCCCGCCAAGGCGTACCACGCGGGCATGGAGCCCGAGGTGCGCCACCAGGTGCAGGATTGGTTCATGGGCTCGCACGACGCCGTGGTGGTCGCCACCATTGCCTTCGGCATGGGCATCGACAAGAGCGACATCCGCGCCGTCTACCACTGCAACCTGCCCAAGAGCCTGGAGAACTACGCCCAGGAGATCGGCCGCGCGGGCCGCGACGGCCAACCCTCCGTCTGCGAGCTGCTCGCCGCCATGGAAGACATCACCGTGCTGGAGAACTTCACCTACGGCGACACACCCACCCCCCAGGCCGTGGCCGGGGTGCTGCGGCACGTGCTCGGACAGGGAGAGACCTTCGACCTCTCCCTCCACGAGCTCTCCGGAGAACACGATGTCCGTCCGCTCGTCATCGAGACGATGCTCACCTACCTCGAGTTGGACGGCCTGCTCGAATCCACCGGTCCCTTCTATTCCGAGTACAAGTTCCAGGCCCTGCGCCCACTCGCGGAGGTCTTCGCCGGCTTCGACGCCGCTCGTGCCGATTTCCTCCGGCGTGTGTTCGCCCTCGCCGAGCCCATGAAGACCTGGTCGCGGCTGAAGCTCGACGACATCTCCCGGAAGCTGGGCGAGCCGCGCCAGCGCATCATCGCCGCCCTCAACTACCTCGAGGAGCAGGAGGCCCTGAAGCTCCAGGTCACGGGCGTGCGCCAGGGTTACCGGCTCAAGCGCACCGGCTTCGACGTCGCCGCGCTCACCCAGGACATGGTGGGCCGCTTCAGCGAGCGCGAGGTCCGGGACGTCCGGCGGCTGCGGCAGGTCCTCGACTTCGCCGACCATGAAGGCTGCCGCACCCGCTTCCTGCTGACCTACTTCGGCGAAGACCTGGAGGCCGGCTGCGGGCACTGTGGTTGGTGCGCGGGCGAGCGACCCGGCAAACTGCCGCCCCCGGCCGTCAAGGCACCGGGAGCCAGCGAAGCCGCGAAGCTGAAGCAACTGCGCGCCGAGCGCCACGAGGCCCTCACCTCGGCCCGTCAGGTGGCGAGGTTCCTCTGTGGCATCAACTCCCCGAGCGCCACCCGCGCCAAACTCACCAAACACAAGCTGTTCGGCCTGCTGTCGGAGGTGCCCTTCAAGCAGGTGCTCACCTTCGTGGAAGCCGAGGCGGCCTCCCCGTAGGCGTCAGGGCACCATCAACGCGGCGAGCTTGCCCGCGAGCTCCGCCTCGGCTCGCAGGGGCGCGTCGTCCAGCGCCTCCGCTTCCGCCCTCAGCAGGGCCGCCGTCCGGTCCGCCACCTCGCGGGCCTGGGCCCTCTCGCCCTTCCTCGAATGCTCGCAGGCCTTCCGCGCACCCAGGATGAAGTTCGTCAGCGCCACCGTCTTGCGCACCGAGCGCTGCGAGTACCACGCCGCCGTGGACGCGAGCGGCTCGCTGCCCTCGTAGCTCGCGCTGAGGGTGACGGGCGCGGGCGCCTCGCCCTCCGCCGGGCTGAAGGAGAACGCACTCGACACCAACTGCTGGTTGGGCTGCGTCTGCCCCGGGCCGCTGAGCCGCGCCAGCACCGCGCCCCGGCGCCGCGAGAGGAACACCGTGGCCACGTCCATCACCGCCTCGCTCGCCCCCGGCTCCACTCCCGGCAGCCCGTACACCGCCTCCACCCGCAGGCCCTCGGCCGGCGCCAGCGCCATCTTCAAGTCGTACGCGATCGGCGTCACCAGGAAGTCGAAGTCCTCGTCGAACACCTTCCGCGTCCGCTCCTCGTCGCCCAGGTAGAAGTAGTTCGACCCGCGCACCGCGGAGATCTTCGTGACCAGCTCCTGCCCGAACACGATGTTCACGCCAAAGACCGTCGTGTGCCGGCCCCGCTGCGCATGGTCGCGCAGCAACTCCGTGAACTCGCCCTCCCCCGTGGCTCCCACGTTGGGCATCGCATCCGTGAAGAGAAAGAGCCGGCGGGCCCGCGAGGAATCCTCCTGCCTCGTGGCGAGCTGCTCGAATCCCTCGCGAAGCCCACACTCGATGCAGGTGCCGCCCGCCTCATGGATCGTGTCGATGGCACGCTTCAGTGCCTCGCGATCCTTCACCTGCCGCTGCCCCACCAGCGTCTCGGCCGTATTGTCGAAGATGACCAACGAGAAGGTGTCGTTCTCATCCAGCTTGTCCACCAATCGGCGCGCGGCCTCCTTCACGGCCTCCATCGGCGCACCCGCCATGGAGCCCGAGTGGTCGATGACCAGCGCCACGTCGAGCGGCTTGCGGCGGAACGTGGCGGGGTCCACGTTGGAGGAGAAGCCCACCTGCACGAACACCTCCTGGCGTCCCGTGTCGATGGCCGGTGCGATGGCCGTCGCCGTGCGCAGACACAGCACCTGGTCACAGGCCGGGCCCTCCAATGGCAGGTCATGCTCCGAGTAGAGCCCCTCGGCGACGAAGTCCTCCGGCCGCGGAATCTCTCCCTGGTTGATCTTCGTCCGCGCCAGCGAGATGTCCTGCGCACCGCCCGGCGTCGCGCCAAAACCACCGTCCAGGGGGGCACCATTCGAGAGACCACAGCCCACCAGCGTGAACGCCGCCCACAGCGCGGCGAGATGCTTTCGCGTCATGTCTGTCATCCTCCAGGGAAGGGACCTCCCGCCACAGCAAGTCCCGTTCCTCTCGGAAGCGCTTGATTTCACGACGCCCAGGCACACGCGGCCCCGTGGCCCCTGACAGACATGTCCTGGCCTAACGCTCCTCGTCGCACCCCGTCTCCATCTCGACCGGGAAGGCGGACTTCTGGTCCTCGCGCACGTACTCGCGGCCCTGGGAGAAGAGGCGCGGGCTCTTCACGCTCACCATGCCCCTGCTCACGTCCAGATCCCTCCAACTCACCGTCTCGGTGGTGCCACTCTCGTACGTCAGCTCCAGCGAGTAACTCCCCACCGCCGCGCCGGGACGCAATCCCGTCACCTTCGTGACCGTCGTCTCCTGACCGAGCTCGACCTCCAGCTCGCCGCTGGCGGGGCGGACGGTGATGCTCCGGGTATTCGCCGAGCAGGGCTTGAAGATGACGCGCCCCTTGCCCTTGCGCGTCAGCTCGAACCATCTCCCCGCCAGGGACTGGAGCGTGGCCTCCTGCCGCGAGCAGTCCAACTGGCCGCGCTCGAGCAGGCCCGCCGTCGTCCTGCGCGCCCCCTTGAAGCGCGCGGGTACCCGGCGCGGCTCGGAGCCGGGAACGAACACCTCCACCGTGTCCCCGGCCACCACGTACGCCTTGCTCGGGGTGGAGGCCTTCTGCGAGGCGAAGAAGTCCGCCCGGGCCGCCTTGACCTGGCACGTGCTCGGACCTCGCACCGCGCTCCGCTCGAAGCTGTCACTGCCAGGCCAACCCAGGCCGCAGCACATCGGGTTCCTGTGCTCGAGCACCAGCCGCGTGGGCTCGAGCTTCAGGCTCCACGTGTCCGGCGGTTTGGCGGCCTGGAGGGTCCAGCGCTCCCCGCTCTTCTGCTTCACCACGAAGGGGCAGATGCAGCTCCCCACGCTGGCCCCCTGCGGGAACACCGCCTCGTAGTGGACGAGCGTCTCGTTATCTCCCTCGACGATGATGAGCTCGCCCCCCTCCTTCTTGTAGCGCCCTGTCACGCTCCCCGAAGCCTGGGCCCTCGCGGACGTGGACGCCCCGAGCCAGAGGGTGAGCAGCACCAACACCGTCATTTTACAAACTGGACGCAATCGAGGCATCATGAGCAACTCCAACGCAGCCCGCCGGGATAATCAACTCAGGGGCCGACACGTCCGTACGCGCGTGTGCATGGGCCATAGGGGACAACACAACCATGAGCACGTATCGGATCCGTTCGGGTGACACGCTGTCGGGCATCGCCCGGCGTCACAACACCACCGTCGATGAGTTGGCACGCACCAACAACATCGAGGACCCCAACAAGATCCGCGCCGGGGAGAGGCTCCACATCCCGGATGGTTTCGATGCCCCGTCCACGCAGGGGACTCGCCGCCGCCCCCGCGGCCGCCCCGTGGACACCTTCACGCCCGCGACGAGGCCCCAGGCCCGGGCCTCGGCCGCGCCCACCTCCGCGACGAGGCCCTCCAGCCGGCCCACCCGGCCCGGGACCGCTGCCGCGCCCACCTCCGCGACAAGGCCCCAGGCTCGACCCGGGACGGCGACCGCGGCCGCGCCCACCTCCGCTCCGAGGCCTCCGACCCGGCCCGTGACCGCGGCTCCGGCCGCGCCCACCGCTCCGGCTCCCATGACCGCGGCTCCTGCCGCGCCCACCGCTCCGGCGTCCGGGACCCGGCCCGCGGCTCC
>DASQMW010000222.1:0-10309 GCA_035645295.1 Archangium sp.
CAGCGGTACCTACGGCTTCCGTCTCACCGTGACGGATGCCCGCGGTGGCTCGCACAACGCCACCGTGGAGGCCACGGCCTCGCTGCCCGTGGAAACGCCGGACCAGGGCGGCTGCTCCTCCACGGGCGCGGGTGCCCCGGCTGGCGTGCTCGGCCTGGCGCTCCTCGGCCTGCTGCGGCGCCGCCGCTGGCTGAACTGACACCGCCGCCCTTCTCCTCTCAACGAGGGGGAGGGCCGTGGCGTCTGACCTGAAGTGCTCCGGCGGCCGGTTCCCTGTCATCAGGGGGCCGGCCGCTGGCCGTTCATGCCCTCAGTACCCGAACGAGTTGTACCTGCACCCGGAGTTGATCGGCGTCGAGTGCCTGCCCATGTCGTGAGGCACGCCGACCTCCACCGTGCCCGTGCACGTCCTGCCCTTGCTGTCCTTCGCCGTGAAGGTGATGCAGTACACGCGCCCATCTCCCCGGCCGCTGCGCTCGGCCCGCAGCTGCACCCGGTAGTCGCCCACCCAGCGCGCGTCGGGGGCCGTGTCACCGTCACCCAGGCCGTTCACCGGCTCGTCCTGCAGCACCCTCTTGATGGTCACCTTGAAGGGCTTCCCGTAGCCGTCCTTGCCGCTCAGCGTGACGGTGTGGAACTTGTGGTTCGGTGGCCAGAGCAGCTTCGGATCCGCCTTCACGCTCTTGCAGGAGGGCTCGTCCCCCGCGAGCGCGCTCACGTCCTCCGCCTCGTCCAGCCTCAGCTCCTCCTGCTCCTCGACGGCGTACTCCTCCTCCATTGGGCCACCGCAACCCGAGACTCCCAGCATCGCCACCAGCGTGAAAAGCGCCGTCTTCGTCCAGGTTCCCCGCATGTCCCGTCCCTCCGTGTCCCATGCCGGGCGGGCCAGGTGGAGCAGCCCGCCTTGGTATTCAAGATGGGAGCCAGGAGGTGGCTTCTTCCATCGGGCGCCAGGGCGGTGGTGCTGCTCCCACTTTCACGTGTGAGCGGTCTTGGAGGGATGGAGGAGCGCCTCCTCGCCTGCCTACCCCCGTGCTGTCTTCACCACGCGCACCACCAGGTCCCGCATGAAGCCGATGGCTTCGTCATCCTCGACCGTGCTCCGCCAGAGCAGCTCCATCGGCGCGTTCCCCAGGGCTACCGGCGGCGGGGCCGTGCGGAGGTTCGGACGCAGCGAGGTGATCTCCCGTGCGACCATGGTGGGCACCGTGGCGATCAGCGCGCTGCCCTCCACGAGCGCACCGATGCTGTGGAACGTCGGCACCGACACCCGTACGCGCCGCTGGACGCCGAGCGCGTCCTCGACGATGCCCCGCAGGTCTCCGTTGTACGAGACGATGACGTGCTCGTGCGCGAGGTAGCGCTCCATCGTCGGTTGCTTTCCCAGCCGGGCGTACCGGGGATCGAAGAGACACACGAAGCCGCCGGTGAACAGCGTGAGGCGCCGCGTGCCAGCCGGCAGCTCGTCGGCCACCGTGACCGCGAGGTCCACCGAGGAGGAACTCAGCGCCTCGGCGATGGTGCGGAACTGGACCGGAACCACGATGAGCCGCATGCGCGGAGCCTCCTCGGCGAGCATCCGGAGGAGCGGCGGGAGGATCCACGTCTCGTTCGCGTCCGAGAGGCCGAGCCTCACGGTCCGCTCGCTCGTCTTCGCGTCGAACGTCGCGGGAGAGACCGCCGCCTCGACGAGCGCCTGCAGGTGCGGCCGCGCCAAGGCGAACAGGCGCCGCCCGCGGGTCGTGAGCGCGAGCCCCCGTCCCGCTCGGACGAAGAGCGGGGCCCCGACCGCCGACGTGAGGCGCCTCAGCGCCGCGCTCACCGCGGGCTGCGTGAGGTAGAGGCGGCTCGCGGCCTCGGTGACGCTGCCTGCTTCCGCCACCACGACGAAGACGCGCAGCAGGTTGAGGTCGAGATCCTTTTCATAGATGGCGTGCATGATTGGGATACATCCTATTCATTGGATTTAAACGTGGGAATCCATAGTCTTTCCACACAAGGAGAGACGAACCATGAGCACGCACGACTCGAAGCAGACGCAGCGCACGGTGAAGCTGGGCTCCACGGGCCCCGAGGTATTCCGGCTGGGACTCGGCTGCATGGGGATGTCGGGCATGTACGGCGCCACCGATGACGCCGAGAGCATCCGCACCCTCCAGGCCGCGATCGATCGCGGTGTCACGCTGATCGACACGGGCGACTTCTACGGCGTGGGCCACAACGAGCTGCTCGTGGGACGGGCCATCGCGGGCCGCAGGGAGAAGGTCCAGCTCTCCGTGAAGTTCGGCGCGCTCCGGGGGCCGGATGGGAGCTGGGGCGGCGTCGACACGCGCCCCGCCGCGGTGAAGAACTTCGCCGCCTACAGCCTCAAGCGGCTGGGCGTGGACGTCATCGACATCTACCGCCCCGCCCGGCTCGACCCCGCCGTCCCCATCGAGGACACCATCGGCGCCATCGCCGACCTCGTGAAGGCCGGCTACGTGCGCCACATCGGGCTCTCCGAGGTCGGCGTCGAGACCATCCGCCGCGCCCACCGCGTCCACCCCATCGTCGATCTGCAGATCGAGTACTCGCTCGCCAGCCGAAGCCCCGAGGGGGAGATCTTCCCCGTGCTCGAGGAGCTCGGCATCAGTGCGACGCTCTACGGCGTCTTCTCGCGAGGCCTCCTCACCGGCAGCAAGCCGAAGGGCCCGGGTGACTTCCGCGCCTACCTGCCTCGCTTCACCGGCGCGAACCGGGAGAAGAACGAGGATGTCGTGGGCTCCTTCCAGCGCTTCGCCCAGGAGCGGAACATGACCCCAGGGCAGCTCGCCATCGCCTGGGTGCTCGCGCGCCAGCCCGCGTTCGTTCCCGTCGTCGGGGCCAAGACCGTCGCGCAGCTCGAGGACTCGCTTGGCGCGCTGACGCGGACGCTGTCGAAGGAGGACGTCGCGGCGCTCGACTCGCTCGTGACGGTCGCTGGTGACCGCTACGGCGCGGAGCAGATGAAGCACCTCGACAGCGAGCGCCACGCGCACCCGTAACGCGTGGCGTCGTTACGCGGAGTCAACCCCGGGGTCCGGGCACCCTCACCCTGTCCCTCTCCCGGTGGGAGAGGGGTGCTTGACTCACTTGTCAAAGTGCTCGTCTCGTCGTCTGCTCCCGCTCCGCAAGGAGACTGAATGGGCAACGAGCTTCGTTTCGACGGGAAGGTCGCCATCGTCACCGGTGCCGGGAATGGCCTGGGCCGCTCACACGCGCTGCTGCTCGCGAGCCGTGGTGCGAAGGTGGTCGTCAATGACCTCGGCGGTTCCAGCACCGGCGGTGGCCGGGGTTCCGAGGCCGCCGACAAGGTGGTCGCTGAAATCAAGGCCGCTGGCGGCGAGGCCGTCGCCAACTACGACTCCGTCGAGGACGGCGCGAAGATCGTCCAGTCCGCGCTCGACACCTGGAAGCGCCTGGACATCGTCATCAACAACGCCGGCATCCTCCGCGACACCAGCTTCCAGAAGATGAGCGAGCAGGACTGGGAGCTCATCTACCGCGTCCATGTGCTCGGCGCCTTCCGCGTCACCCAGGCCGCCTGGCCCCACCTGCGTGACCAGGGTTACGGCCGCATCCTCTTCACTGCTTCCGCCGCTGGCATCTACGGCAACTTCGGGCAGGCCAACTACAGCATGGCCAAGCTCGGCCTCGTGGGCTTCGCCAACACGCTCGCCATCGAGGGCCGCAAGAAGAACATCCTCGTCAACGCCATCGCCCCCATCGCCGGCAGCCGCATGACCGAGACCGTCCTGCCCAAGGAGGTCGTCGATGCGCTCCGCCCCGAGTACGTCAGCCCGCTCGCCGCCTGGCTCTGCCATGAGGACTGCCAGGAGACCGGTGCCCTCTTCGAGGTCGGCGGTGGCTTCATGGCGAAGCTCCGCTGGGAGCGCACCCGCGGCAAGGTCTTCAAGCTCGGCCGCGCCATCACCCCCGAGGCCGTCCAGAAGTCGTGGGAGTCCATCACCGACTTCACCGACGCCACCCACCCCACCGACGTGGCCGCCGGCATGCAGCCGGTGATGGACAATCTCACCTCGCAGAGCAAGGGCGGCAACGAGCTCATCGACGTCGACGCGGCGCTCGGTTACGAGTTCCCCGAGACCCGCTCCTCCTATGACGAGCGTGACCTCTCCCTCTACGCGCTGGGCGTGGGCGCCGCGCAGGACCCGCTCGACACGAAGGAACTCCAGTACGTCTATGAGCTCCACGGCGAGGGCTTCCGCCCGCTGCCCACCTACGGCGTCATCCCCGCGCTCAACAGCGTCCTGAAGATGTCCGCCGAGGGCAAGCAGGCCCCGGGTCTCAACTATGGCCTGGACCGCGTCCTCCACGGCGAGCAGTACACCGAACTGCTCCGCCCGCTGCCCACCAAGGCCACGCTGCGCCACAAGGGCCGCATCAAGGACATCTTCGACAAGGGCAAGAACGCGCTCGTCGTCACCGAGGTGACCAGTTACGACGCGCAGACGGGCGAGCCGCTCGTCCGCAATGAGATCACCACCTTCGTGCGTGGCGCGGGTGGCTGGGGGGGCGAGCGCGGGCCGGTGACGGATGTTCCCGCTCCGGAGCGCGCGCCCGACGCCGTCATCACCGAGAAGACGCACGAGAACCAGGCGCTCCTCTACCGGCTGTCCGGAGACTGGAACCCGCTGCACGCCGACCCCGAGTTCGCGCGGAACTTCGGCTTCCAGAAGCCCATCCTCCACGGCCTGTGCACCTTCGGCTACGTGGGCCGCCACGTCATCAAGGCCTTCGCCCACGGAGATCCGCGCCTCTTCAAGAGCATCCGCGTGCGCTTCGCCGACACCGTGCTGCCCGGCGAGACGCTCCGCACCGAGATGTGGAAGGACGGCGAGCGCGTCATCATCCGCTGCAAGGTCGTCGAGCGCGACAAGGTCGTCATCAGCAACGCCGCCGTGGAGCTCCACAAGGAGGTTCCCTCGGTCCAGGCGAAGCCCGCCGCCTCCGCGCAGGCGAGCGCTCCCGCCGCGGCCGGTGGAGGCGCCAGCGCCCGTGTCTTCGAGGCCATCCGCGCCTACGTGGCCCAGCACCCCGAACTCGTCGCCAAGGTGGCCAACGTCTACCTCTTCAAGCTCACCCAGCCGGACAGCACCTGGACGCTGGACCTCAAGAATGGCCCTGGCGCGGTGCAGCAGGGCGCGCAGGGCAAGGCCGACTGCTCGCTGGAGCTCACCGACGCGGACTTCCTCGCCATGACCTCCGGCAAGGCCGATCCGCAGAAGCTCTACTTCGGCGGCAAGCTGAAGATCACCGGCAATGTGATGGCCTCGCAGAAGCTCGGCTTCCTCTCCAAGGTGGGCCCCGGCGGTGAGGGCGCGGCTCCCGCGAAGGCGGCCACGGCCGCGGCTCCGGCCTCGGGCGGTGAGAAGACCGGCAACGGCCGTGCTCCGGCCATCTTCAAGGCACTTGGCGAGCGGCTGGCGCAGAAGCCCGAGCTGGCCCGCGAGCTGGGCGCCGTCATCCAGTTCCACATCACCGAGCCCAAGGGCTCCTGGGTGGTGGAGGGGACGGGCACTCCGGGCGTGCGTGAGGGAACGGCCGGCAAGGCCGACCTGACGCTCCGTCTCTTGGACGAGGACCTGGCGGCCCTGGTGCAGGACCCGCAGGCCGTGCAGCGGCTCTACCAGCACGGCAAGCTGAGGGTGGACGGGGATGTTCGTGTCGCCTCGCGCCTGGGCTTCCTCAAGCAGCTCATCTGACGGTCACGAACCCACACGAAAAGGAACCACAACCATGGGACGTCGAGTCAATGTCATCGGAGTGGGGATGGTGAAGTTCGCCAAGCCGGGCGCCAGCGAGGAGTACGACGTGATGGCCTCCAAGGCGGCCCAGGCGGCCATCAAGGACGCCGGCATCAGCTATGGCGACATCCAGCAGGCCTATACGGGGTATGTCTTCGGTGACAGCACCTGTGGCCAGCGCGCCGTCTACTCGGTGGGCCTCACCGGTATCCCCGTCATCAACGTGAACAACAACTGCTCCACCGGCTCCACCGCGCTCTACCTCGCGCGCCAGGCCGTCGAGGGCGGCATGGCCGAGTGCGTCCTCGCGCTCGGCTTCGAGAAGATGGAGAAGGGCGCGCTCGCCTCCAAATTCGACGATCGCGCCAATCCGCTCGAGCGCCACGTGGACACCATGAACCGCGCCCAGGGCATGAACCAGTCGCCCTTCGCCGCGCAGATGTTCGGCGGTGCCGGCCGTGAGTACCGCTGGAAGTACGGCACCAGGCGCGAGACCTTCGCCAAGATTTCGGAGAAGGCCCGCAGGCACGCCAGCAAGAACCCCTTCGCGCTCTTCACCCAGACGCTCTCGGTGGAGGAGATCCTCGCCTCGGACGAGGTCTTCGATCCGCTCACCCGCTTCCAATGCTGCCCGCCCACGTGCGGCGCCGCCGCGGCCATCGTCTGCTCGGATGAGTTCGCCCGGAAGCTGGGGCACTCCAACCCCGTGTACATCGCCGCCCAGTCGATGACCACGGACCTGCCCTCCAGCTTCGGCGACAGCATGATCAAGATGGTCGGCTTCGACATGGCCGCCCTCGCCGCGAAGCAGGTGTACGAGAAGTCTGGCGTCAGCCCCGAGGACGTGGACGTCGTCGAGCTGCACGACTGCTTCACCGCCAACGAGCTCCTCACCTACGAGGCGCTCGCCCTGTGCAAGGAGGGCGAGGCGGAGAAGTTCATCTGGGACGGCGACAACACCTACGGCGGGAAGTTCGTCACCAACCCCTCGGGTGGACTCCTCTCCAAGGGACACCCCCTGGGCGCCACGGGCCTCGCGCAGTGCACCGAGCTCGTCTGGCAGCTCCGGGGCCAGGCGGAGCAGCGCCAGGTCGAGGGCGCCCGCGTGGCGTTGCAGCACAACCTCGGCCTCGGGGGCGCGTGCGTGGTGACGATGTACCGCCGCGACTGAGCGGCCTGACGGGCGCCCGGGCTGCTTCCCGCCGCATGAGGGAGCGGCTCCAGGGGACCCGCGTCACAACGGGCTCTCTTCCTCTCTAACCGTGCTGGACGACAGTTATCGAGAGGGAGAGTGACCCTATGGCGGATACCTTTACCGCTTCGCCGCTTGCTTGCGGCTCTGATTGCAAGAACACGCACCACCGGCCCCGGAACACGGGCGAGGCGCTGCTCTGCATGAAGAAGGAGCTGAAGCAGCTTTACGACCAGAACGACGGCCGCGCCATCTTCCTGCGCGCCTACTACGTCATGACCGCGCAGGTGAACGCGGCGATCCATGGGACGGATGATTTCGAGGAGACGGGCCCCCTCTTCTTCGAGCCCGCGTGTGTCGATCGGCTCGCCGGCCGGTTCGCCGCGCTCTACTTCGAGTCGCTCTCCCGCTCGCGCGCGTTGCCCGCGGAGCCGCCCATCTGCCCGGCCTGGGGGAAGGCCATGGAGCAGGCCATGCAGCCGCGGCCGAGCATCCTCCAGAACCTGCTGCTCGGCATCAACGCCCACATCAACTTCGATCTCTCCCTGGGCATCCATGACGTCATCCGGCAGGACCTTCAACGGTTGCGGCAGGAGGTGGCGGATCCGGGGGAGCGCGAGCGCCGGAGCGCGGAGTTGCTGGCCCGGTGGAAGTTCGACCATGACCAGATGAACAACGTCCTCGTGCGCTGCAACCCGAAGATCCAGGAGGTCCTGAGCAGGGAGTTCCGGGGGGCCATGGGGACCTTGAGCCAGCTGTTCGGTCTCTTCGATGAGCTCATCTCCATCACGGGGCTGCGCTACTACCGGGACCGCGTCTGGCACAACGTGCTCGGGTTGCTGGCGGCGAAGCCGGAGGAGCTCGAGAAGGTGAAGCTGCGGCTGCGCTGGGAGTCGCTGCAGGTGGCCGAGTTCATCATCGACGGCGGCTGGCTCAACAGCGCGCTGTACAGCGTGGACCGGGGACTGCGCCGGGGGAGCACCGTGGGCAGGTTCCAGCCCGAGCTGGATGGCATGGCGGTCCACGCGGAGGGAAGCCTGGGCCACCGGCTCCAGCGGCCCTTCTGATGGGTGAGCCCCCTGGAAGGGGGCACACACAGCCAGTGTTCCGCCTATGCTCGGCCGCACTTGGGAGACCCTGGTGCGAATCAACGGCAAGGCCCTGGTGCTCTGGATGTCCGTCGTGCTCGCGAGCCTCGATCCGGCCGTCGCGAGCGAGCCTGTGCGGCTGGCGCAAGTCACCTGCTGGGACACGATGAGCTGCTGCATCGTGAGGTCGCCTCAAACCGCGGCGCTGCGCTGTGGGGCCAGTGCGTCGGAGATCGCCGAAGCGCTCAAAGGCGCGAAGGTGCTCCACGACGCCATGCCAACCGAGGGGCTGACGCTCAAGGAGGAATCCTCCGCGCAGGAGACGGCCCGGGCTGACACGGCGTCAGACGCCTCGGACGAGCCCCCCCACTGCAAGGGCCAGAACCACCACATCATCTCCCGGCCCATCGCAAGGGCACTGGAGGACCACGAAACCCTTCGCGGACTGTACGAACCGCGGGATGAACGTTTCAAGGCCAGGGCCAAGGACGAGGCGTCACATTGCGGCTATCAGCAGTGGCATCGCGACGTGGACGCCGAGGTCATCAAATGGCTCAGGGCCGAGAAAAGGGCAACCCCGCAGCAGTTCGAGCAGAGGCTGCGCGAAATCTATAGCCGGCCGGAGATGCGCGCGAGGTTCCCCGATGGCTACTGAGCAACGACCTCCTCCGCGCTTCTTCGTGCTCGAGCATGAGCTGTGGGGGTCCCACGACACGACTTTCAGCAAGGCTTCTCCTGCCAACTCCGCGGATGCCCCACGTTGCCCGGCGTGCGGAATCATCCTTGGCATGAGGCTGTGGCTGCCGCCCTACCGGGGCGAAGTGGAACTGCATGGCGGGGCTGTCGGCGACTTCATTGAAGGGCCAGCTTATGACGTCCTCATCTCCGAGCGCATGGCCGAGGCCTTCCGGGCCGACGGGCTGACCGGGTTGCAAGGCTTCCACCCGGTGGAGGTGGTGCGCGTGCGCGGCAGGCGCAAGAAGTCGCAACCTCTCGAGGTGCCTCGCTACTTCGCCGCCACTCCCTGTTTCGGCCGTGCCGCCGTCGATGAGGCACGTAGCCGCTTGCGTATCCGCGAGCCCATGAGCTGCACCGAGTGCCGCTCCATCGAGGTGGACTCCATCCACGGCTTATCGCTGCTGCCGGGCACGTGGGCGGGCGAGGATGTGTTCCGCCCTCGGGGTATCCAGGGCTTCATCGTCGTCTCCGAGCGCTTCGCCTCTTTCGTCCAGCGCCACGCACTGACGAACATGAAGTTGATCCCCGCGGAGGAGTTCGTCTGGGATACGTCGCGCCTGGGCCCCCCACTGGGGGCTTAGGGGGCACGGTGCTCCGGAGCGAGCGCCCCCAGTGCGTCCTGGGCCCGCTGCTCGAAGGCGCGTGCCCCCTGCTGGCGAGCCACCTGGATGGCGCGCAGCAAGCACTCGCGGGCTTCCGCCTCGTGGCCGAGCTCCCGCAGGGCCTCACCCCGCAGCCGGAGCAGCTCGGCCTCGTAGAAGTGCTGGCCCTCCGTGGGCGCCCGCTCCAGCGCCTCGGTGAGGAGCGCCAGGGCCTCGTGCGGCTGCCCCAGCTTCAGGTGCAGCTCCGCCATCAAGCCGAGATCGTGGTGGAACAGGCCGGCGCTGATGCCCGGACCTCTCCAGGCCGCGATGCCATCGCGGATGAGCGCCAGCCCCGCGCGGGCCTGCCCCAGCTCGCCCATTGCCCAGCCGTGGATGAGCGTGGCCCAGATCTCCGAGGCCCGGAACCCGTGCTCGCGCGCGAGCGAGATGGCCTGGGCGGACCAATCCAGGGCGCACCGGGCCTCCCAGCGCAACTGGCAGGCCACGCAGATGTAATTCAGCACGGTGGCGGTCGTGTGCGGGTGGCCGATGCGCCGCGCCAGCTCCAGCGCCTCCTGGCTGGAGCGCCACGCCTCCTCCTTCCGGCCGAGCGCCGAGTACACCATGGCCCCGAAGGCCAGCGTCGTGGCGCGCGGGTTGATCCACTGCTTCTCGGCGATGGCCCGGTGCTCCTCGAGCGGCAGGTCCGGGCAGGCCAGTCCCCGCTCGATGTGCTCCAGGGCGGCGGCCAGGTCCCCCCAGATATAGAAGGTGGCCGCCATCATCCGGTGCCCCAGGGCGAGCAGCTCCATGTCCTGCTGGCGCTCGCCCTGGGCCACGAGCTGTCCGGCGAGCTCGTGCGCCACGCCGTACTCGGCCCGCGAGAAGGAGTAGACGAAGAGCCCCCAATAGGAGAGCTGC
>DASQMW010000223.1:0-10582 GCA_035645295.1 Archangium sp.
CCACCTGCTTCACCACCTGATCCCGGGCGGTCGCGATCTGCGCCGTCACCTGCACCACGAGCTGCTCCACCTGCGTCACGGCCTGGTCGATGGTGCTCTGCACCGACTCCAGCAGGGTGCCGATCTGCTGCACGAGTTGCTCTTGCAGGTTCTGCACCTGCTGCACGGCCTGCGTCTGGAGCTGCTCCACCTGGGTGATGAGCTGATCCTGCAGCGTCGTGAGCTGCTGCCCCACCTGGTTGGAAATGGTCGTGATCTGCGTGGAGATCTGCGACACCACCTTGGTGATGGCCTGCATGGCCGGGTCCACCAGCGGCTTGGGCAGGTCCGAGGCGGGAATGGCCTCCAGCATCTGCACGGCCTTGGCCAGCACTGACTCCAGCGTGCCCACCAGGGTCTTGTAGAGCGTCTGCAACTGCTCGAGCTTCTCGGGCAGCAGGGCGAAGAGCGCCTGCAACTGCTTCTCGAGCTGCGCCACGGTCTCCATCAGCTGATCCAACACCGAGAAGGCGGTGTCGATCGTCTGCTGCACCGGGGCCTGGATGGACTCGAAGGTGGTCATCGCCGTCCGCACCACGGCGTCGATGGCCGCGCTGCCCTGGGTGATGATCGTGTCGATCTGCTGCTGGATCTGCTCGATGAGCTGTTCCACGGCCTTGAGCTGGCCGGCCAGCTGCTCCACCTGTCCGGCCAGGGTCTTCTCGAGGGTGTCGAGCACCTGGTTGAGCTGATCGCGCCCAGCCCCGAGCGTGTTGGCGACGGTGGTCTCCAGCGTCTGGAGGAGCTGATCGGCCGTCTCGGTGGCGCTCTTCACCGTGGAGCGCACCGGCTCCAGCCCCGCGCGGACCTGTCCGATGAGCCGCCGCGCCTCGGCCTTCGAGGACTCGTTCGCCGACCGCACGCTGTCGTGGATACCCTGCAGCGCCGTGGAGGGCGGGTTGAGCACTGCGTCGAGCGCTTTGCTCAGCCGCTCGGTTTCCTGGCCCACCGTCTGGCGGATCTGCACCGCCGGGGCAAGCACTCGCGTCGTCACGTTCTCCAGCTTGGTGGCCGCCCCCTTCAGCTCCTCGCTCGCGCGGGTGCGAACCTTGTCGAGCTCCTCCTGGAGCTGCTTCTCGCGGGCCTCCAGCTCCTTGATCGGCTTCTCCAGCTCCTTCTCCGCCTGATCCTTCAGCTTCTGGAAGTCCTCCTCGAGCTGCTTCTCGCGCTCCTCGAACTTCTTCTTCTGCTGCGTCACCTGATCCTTCAGCTTCTGGATCTCCTCCTTGAGCTGCTTCTCGCGCGCATCGGCCTGTGCGGCCGCCGCCTTCACCTGCGAATCCACCTGCGCGCGCAGCTTCTGGAGTTCCTCCTTGAGCTGCTTCTCGCGGGCCTCCAGCTTCGCGGCCGCTCCCGGCTGCTTCTGCTGCGCCTGGGTACGCAGATTCTGGAGCTCGTCCTGGAGCTTCTTCTCCTGGGCCTCGAGCCCGGCGGTCAGCGTCTTCGCTTCCTGCTCGGCCACGGTGCGCAGCTTCTTGTACTCGCCCTCGAGCTGCTTCTCACGGGCCTCGAGCTCGGAGGTGATCTTCTTCACCTCCTTCTCCGCCTGGTCGCGCAGCTTCTTGTACTCGCCCTCGAGCTGCTTCACGCGCTCGTCGAGCTGCTTCTTCAGGGCGTCCTTGCGCTTCTTCAGCACGTTGAGCAACTCGGAGGACAGGGACTGGCAGCGCTTCACCACGTCCTGTCCCAGCGAGTCGAGCTGCTTCACGAAGGACTGCTCCTTGCTCCTCACCGTGCTCTCCAGGGATTGGACACGGGAGGAGACCGCGGGCTCGATGGCCTTCACGGACTGCTGCACCCGGCCCCCGGAGGACTCGAGCTTCTTGCGCAGGGCGAGCACGTCGTCCGCGGCCTTGTCGAACCTGGACCACAGGGCCTTCACTCAGGGCTCCATCTCCGCCAGTTCGGCGTCCAGCGCATCAATCTGCTTGGAGAGCTCGCCACCGAACGCGTCCACCTCGGGACGCAGCGAGCCGATGGCCGCCTCGAGCTTGCCCGTCAGGGCCTCGGCCTCGGTCCGGATCGGCTTCAGCTGGGCCACCACGCCCGTACTGAAGGACTCCAGCTCTCCGCGCAGCTCCGCGACCTTGCCGCTCAGTTGCTTCATGGACATGGATCCGCTCCGTCCCCCGGTTCCTTGCTCACCGCAGCTTCTCGAGGGCCGCCTTGGCCTGTTCGGCCGCGCCCGACAGCTGGCTCACTCCCCGCGACAACCGGGAGGACGCCCCCTTCAGCCCGCTCTTGGCCTCCGCCACCTTCGCGCCCACCTCCGTGCGGGCCCCGGTGAACGCCGCCTTGGCCTCGGCCTGGGCGTTCTTCATCTTCGCACGCACCGCACCCATCGCGCCCTGGTAGGCCGCGGAGGTCTCCCCGATGGCGCCCCCCACGGCCGTCGTGAGGTCTCCCTTGGCGGCCTCGACCTGGGGCGAGACGTCGTAGGTGGGCGTGGGGGCCGCGCCACTCTGGGACTCCTTCACCTGGATGAAGAGGTGGCCTTCCCCCATGCGGACGACCTGGGTGTCACCCCCATTGGTGCGCAGCATGCGCCACACCGGCTTGTCGTCCTGGAAGTCGTGGGTGAAGGCCGTCTGGCTCGTCTTGTTCCAGCCGAGGAGGATCTGATCGCCCTGTCCGTCCTGCGGCGTGCGCACGCCTTCCTTCCAATCGAGGAAGCGGTCGAACTCGGCATGCGCGAAGTGCAGCGCCACCAGCACCCGGGTGTTCTTGTACGGCGGGAAGAAGAACTGGCCGGGAAAGTGGATGGGCTCGGCGGGCACGCTCACCGTCTGGTTCCACAGCGGCACCGTCATCTGGAAGTAGGCGAGGGAGGTCTTCTCATCCTCGACGATGAGGTAGCGCCGATCCTGGGGCTCGCCGCCGGGGCTGTGCACCAGGGCCTCGACGTGGATGGGGTAGCGCGGGGCGCGGAAGGCGGGCAGGGTGACCAGCGGCTCCGAGGCGGACTCCAGCCGCGCCGACATCAGCACCTGGTAGTTGGCCTGGGCCGTCTGCTGATTGTCATGCTGGCCCTCGCGCTCGGCATGGGCCTCCAGCTCCAGCTCCAGCACCCGCTGGTCCTCGTCGAGCCCCGTCAACGCGGCGGGCCACAGCGGGCCCTCCAGCCGCACCAGGGCGCCGGGATGCACGGGCACCGAGGGGAAGTGCTTGAAGGACAGGTTGAGCTGCCGCTGGCGCACCTGCAGGCGGGTCTTCTCCAGCTTCTGCCGCTGCTCGGCCTGGGCGGTGATGGGGTTGCGCAGCAGCACGTCATGGGACACGCCCGCGACGGCCTGGGGCTGCGCGATGGGCGTGGTGGTGGGCCCATTGGCCAGCGCGTTGAGCACGCGGGTGCCGTGGCGGATGGGCTGCGGCAGCCGCACGTCCAGGTGCCCCACCTGGAGGCGATTGAGCGCGGCCGCCGTGCCCGAGGGCTTGCTGTCGGCCAGCAGGTACTCGTTCTTCTGGGTGTCGTAGCTGAAGACGCCGTTGTTCGCGTGCACGTACCAGAGGACGAAGTCGTAGAAGCTCACCTCGGGGGCATCCGCGCCCAGCGCGAGGCAGAGCATCTCCTGCTTCTGCCGGAGCGCGGCCCAGTCGTAGGAGAGCTGGAGGGTGGCCTTGTGGGCCTCCAGCACCTCCTGCATGGACATGTCGGTATGCAACTCGACGGGGCGGTGCTGGCGCCAGAGCACCTGGGCGGCGTCGGCGAACTCGAAGGTGTAGCGGCGGAAGACGCGCTCGGCCTTCTTGTCCTTGCCGTGGGTCTCCGCGATGAGTCGGCGGCTGCGGGCGATGCCCTGGACCACGAGCGGCGCGGGCGGCGTGTCGAGCGCGGGGTTCACCGCGGACAGGGCCAGCCGCACCTGGACGAGGTCCGGCTTCTGGAAGGCGGTGTAGAGCGGCGCGTCCTTCTTTTCCAGCGAGGTCCAGAAGGTGACCGAGGCTGTGAAGCCATGGCTGCTCAGGCGCACGGCCAGGTGCTTCACCTGGCCACCGGGGATGGAGAAGGACTGGCCGCCAATGGTGAGCGTCAGCTCGGGCTTGAGCTCCTCCTGGAATGCCGTCCTCACCGGGTGGTGTCCTCCCCCCCTACACAGGGTGCCTGGGCCCATCATCGCACATCCCCACCGGATTCGTCCCGTGAAGCCCTCCGTGGCGGCGAGGGGCAGCCGGGCAGCCAGAGGCCGGGTGGGGGGCAGGGGTTGGACGGCGCGGGCGGCCCGTCTCAGCCGCGCAGCGGCAGGATGAACTCGAGTTGCACGTGCGTGCCCGCGAGCTCTGGCCGTAGCGAGGCGTGCACGTGGATGCCCCGCTCGCCAGGCCCGGTGGACACCACCTTCCCCTGGAGCTGACAGCCCCTCCCCGGACCCGTGGGGAGGAACGCCTCGGCGGCCCGGGTGAAGACGGCGGACACCTCCTCCTGCCGGGCGCCCGCGGGGAGGCGCTCCGCTATCTCCTCGGCGAGGCGGACGATGCGGCCGGTGAGCAGCTGCGCCGGCAGGGGCGTGGCATCCCGGCCTCCGTACACGGTGGGTGCCGCCGCCAGCAGCACGGCGTTCGAGTCCCACCAGCCGCTCACGCCCACCACGCCTCGCGCGGCCAGCCGCTCCTGTTCACGCAGGGAGAGCCCCACCTCGGTCGCCACCGGCGAGCGTCCGCCCGGGCGCCACACGGCGGGCGCCCGGGTCCCGCTGCCCGGCCCCACCAGACAGCCGAAGGTGCGCGTGTCGCGAAAGCTCGCCGCCAGCAGGGCTGCCATGGCGAGCGCGGGGCTGGTGAAGCACTCGCGGTGCACCTCTCCCTGGTTCTCGGCCATCATCACCACGGGGTTCTGGGCCGCGCACAGCCAGCGGGAGGCTTCGTCCGCACGCAGCCGGCTCCACGCTTCCGACGCGGGGGCCTCCCGGACGGCCACCACCATGGGCAGACAGGCCTGCTCCCCCAGGGCCGCGAGCCGACGCAGGGTGTCCACGTCGTCGAGGGCGTCGACGAGGAAGCACGCATCGGGGCGCTGAAGGGCGGGGACATCGAGGCCCCGCGTGAGCGCGTCCATGAGCTGGTGGGGCTCCACGTCGAGCACCTCGATGTCCATGCCCGCGGACGTGGGGCAGTGCGTCCACAACCAGTGCAGCCCGCGCCAGGCGGACTCCAGCCGTGCCACCCGGGGGTGCTGGAGGATGTCCCGCGCGGTGCCGAAGAGAGCCTCTTCGATGAGGGCGAGCGCGGCGCCCCGGGCCTCCTGGGGCGAGTGCGTCTCGCGGAGGGCCCCGGCCAGCGCGGAGGACAGCAGGCCCGGGCCCAGGCCCTCCTCGAGGCGGGCGGCGTCCTGGGGGCCCAGGCCTTTCGCGCCGGAGAGCGCGTCGCGGACGGCACGCAGGGTGCGCAGATCCGGAAGCGCGTCGATGATCGCGGAGAGCTGGAAGGACTCCGGCCCTTCGAAGGAGACCACATGGGAGCACGCGTCGCTGGAGCCGATGCGGTCCTGCACGGTGACGCTCAGCCCGCTCCCGGCACGCCCGAGGTGCTCGGCGAAGGCGTCCTCGGTGAGGAGGAAGCGGCGGCCCGAGGGGGAGGGGAGGAAGGCCCCGGCGACGAGCCAGCGCACACGGACGGCGGGTGGAGGGGTTGCGTCCATCAAGCGCTCGCCCGCTCACTTCGCTGGTCGGGGGTGAGGGGCAGCTCCAGCGTGAACGTGGCCCCCTGGCCTGGCCCGGCGCTGTACACCCTCAATTCGCCCCCCAGCTCCTGGGCCGCCAGGGCACTGGAGTGCAGGCCGAAGCCGTGCCCCTCGTCGCGGGTGGTGAAGCCGTATTGGAAGATGCGGGTGATCATCTCCGGCGCGATGCCCACGCCATTGTCCCGCACCTCGATGTGGATCCGGCCCGGCATGGGGCTCGTCATGCTCACCGTCAGGTGCCGCTGCCCCTCGGGCACCGGGTCCATGGCGTACTTGGCATTGCTGATCAGGTTGACCAGGATCATCAACACCTTGTGCTTCTCGGTCACCACGGAGGGCACCTCGGCCAGTTTCCGCTCCACCTTGACGGCATGGCGGCCGAGCGCGGCCTGGTTGATGCGCAGGGCGTCCTCCAGCAGCTCTCCCAGCTGGACCGGCTCGAACAGTTGCTGGGGCGTCCGGGCGTAGCGCTGCTGCAGCTTGACGATGGCGCCAATGTGCTCGGTATGCCGGCTGACGTCGCTGAGCAGGGTCTGGAGTTCCTGCCCCTCCTCCTGCAGGTGCTTGCCCAGCCGGCGCAGGAAGGGCAGCACGTTCTTCCCGCGCTCGTCCTGGGTGAGGAAGAGCGTGAGGTGGGCCCGGTGCTCCTCGAGCAGATCCACCACCTTCTCCACGCTGTCGAGCTTCAACCCGCCCAGCCGCTCCCGCGCCACCAGCGTCGAGGTGAGGACGCTGTTGAGCACGTTGCCGACGTTGTGCAGCACGTTGGTGGCGATCTCCGCCCGGCCCACCTGCCGCGCCGTCTCCACTAGTTGCCGGTGGACCTCCTGGAGCTCCCGCGTGCGCTGCTCCACCCGCTGCTCCAGTCCTTCGTTGGCCTGCCGCAGGGCCTCTTCGCGCCGCTGGATTTCCCCGGCCATCTGTTGGAAGGCGTTCGCGAGCTGCCCCAGCTCGTCCGCACGCGAGGTGTCCAGCGTGACATGGAAATCACCGCCCTCCAGCCGCGTGGTGGCCTGGGTGAAGCCCATCAGCGGGCGGGAGATCTGCTGCTTCAGCACCCAGTACATGATGGCCAGCTCCAGGAGCAGCGACACCACGCCGAACCCCAGGACATAGCGCGCCGCCTGGAAGGCGGCCGCGGACACCACCTGCTCGGGCAGCACCGTGACGATGAGCCAACCCGGGCCCTTCAGCCGGGCCACGGCAAGCAGCTCGCCGTACTCCGGAAACTCCAGCACGGCCTGGCCAGAGGGGTGGTCCTTCAACCGCTCGAAGATGGCATGCAGGTGGGCCCGCTGCTGTGCGGTGCCCGCGTGCGCGGAGACATCCTCTGGCTTCCCGGTGTTCTTCAGGATGTCGTAGACGCCCTCTCCGCTCTTCATCTTCATCTCGGGGTGGGCGATGAGCTGGCCATCGTCCCGGAAGATGATGTTGTAGGCCCCGGGGATGTGGTTGTTGATGGTGCGGACCATCAGCTCGTTGAGGAGCACGTCATGGGAGATCGTCCCCACGTGGCGGCCGTCCACGTCCAGCGGGGTCGCGACCGTGACCATCCACGTCTGGGTAGGCGGATCCTCGTAGATGCTGGTCCAGGCGGACTCCCGCCGCGGGTTGTTCGCGGGCAGGCCGAGGGAGAAGTACTCGAAGTCCTTGAGCGAGAAGGTGGGCTCGAGGTCCTGGAAATAGTTGGCCCCCTCTGGCCAGTACCCCACCACGGCTCCCTCGGGGAGGATGACGCCGGTGGTGGCGAAACGGACATGGAAGGCGGGTGCATACTGGAGCGTCACGTCGTAGGAGGCCAGGAGCCGGCGGCGGAAGTCGGCATCGGCCTTCACGTCCCTGGGGATGAAGACTCCCGGCATCCGCGTGCCATCGAAGAGCTCGCGACGGTTGCGGATCGTCCCATCGGGGCGCAGAGCGAACAGGCTGTCGAAACGGGCGTCCACGTCCTCCGGGCGCAGGGCCCGGATCCGCTCCTCCAGGGCCTTCTTCATGGCGGCGTGGTTGTCCTCCGCCTGCACGAAGAGGGCCTCCTCCCGCTCGCTGCGCTCCGTGACGTTGCGCTCCAACTGCACGATGGCCTCGTCGCGCAGGGAATAGAAGATGTGGAGGTAGCTGAAGAGCGTGGTCAGCGCGATGATCACCGCGATGCGCACGCCCATCTTGATGAGCGTCGACCGGGCCAGGGATGACCGGGCAGGGGTGGGGGGCACGAGCTGTCGGGTCATGATGGAGGTGCTCGGTCAACTTGGGGGTGCTGCTTCTCTAAAGCGCCCGGACCGATCCTCGAGGGAACGGCCCGGGCTCATCCGGCCTGCTCAGGGGGTGCTGAGGGGATCCGCCGGGTTGCTGCCCGCCGCCCGCTCGTCGCCATCGAGGAATCCGTCCAGATCGCGATCGATACCGATGCGCTGGCCCGAGCCCGGAGGCGTGCAGGTATAGGTCAGCGCCCCGCCGCCCGTGGTGACGTACAGGCGGAGGGCCGCGTCGGTCAGCTGCGGCTTGGACTGCCGGTCCGGTTTGAAGTGCCCGCCCTGGTAGAAAAAGCCCACCTCGGTCTGCGCGACCCGGCCCTTGGCCACCAGATCGCACTCGCCGGCGTTCGCGCGCGCCACCAGCAGATCCAAACGGTCATCCACCACGGCCGGGTTGCCGGGCGTGAGGGTCACCTGCTGGCCGACAATCGGCGCCAGGTTGGTATCGAAGGCCAACAGGAACTGCTCCATGTCCAGCTTGGCCTGGTGGCCCTCGGGCGTGTCCGGGATGCCCACCGAGTTGAAGATCGGGTGGACGTCGAAGCTGCTGTTGAAGCGGAACAGCGTGTCGATGGAGCCATCACTGTTGAAGCCGAAGCCGCGGATCTGCTCTCCCATGAAGGGATCGGCCGGCATGAGGCCGAAGTCGTAGCCCACGCCGAACATGCCGATCTTCTGGTACATGTTCCGCAGGTGCGGCGTCTTGGGGAAGAGCGCCGTCCCCACGAAGGCCGAGAGGCCCTCCGTGCCGAAGAAGCCCTTGGCCACGCCCGCGCTGGGGTTGGCGGTGGGATCGAGCCGGTGGCAGGAGTTGCACGAGCCGTGGAAGAAGCTCGTGGTGTTGAAGTAGAAATCCCGTCCCGCCTGCTGCGCTGGGGTCAGCGAGTTGTTGAGGTTGCGGACCGGGTTGGGCGGGTAGGTCACCTGGAGGATGAAGTCGGTGAACTGCTGCATCTCCGCGGGGGTGAGCTGCGCGTTCCTCCCGAGCAGGTCCATGAACGCCGGGTTGAACTGCTTGAAGGCCGCGGCCTCGTCGAAGGCCCCGCTGTCCGGCTGGGCGTTCGGCGCGGTGTCACCACCGTTGCGGTCCCCGCGCCAGTGCATGGCACCGTGGTTCGCCATCCCGCGCAGGCTCTGGGTGGAGAACGGCCCCTTCATCGGGTGGAAGTTGGGATCCTGGCCGAAGGTGGGATCGTCGCCGAACTCGGGCGGCACCTGGACGATGGGGTTCGGGCTGGTCTTGTAGAGGCCATCCGGGTTGCCGAGATCCCACACCAGGCTGTCGAAGTCGCCGAAGATGTGGCAGCTCGCGCAGGACGAGTCACCGTGGCTCGAGCTCTTCTTCGCGTCGTAGAGGAACGGGCGTCCCGCCACCACGTTCGCCGGCTCGGGGTTGTGCATCCGCAGGTGGGCGACTTCCTGGCGCGTGACGGTGTTGACGACGGAGATGCCGTTGTCGAAACGCGTCATCACGTACATGCGCCCGCAGCTCTCATCCAGCACCATGCCGGTGGGGCCGCCACCCGTCAGGGGAATCTGGTTCGTGGTGCTCGGCACGAAGGTGTCCGCCTCGAGCGCGGCGGTGGAGTAGACGCCGATCTTCGAGGAGCCGAACGCGGCCACGTACAGCGTGGTGCCGTTGGAGCTCACCGCCATGCCCAGCGGCTGCGCGAGGCTCTTCTCGTTCTCGGCGTTGGGGATGGGCGCGCAGCAGGCCGCGTAGTTGATGTGCTTGTTGAGGTGCCGGGGGGCGACCCCCGTGGAGCTCAGCACGGAGATCCGGCTCTCGTGCAGGTGTCCGCGCAGGGTCTGCCCGGCGAAGGTGCCCGGGCCCTCGAAACGCAGATCATTCCGGGCCTCGGTGTTGCTGACGTACACCTTCCCGTTCACCGGGTTGACGGCCATGTTGAACAGGATGGTGCCCACGCCGGAGTAGAAGCCGGACGTGCCGGAGAGCTGCGCCGGCGGGTTGGCGGTGGCGTCGATGACGAACACGTCCTTGTCCGGCAGGGAGAATTTCACCTTGTCCGTCCACGTGCGGCCCAGCACGTCCACCCAGTCCTGGCCGTTGAACCTGACGAGCACGGAGACCTCGGGCGCCGGCTTGCCCTCGGCGTTGACATTCGGCCCCGGTACGCCGCCCGCCGCCTCGCCCCCGTTGGGCACGAGGATCTCATGCACCACGGTGGAGCGGTTTCCGGAGTGGAACGCGGCAGCGTAGACGCGCGAGCCGTCGGGCGTCGCCGCGAGCGCGCGCGGGGTATCACTGAAGAGGGTGACGATCGTCAGCGGGTTGCCGCCCAGCGAGGTGCCCAGGCTGTTGGCATCGAAGACCCAGACGTCTGCACGGCCCACGCCCGGCGTGGTGAACTTCGGATCGAAGGGCACGTTCTGGCCGCGGTGGGCGGCCGTGACGAAGGCGCGATTCTTCCCCGTTCCGGCGAAGACGATGTCGCGCGGCTCGTCACCCACGAGCAGGGTCCGCACCACGGCGCCGGCACGCCCGTACACGTTGTGCCGCACGATGCTCACGCTGTCGGACAGGTGATTGACGACCCAGACCTCCCCCTCGTTCCGCACCGCGACCGCGACGGGCTCGAGCCCGACGGGC
>DASQMW010000224.1:0-13026 GCA_035645295.1 Archangium sp.
AGCACCCAGGTGCGCATGCACGCGCTCACCTCCACCGGCTACGACTCGAAGAAGATTCCCACGTATGACCGGGACGTGCTGGCGGGCCGCGGCTACATGCAGGCCGCCAACGACTGGAAGAACGTGGAGATGACCGGCTTCATCAAGGTGAACGCCGTCAGCGCCGCGAGCGACAACTTCGCCTGGTACGCCCGCGGTGGCCGCCACACCGACTCCCTGGCCTGCGAGGGCTCCTCGTACAAGGGCAGCCTGCACTACGACGGCCGCGTGCGCTGGCAGAAGGAGTCCTGGCACGTGAGCTACGAGCAGACCGACTACAAGCCGGGCACCACCGCGCTCAAGGGCCGCTGGGTGGGCTTCAAGTCCATCATGAAGAACGTCCTCTACAACGGGAAGGCCGCGGTGAAGCTGGAGATGTGGCTCAACGAGAACGCGGACAAGGTGACCTGGAAGAAGGTCTACGACATCACGGACTACGGCCAGATTGGCGGCGATTCCACCCACTGCGGTGGTGCCGTGGACGCCATGCCCATCACCTGGGGCGGCCCCCTGGCCACCTTCCGCTGGGACAGCGCCTCGGACGTGGACTTCAAGTGGCTGAGCGTTCGAGAGATCGCCGAGTAACCATCGCCTCACCCACCAGGGGTGAAGCACCGGGCGCGGGGAGTCACACTCCCCGCGCCTTTTTCATGTCTGGCGAGGGGGAGGGTAGACTGACCGTCACGGCATGAATCCCTCCGATCCCGCTCCCACCGCCAGGCCCGAGGGCGATGGCGATGCACTGCTGAGTGCCCTGGCCGAGGTGGAGCGGGCGAGCCCGGACGGGTGTCTGGTGCTGCGGGCCGTGCGGGATGAGGCCGGCGCCATCACCGACTTCGAGTGGGTGTTCACCAACGCCACCGCGGATCGCATGATGAACGCCTTCTCCGGGCCGCTCCTCGGGAGGCGGATGTTGCAGGTCTACGCCAGCCCGCGGGGCCAGGCGTACTTCTCCGTGTTCCGCCAGGTGGTGGAGTCGGGACAGTCCTGTGTGCTGGAGGTCCCCCTACCGGACGAGGAGACGTGGCTGCGCACCACGCTGACGCGCTTCCAGGATGGCTTGGTGGTGCGCCTGCAGGACATCTCCCCGAGCAAGCGCTCGGAGCGGGAGCGGGACTCGCTGCTGGTGCAGGCGCACACCGGGCGGCTGGAGGCGGAGGCGCTGGCGCGGCAGCGGGCGGGGGAGCTGAACGCGGCCCGGGAGAAGCTCCTCCAGACGGAGCGGCTGTCGGTGGCCGGGCAGCTCGCGGCGGGCGTGGGGCATGAGATCAACAACCCGCTGGCCTTCGTGGCGGGCAACCTGCACGTAGCGCTCGAGCAGCTCACGGGAGTGGCGCGGGAGCTGGGCGCCCCGGTGGCCGAGCGGCTGCGGGAGACGGTGCAAGCCCTGGAAGACGCCCGCCGGGGTGCCGAGCGCATCCGCAGCATCGTGAAGGACCTGAGGACGCTGGCGCGTACGGACGAGACGCGGCTGGGGCCGGTGGACGTGCACGCGGCGCTGGAGTTCAGCGTGTCGCTGGCGATGCCGCACCTGCGCCACCGGGCCCGGGTGGAGCGCCACTACGGTGCGGTGCCCAAGGTCCGCGCCAACGAGGCGAGGCTGGGGCAGGTGTTCCTCAACCTGCTCGTCAACGCCGCGCAGGCCATTCCCGAGGGGAATGCGACGGGCCACAGCGTCCTGCTGGTGACGCGCCAGGAGGGAGAGCGGGTGGTGGTGGAGGTGCGCGACAGCGGCGTGGGCATGAGTCGTGAGGTACTGTCGCGCATCTTCGAGCCCTTCTTCACCACCAAGTCCCAGGGAGACAGCATGGGGCTGGGGCTGTCCATCTGCCTGGGCATCATCCACGCGATGGAGGGCGAGCTGAAGGCGGAGAGCGAGCCGGGGCGGGGGAGCACCTTCCGGGTGACGCTGCCAGTGAGCGAGGAGCAGGGGGCCTCCGAGCCGGCGCCCTCGGGCCCGGTGGCGGACGTGCAGGCGCGCAAGCGGGTGCTGGTCATCGACGACGAGCCGGGCATCGGCTCGGTGATGAAGCGGATTCTGGGCCGGGTGCACGAGGTGGTGGTGGTGCAGAGCGGCCGCGAGGCGCTGGCGGTGCTGGAGAAGGACGACGGCTTCGACCGGGTGTTCTGCGACCTGATGATGGCGGACCTGACGGGCATGGATCTGCATGCGCGGCTGTCGGAGCGGCGCTCCGAGTGCCTGTCACGCTTCGTCTTCATGACGGGCGGCGGCTTCACGGACCGGGCGCGCGCGTTCCTCAAGGACGTGTCCGCGATCCGCATCGACAAGCCCTTCGAGGCGGAGACCATCCGGACGCTGGTGGCGCAGGCGCCGCCGCGGCGCGGCACATAAACGTTGGGGACGCGCGTGGGGGCGTCTATACCGGCGCCCCATGGAAGCCCTCGAGCGTTTCTTCCACATTCGTGAGCGGGGCTCGTCCGTCGGGACGGAGCTGCGCGCGGGCCTGGTGACGTTCCTGACCATGGCCTACATCCTGCTGGTCAACCCGCAGATTCTCTCGGAAGCGGGGATGCCGGCGGCGGATGTGACGGTGGCCACGGCACTGGGCGCGGCGTTCGGCACGCTGCTGATGGGGCTGTACGCCAACTTTCCCTTCGCGCTGGCGCCGGGCATGGGGCTCAACGCCTACTTCACCTATGGCGTGGTGAAGGGCCTGGGCGTGGACTGGCGCTTCGCGCTGACGGCGGTGTTCGTCGAGGGTCTGCTGTTCATCGTGCTGTCCTACGGCGGCATCCGCACCCTCATCCTCCGGGCGATTCCACCTCCCATCAAGCTGGCCACCACCACGGGCATCGGGCTGTTCCTGGCGCTCATCGGCCTGAGGAACGCGGGGCTGGTGACGGACAGCCCGGCCACGCTGGTGCAGCTGGGCGTGCTGCACGCGCCGGTGCCGCTGCTGGCGCTGGCGGGGCTGGTCCTCATCGGCGTGTTGTCTTCGCGCAAGGTGCAGGGCGCGCTGTTGATCGGCATCGCGGCGGTGGCGGTGGCGGCGTGGGGGCTGGGGCTGGCGAAGGCGCCGCAGGCGTGGGTGAGCGTGCCCTCGCTGCCGCGCGAGACGTTCTGGGCCTTCGACTTCTCGCAGGTGCTGACGGGGAAGTTCCTCACGGTGATGCTGGCGTTCCTGTTCGTGGACGTGTTCGACACCGCGGGCACGCTGCTGGGCATGGGGCGCATTGGCGGCTTCCTGAAGCCCAACGGAGAGCTGCCGGGAGCGGGCCGGGGCTTCATGGCGGACGCGGTGGGCACGGCGGCGGGCGCGGCGTTCGGGACGAGCACGGTGACGGTCTACATCGAGTCGGCGGCGGGCGTGGAGGAGGGCGGGCGCACGGGGCTGACGGCGGTGGTGGTGGCGGCGCTCTTCCTGCTGTCGCTCTTCTTCGTGCCGACGCTGGCGGCGATTCCTCCCGTGGCCACCGCGCCGGTGCTGGTGGTGGTGGGCGCGCTGATGATGGGCGGCGCGCGCGAGCTGGAGTGGAACCGGATGGATGACGCGCTGCCGGCGTTCCTGACCATCGCCCTGATGCCCTTCACGTACTCCATCGCCAACGGCATCAGCGCGGGCATCGTGTCGTACGCGGCGCTGAAGCTGCTGTCGGGGCGCCCGCGCGAGGCCCACCCGGTGGTGTACGTGCTGGCGGCCCTGCTGGTGCTGCACTACGCCACGGGCGGCGGCGCCTGATTCCGAGGGAAAGAATGCCTGGGGAATGGACGTCCGGGGCCCGGGGTTCCATTTCCAGCCGCCAGTCACGGGGGCCACATTCCGGAGAAATTCGGAGGGGGTCCCCTAGGCACGCGCCCCGAAACGTGACACACGGCAAGGGCCGCCCCACAATTGGGTGTGGCCTCCGGCTCAACTCACTGAGGCCGGACAAGAAAGAAGACGAGTAAATGGCAACTGGTACCGTGAAGTGGTTCAACGACGCGAAGGGCTTCGGATTCATCACGCAGGAGGGCGGGGGCGAGGACCTGTTCTGCCACCACAGCGCGATCCAGTCCGATGGCTTCCGCTCCCTGCAGGAAGGGCAGAAGGTCGAGTTCGACGTCGCTCGCGGCCCCAAGGGCCTGCAGGCGCAGAACGTTCGTCCCTGCTAAACGCGCCGTCAGGACCGGCAACGGGCCTGGTCTCGTCAAGAGGCCGGGCCCTTTTCATTCAGGGATACTGGGAGTGGCATCTCCCGGCCCTGGTGCTTAATTTACTGCCCACGCTCCCTCGGAGCGCATGGGTTGGCACGGTTCTCTCGCGGCTCTGGAGCGAAGCGTGACGGCAGGCGGCCTGGCCTCCTTCCGAGCCCTGGTGGGCAGATATTGGTGCGGTTCAGAACTTTGTTTTAGGGATGGGCCCGGTCTCGGCAAGGAGACGGGTCTGGCTCTCACTCTCTTCCTTGGAGACCTATGACGGTCACATTCATCAAGCGTCAGAAAGAGCGAGCGCGTCAGCAGCGCAATCAGGAAAAGCAGACCAAGCGCGAGGAGCGCAAGCGCGAGAAGGCCGAGCGCCCCGATCGCGTGGCGGGCAGTGAGGATCCGGACATCGCGCACATCATTCCGGGGCCCCAGCCGCCCCTGGACATGTGAGCCCGCTTTCAGAAGCGGTCCGAGGGGCACCTTTCCGGAGAGTTTCGGAAGGTGCCCCTTTTCTATGAGCCCTTCCCGAGGGGCTCGACGCGCAGGCCGCCGGACACGATGGTCATCCGGTGCGCGGCGGAGGTGTGCTCGGAGCCCCGCATCTTGAGCACCGCCATGCTCCGCTCCAGTCCGTGCTCCTTGCGCGCGTAATCCATCAGGAGGATCGCGTCGGGAATCGTGGACAGGTAGGGCGGGGCGGCGTCGTTCTCCACGAAGGTCCCGATGGTCTGGATGAGCAGGGCGCTGCGGCTGTGCTCGCGGATGAGCGAGGAGAGCCCCACCATGAACTGGCGGAAGCCCCGCTCCGAGGTGGAGTGCTCGATGGAGGAGATGCTGTCGACGACGATCAGCGAGGGCTTGAAGTTCGCCAGCCCCGAGCGCAGCTCCACCAGCAGATCCTCCGGGCTGGTCCCCTCCGGATAGCGGCACTCCACCTTGAGGTGGCCCGCGGCCTCGAGCTCCTTCAGCGACAGGCCCACCTTGGCGAAGTTGCGCATCAGGATGGGCTTGGTCTCCTCGAAGCCGTAGTAGATGACGCGCTCGCCGCGCAGGGCCCCGGCCCGGGCGTACATGCCGGCCAGCGTCGTCTTGCCACTGCCCGAGGGGCCGCGCACCAGCACGATGGAGTCGCGCAGCCACCCGCCGCGCGTCATCGCATCCAGCCCTGCCACGCCGCTGGGATAACGCGCGTCCTCGGTCAGCTCGTCGCCCTGTTTGGCATCCAGCGGGAAGACAGTGAGCCCCTGTAGCGTCATGGTGCAGGGGTACTCGCCCTTGTAGTGCGCGCTGCGCCGGTACTTGTGCACCTCGATGGACCGGCGGCGGCGCTCCCCATCGATGAGGTTGCGCAGCACGAGGACCGTGTCGCACACGAAGTCCTCCACGCCCAGGGTGGTGAGCTGTCCGTAGTCCGCGGGCGCCTCGGCGGTCATCACCGCGGTGAGCCCCAACTGCCGGAAGCAGGAGACGAGCCGGAAGAAGTGGCTGCGCAGGTGCGCATCGGGAGGCTTCGGGCTGAAGAGGGCCGTCGCCGAGTCCAACACCACCGCGGTGGCTCCGCTCTTCTTCACCACGTCGGACACGAGGTGGACGAGCCCCTCCACGTCGAAGTTGCCGCTGCTGTGCGTGGGCCCCTCCATCGGCCGCGTGAGGTCGGTGAGGACAATCTTCCCGTCCTTCACCAGGCCGGCCAGATCGAAGCCGAGCGTGCCGGCGGTCGAGACGAGATCCTCGGCCGTCTCCTCGATGGAGAGGACGACCGTCTTGACGCCCAGGCGGGCCAGATTGCAGGCGATCTGCAGCGACAGGATGCTCTTGCCCGTGCCGCTCTTGCCGGTGATGAGCGTCGTGCGCCCCTGGGGAATTCCCCCATGTGTGATGACGTCGAGCCCTGGGACTCCCGTGGGCAGCTTCTGGATGGAACTCATTCCCTCCGCTCTACCCTGGAATGGTCCAGCAAGTCCGCAACGAGTGTTGTGTCCTCCAGGTCGCCCACCACCCAGGTTCGCGGCAAGGGACTGCGCTGCACGAGCGTCGGCGTGAGCAGGATGTGATCCTCATCCGCCGAGGCGGGCCGGCCTTCCGCCAGGTCGATGACCTTGAAGTCCACCTGCGCGGAGTCGTACTGGCCGAGCAGGTTCTTCATCTGCCGGAGCGCGCGCAGCGAGGCGGGTGAGCGGCCCGCCGTGTAGAGCACCAGCTCGATTCGCACCATGGCTCGCTCCCGTGGAGCGGTGGGGAGGGGATGCCGGCCCCGGGAGTCTTCCCGAGGGCCCGGAGGTCCCAGGAGCTTCAGCACCTGGGCCACGATGTAGTCCGTCCCGTTCTGCTTGGAGACGATCTTCAGGCCCGCGGCGTCCTCGACGTGCGTGCTGCCCGTGAAGATCAGCACCTCCGTGCCTTCCAGCAAGCCAGCGGAAGCGGCCTGCCTGAGCATCCATGTCCCCGTCCCGTCCCGCATCCGGTAGTCGCTGATGACCAGGTTGAACCGGCCGCGCCTCAGCAGCTCCAACCCTTCGCGCGTCCCTCCGGCGGTGGTGACGGAGAACCCCGCCAGCTCGAGCGCTCGGCCGAGGAGGTAGCGGCCGGCCTCGTCATCATCCACACACAGGATTTGCCCGCGGGGTCGGGGAGATTCGGAGCCGGACATGGGGGGGAGATAATACGGGGAACGGTGTCCGGCGAGTGCCTCGCCGTGCTTCGGGTGCGGTGCTGGGGCTGCTCGCCGCAATTCCCATGGGCAGCACCTCGCGCTGCCACGAGGTTCCTGATGGGCGAGCTTCACGCGGCCCGAGGGCCCGGCGAGCGGATATTCATCGCCCCACCCCGGGTGATTGGCGTACAGATTGAGGTCCATGGCGGATCGCATCGATCTCAGTGCATGGCATCCGGGGGGGGAGTTCCCCGTCGTGGAAGGGCGCTCCGGGCAGCGGAGCCGTTGGGCGCCGGTCACGGATGTGTCGGAGACTCCTGGCCAGTTCCTGCTCGAGGTGGATATCCCGGGCGTGTCCCGGACGGACATCGAGCTCACCGTCGCCAGCAGGCGCCTCGAGCTGAAGGGCGTCCGCGCTCCCCTCGACGTGGAGGGGCGCGTGCTGGTGGCCGAGCGCCCGGCGGGCTCCTTCGTGCGCGAGCTCCTCCTTCCTCGGGAGTTCACGCAGGGGCCCGAGGCGGACTACCGCGAGGGGGTCCTCACCATCCGGTTCGCGAAGACCGGGAGCCCGGAGATGGGGAACGCGGGCCTGCCGCCCGGGATGGCCACCATGGCGGAGCGGTGGCCGCTCCTGGACATCCTGGATACCGGGAACGGGCTGATGCTGCTGGCGGATCTGCCCGGGGTTTCCCAGGAGTCGATCGACGTGCTCTTCGAGGGGCAGGTGCTGACCCTGCGGGGGCTGCGGGAGCCGGAGACCTCGGGCAGGCGCTACCGACTGGTCGAACGCCCCGCGGGAGCCTTCTCCCGCTCCATCCTGCTCCCCGAGGGGCTGGAAGGCGACCGCATCCAGGCCTCCTACAAGGATGGTGTGCTGTCGGTGATGGTGCCGGCGATCGGGGCCACGGTCCGTCCCCGGAAGCCCGGCGTCTCCGCCGGGGGGACGTCCTCCGCGGACCCGGAGCTCCGGGGGGAGCTCGAGGCGCTTCGCGCGCAGCACCAGGCCCTCCGCGACGAGATGGATGGCTTCTGGCTGGCGCTCGGCTGCGGGCTGCGGCTCGTGCAGATTCCCCTGCACCAACATCTCCCGGTGGAGGTGTCCCTGCGCGACGAGGATCCCATCGTGCAGGCGCAGGTGATGGCGGCGGTGAGGCGGTTCGTGGAGTTCGCCGGGTTCGAGGTCTGGCGGGACTACCCCCGCGAGGGAGGCGCCTTCCTCAAGCGGTGGCAGGTGCGGACGCGGCGCAAGGAGACCCAGCTCGAGCTCCAGCAGCGGCTGCTCCGGGTGCAGGAGGCGCTGGAGCAGGCCCGCCAGGGAGCGATGCAGGCGCGGGAGCCCAGGCCCGAGGACTTCCAGGATGTCGAGCGGCAGAAGCTCCTGGGGGAGGCCGCCAACGCGTGGACCGAGGCCATCTTCTCGCTCGCGAGCGCGCTGCGATGGGCCGCGGCCGGGGCCTCCGTCCTCATGGGCACCCTGTCCCTGCGGAAGGAAATCGCTCCGCAGGGAGCCGCCTGGGTGCTGCAACCCCTGAGCGAGGAGGAGCTGGCGTCACACGTGAGGACCTGGCTCTCCGCCGCCCAGGAGAAACCGCCTACGCCCTCCGGATCCCCGTGACCTCGCCGTAGCCGCCGGGGATGAAGAAGTCGTGCGTGCCCATGCCCATGATCCGCAGCGCCGTGGTCACGGCGTCCGCGGCCCTGGGCACGCGCTTCGAGGGCTGACCGTTCTCCTCGATGATGTCCACGGGGACACCGAGCCCGCGCGGGGTGTACGAGCCCACCTGCCGGTTCGCTGCCACGTTTCCACCCGCGAAGACGACGGAGGTGAACGGGTGGTGGTCATCCGGCAGGGAGTAGGTGCCGTCGCTTCCGCGTGAAGCCCAGCTCCGGCCGAACTCGCTCATCACCAGCACGAGCGTGTCATCGAGCAGCGTCTTGCCCGGCTTGCCGGGAGCGGGCGCGGCCTTGAGCTCGCCGAGGAAGCGCGCGACGCAGTCCATCAGCCCGCGGCCGTGCGCGCAGCTGAAGCCGTGGCCGAAGCCGTTGTGCGTGTCGAAGTCGAGCTGCAGCGAGACGTGCACCGAGGTGCAGAGGTCCGACTTGAGCAGCCGCAGCGCGAGATCCATCCGGGGGTCGAGCCCGGTGAGGTGGAAGTTCGCGTTGCCGAACGTGTACGTGAAGGACTGGTTCGCGAGGTAGCTCGACAGGTACGCGGGACGGTTCGCCGTCATCAGGTCGATGCCCTTGGTGCCCTCCAGCACGGACACGACATCCGTCGCGAGCACGCGCGAGACCGACGACAGCGAGCCATGCAGGCCCTCGAGGTAGTTGTCCACCTTGCCCGTCGAGCGGTCCATGAACTGTTGGGCGCGCGAGAGCGAGAAGCGCTCCACCGTGGTCGTCTTCAGGGTGGCCCCGGTGGGCTGGCCACGTGCGTTCAGTTCGGGACCCTCGGTGCGCGCATCGAGCCCCGTCCACCAGGGGTTGTCCGTGGGCTTCGCGGAGAGCTGTGGCTTGAGCGCCTGGATCGACGGAACACGGACGGGCGAGGCGTGGGAGGGCAGTCCCATGCCGATGGGTGTGCCGCGCTCACCGGCGACGACCACGAAGGGCAGCGGTCTGCTCTCGCGGTACTTCTCGTACAGGTGGTTGGCGATGACCGAGTGAACGGCGGGCGCCCGGTAGTCGGCACCGGCCACGCCGCACATCGAGGCGATGAAGGCACTCGAGTGGTCGTTGGTGCCCTGGTCGATGCCGTGCAGCACGCTCATCTGCTCGTGCAGCGCGAAGTGCGAGTAGCCGTACATGAGCGGGCTGAAGCTGCCGCGCTCGGCGGGGTTGAGGGGGTTCCACGACTGCCACGTCCGGAGCGGCTTGTAGGGGCCGTTCGCGGGCGCGAGGTTCACCACCTTGCTCGCGTCGAAGAAGACGGGCTCGGCGTTGTAGGTGGAGGGCGCTGGCACGCAGAGCGGAATCTCCGCGTCGTCCATCGGGGTGAAGTAGTACGCCGGCCGGTAGCCGCCCGGGATGTAGAGGACGGCGAGCCGGGAGGGGACATCGGTATCCGCGGCGTGCGCGGCGCCCGAGCCGAGCAGCCCCGCGCGTTCGAGGAGCGCGAACTGTCCTGCTCCGAGGGCCCACTTGAGCAGCGTGCGACGAGAAGGGGTCGTCATGGTGTCCTCGGCTCAGTAGGTGATCCACAGCGGGTGACGGATGAGCGACGCGCAGACGCCGATCCAGGCGATGCGGGTGCTCTGCACTTCCAGCGGTACATAGACCTTCTCGAACAACTCCTTGGCTTCCGCGTCCGAAGGCGGCTGTCCGAGCATGCGCAGGTAGAGCGCGCGCAGGTTCTTCTGCACGGCGTCCGGATTCTTCGCGGAGGTATCGGCGAGCGTCACGTAGCGCAGCACCGCCGTGTTGCTCTTCTTGTCCACCGCGCGTGCACACCAGGCCTGCGACATCTGGACCAGCGTCTGCGCGGCGGAGGGACCGAAGCCCACGTCCCGCTTGCGGTACACGAGCGAGTTGCCGCCTCCGAGCGCATCGAACCGCTCGACGCTGCGCGAGTCGGAGACGTACTCGTTCGAGATGCCGGGCGCCCAATCTCCGGGCCAGATGAAGAGCTTGCCGCCATTCACCACGTAGGGCTTGTTGCGCCAGTTGGGAGCCGTGGTGCTGACGAAGTCCTCGAGCGTGAGCCCGAGCTGCTCCATCAGGCTCACGACCATCTCCTCGGCGGACAGCCGGCGGACGCTGAAGGCTTCCGGATCCGGCGCCTCCAGCCGCTCGGGCGGGGGAGGCAGGTCGCGAATCCAGGCCTCCACCTGCGCGGTGTTCAGCGTGACGTGACCGTTGGCGACGAGCTCGTCGTAGGGCTGGCCCGGCGGCATCTGCGGGTAGCTTCCGGGGGCGGTGCCCTTGAGCAGCTGGACCAGCATGCTGTTGTCGGGGTCCCCGGGCTTCACGTACCGCTCGTCGTACACGAGCCCGTTCTCGAACGCCGTGAGCGAGGCGAAGAAGGGCTTGTTGCCGGTGAGGTGGCAGCCCTCGCACGCGGGCGCGAGCCCGAGCCGGATCTCGTCATTCCTGCTCGACGGTGCGCAGTTCTCGCCACCGTCCGTCTTCGGGCCATCGGGGCCGCCCGGTTTGTTCTCGGTGCAGGCCCCCGCGGTGAGGGCGAGGGAGAGCAGCGCGGCGGCTTTCAACATCGAACGCAGGGTGCTCATCACAGGCCCCTCCGCAGTTCAGGTTGTTCGAAGAGGTAGCGGAGGAAGGGCCGGAGCTTGCGGTCGCGAGCGACGAACTCCTGCGCCAGTTTGTCGATGAAGCGCTTCTCGGAAGCCGGGTTCAGCTCACGGCCGATGAACATCGCGTAGAGCTTGCGCGCGGCGCAGCGGTCGAACTCGCCGGAGCGCACGAGGATCTTCCCGAACCCGAGCGGCCCCATGGTGCCATCACCGTGCTGGCCGAGCAGCGTGTACGTCGCGGGCATCGTGTCGAGCAGCACCGCTTCCGGATTGGCGGCGATCTGCTCCGGGGTGACCGGGGTCAACACGGTGTTGGGGAGGAACGCGTTCCTCCACCGGTAGCCCGGGGATGAGCCGCTGTGCGGATACTTCCCGGACAGCCACTCCTTGGTGATGCGGTGACTGCCCACGCCCGGAATGAAGGGCCACGGAACGTAGCTGCTCGTGAACGGGTTGAAATCCCACCGCTTGAACGAGATGGCCGCGGGATCGAGCGTCTTGTGGCAGTGCAGGCACGTTCCGCCGGTCGCGGGATCGACCTCGAAGGGAGGGAAGTGCACGTCCGCGGGAGGAGGCGAGAAGCTCTGGCAGGCGAAGATCTCCAGGAAGCGCGCGGCCCGGACGCGCTCGCGCGGGAACGAGGACATCGCGCCAATCATGGTGAGCACGCCGGCGGTGGGAAGGCCCTTGGGCGCTTCGGTGGTGAAGCGGGGATCGTAGGTGTACGAGCGATCGAGGCTGCCGGAGCGCGCCCGGCCGCTGGTGAGCGCGAGGTGGAAGGGCTCCAGGTCCTCGACCACGAACTCGCGCCACGCCTGCGGATCATTCGGCGTGGGGTGCAGCGGGTCGCGAGGTGCGCTGTCCGCTTCCGGGCGCCACCACGTCGTGTTCGAGTCCAGCGCGTTGCTGCCCATCTGCCGGCCGAAGCGCACGTACAGCGCGCGCAGCCAGTTGGTGCCCACCGAGTAGTTGCCGAGGACGAGATCCGACAGCGGCCGGTCGTGCCACGCGAGGTGCGCGAACAGGCGCGCGGGTTCCTCGTAGGGATGGCGCCTTTGAACGCCGAGGTCGAAGTTGCTCCCGCTGAGCAGACCGGTGAGCGGTGAGCACCACACGAGGTTTGGTCCGCAGCCGCATCCGGCGGGCAGCATGGGATCGTAGTAGCCACCGCGCGCGATGCCGCAGTCGATCGTCTGCCCCTTGGCGTCGACGACCTGGGTGATGTTGGAGCCGGCCTTGCCGAGCACCTGGACCGTGGTTCCCGGAGCCCACCACGGCTCGACGGTGTGCACCTCGGGGACGGCGGGATTGCCGGCCGCATCCTGGTCCTTGCACTGCCTGGATGGGTCCGAGGCGGACTCGTTCACGTGGTAGTACGCGCCCGGGTGCAGGGTGTTCGCGGCGCACTTGTGGAGGTGGCCGGACAGGTCGCCCTGGTACGCGTCGCCGGCAGCGCCGGTGGTGTACGCGCCCACCGCGAGCCACTCGTGGCCGAAGCGCAGCATCCGCTCGTAGAACTTCGGCGAGGCGAGCGCTTCATCGAGCGTCGAGCGCAGGAGGGTTTCTCGCGCTTCGGGAGTGGCCGCGGCCGCCATCGCTTCGTACTGCTCGAAGGTGGGCGTGGTTCCGGTGAGCCCGAGCACGATGCGCCGCATGAGCCGCGTGTCGCTCATCCGGTCGTTGAGAGGCTCGGCGGGTGGAGGGGCTTCTGGACCGCATTGCTGGGCGTGCGCATCGACCCCGGCCAGGCCGGAGATCGCGAACACCACGGCCAGCATGGCCGCGCTCTTCGAGTGCAAATGCCAGTGCATTGCAAGACGCTACCGAGTGAACGGTTTCGAGCCAAAGGATTGCGTCGGAATGTTCCGTACGGGTTTCTCCCAGCCTGGGTGTTCACGCGGCAGCCGCCAGGGCTGCTTGCTGTCCAGGAGGGCAGG
>DASQMW010000225.1:0-25513 GCA_035645295.1 Archangium sp.
GGTACATCTTCCAGCGCTCGGCGCCATGTACGCTGGAGCTTCACTTTCTGGCCCCGGAGAGGTAGGGGAAATGACGCCCGAGCGCGTCCCTCGGCCGGGGCGGCTCCGCTCGCGAGGGAGGCCCATGAGTCACGAAGACCCGCAGGCGATGCTTCAGGCGCGGTTGCTCGGCACGGAGCGGCCGGGGGCTCCTTCTTCCTGGAGCCTGTGGGCACGTTGGGTGGCCGCGAATGCCGTGGCCGAGCTGGTGGGGCTGGGCGGCTCGGTCGCCGTGTCGGTGGGGCTGGCTTCCCACACGGGCCGGATGGGCGCGGCGGGTGTGCTGATGATGGCCGTGGCGATGATTGCCATTGGCATGTGCCTCGAGGGCATGCTCGTGGGGCTCCTGCAGGGACGGGTGTTGCGGCACGCGTTGCCTGGGGTGCCACTGGGCGCATGGGTGGGCGCGACCGCGCTCGGCGCGGGCATCGCCTGGACTCTGGGGATGGTGCCCAGCTCGGTCATGCAGTGGGTGATTGACAGCGGCGGAGCGGAGACGCCCGCGCCAGCGCTCGTCATCAGCGATGCGTTGCAGCTCGTGCTCGCGGCGGGAATGGGCCTGTTGCAGGGGTCCATCCTGGCAGTGCCTCAGTGGCGGGTGCTCCGGCGCTACGTGGCGGGAGCGGGCTGGTGGGTGCCCGCGAACTCGGCGGCGTGGGCGGTGGGAATGGTGCTGGTGTTCCAGGCGGTGAGCTCCACGACGTGGACCTTATCGGTGGCGACGTTCGCCCGGCCGGTGGCGCTGCTCACCCTGGCGGGCGCGGCGGTGGGAGCCATCCACGGCGCCGTGCTGGTATGGCTGCTGCGGAGCGGACGCGCTACTCGAGCGTGACCTCGGGAGCAGCCAGGGTCCACTTCGACCGCACACCTGCCAGCTTGTCAGTGTGCACGCCCGCGCGCTGGTGCTCTCCAAGGCGGCAGCCAGCGCTCAATGTCGCTGATTCGTGGTCGGGGCCGGGGGGTTGCTAGGGTCGACGTTCACGGGCTGACGTGCATCCCGGGGGCGACCGCAAACATGGAAATCATCACCACTTCGAGCACGAGCACGGCCGGCGAGGCACGCGCTCCGACGGCTTCACCTCGCCCTCCCGCCTGGAGCGGCGGAGCGCCCCTGCCGGCGCGGCTGCGACAAGTCCTCGAGCAGCTCTCGGGCTATGACCTGCGCGACGTCCGTGTGTACCCGGGCTCACCCTGGCCGGCGCGCCTGGGTGCGCGGGCCTTCGTCTTCGGAAGCGACATCCACCTGTCGCCCGGGGCCGAGGACGCGCTCGAACACGAGGCCTGGCACGTGGTGCAGCAGAAGCAGGGGAGGGTGCGCCCGACCTCGTGCCTCCAGGCGCACCGCCTCGGAGTCGTAGGGCTGAACGACGAGGGGGCGCTCGAGCGCGAGGCCGACATGATGGGGCTTCTGGCGCGGGGCCTCGTGCCGCGGGGCGAGGTGCTCCCGATGACAGGGGCGCTGTGTATCGCGCCCCTCCACCGGCCCGTCGTCCAGCGGCAGGTGACCGTCAGCGGCGTCGAGATTACCGACGCGGCCAGACTCCAGGAAGAGATCAAGCTCCGGCTGTACCTGATGGGCCACGACGTCGTCGGGTTCGCGACCATCATCGCCGACATGCTCAGGGAGAATCTCGTCTTCAAGACCTGGAGGGAGGTGAGGAGGGAGCTTCGCGTCCGAGAAGTCGGCTACCAGGTCGAGACCTCGATGCGGCAACTGGCGGGCGACCATGCCCAGCGATTCCGGACGGCCTCCACGCAACTCAGCGCAGCGCTCAACAGGGCCCCGAGGGCCTCGCTCCGGGAAAGAGACGCAATCGCAGACACGGTCTACAAAGAGGCGGGCGTCATCCGCTGGGGCAACGCTTCCTTCCTCCAATACAAGAACAAAGACCTCCACATGTTCAAATGGCTGGAGGGAACGCGACAACAGCACCCTCTTCGCATGAACTGCTGGGAGGCCGTTCTCTATGCACTCGTGAGAACGGGGCTCGTCGACAAGAGCTACATCACCTGGTGTAACAAGCGGCATCCGACCGGCACCACCGAGATGGCAAACCTGGACACTGCGAGCAATCTGACCGTCAGCATCCTTGAGAACATGGACTACTACTTCTGGGCTCCAGGGCTCGCTCCGAAGATGGCGCGGAGAGACAAGCAGAAGCTGCCGGAGCAGCGTGGCAAGAGCCAGGGCATCCAGATTCCGAGCGACATGGTGATTCCGCGAGGACGCATCTTGATGTTCGCGTTCAACGCGCACGTGGCGCTGTCCACGGGAAATATCGTCAACAACAAGCACGAGATTCTCGAGCTCGACGGGAGCACCTCCACGATCCAGCTGGGCACCATCGAGGACCTTCCCGCCCACTATCAGGAGTCCATGGTGGTTGCGCCATTCCCAATCTGTCCCGCGGGCACGGTGACCGTCACGCAAGAAGACCGCGATAAAACGGCCAAGAAGCAGCAGCTCTCAACCAAGAACCGGCGGGAGGTCAAGCCGAAGAAGGAGCAGGCCGAGGCGCTGTCCCAGAAGAGGATCCGCGAGATCGAGAGCATGAGGGATGTCCCCGGGAACCTTCAGTTCGACATCGAGAAGGACATCCAGAGCCTCATCGCGAAGGAGCAGGCCGCCTGTCGCCTGGAATGCGAGCGGTACGACCAGCAGGCTCGCGACAAGACCGACAAGGAATTGAAGACGTGGCTGCAGACGCGCCCGGATCCCGGCCTCGGCGTCATCACCCTGCAATACCAGGCAAGCGACCCCTACGAGGGAGAGCTCGAGCTGCCCTAGCCGGAACGCCCGCGCCTTGCCCCTCCTCAGTCCCTTTCTCGTAGGAATCCCATGTCCTTCGCCCACCTCCTCCAGCAGTTCGATGCCCTCGGTCCGATGGGGCCTCGCGCCCTCATCACCGTCGACCAGGGCTTCACCGGCTCGGCCGAGCTTTCGACCCTGTTCAGCTCCGTGCTCGGCACGGAAGCCCTCACGCTCAACGCCGTCACCGAGAAGACCGCCCGCGCCGTGGACCGGCTCGAGTTGGTGGGCACGGCGTCTCTCCTCGGCATGACGGATGCCCAGGTGACGTTCCTGGCCAGGGAGCTCGACGGAGAGCTCTTCGTCACGCTGAACGTCCTGCTTCCCTCCGGCTTCTCGTTCTCCACGCTCTTTCCCGCGCTGCCCGAGCACGTGACGGTGCGAGACGATGAGCTCACCGGGGACAAAATCACGGAGCCTCACTTCCTGACCCAGCTCAGTCTGGGCACCGGACGGCTGCTTTTGTCGAATCGCGCGTACTTCGACGAGACGCGCTCCTGCGACGTGGTGCCCGGCCTCAACTTCTCGGGAGAGCTCTTCCCGATGGGCCTCCTCTTCCCGGCGAGGTTCCTCCTCCAGCAGGACGGCCCTCTCCTGCTCGAGGGGCCCGTGAACGAGTTCCGCGTGGCGCCGGACCCGCTGGCGTTTCTCGGCATCCGCCTCTCGGCGCCGCTCGACCTCGGCTTCAAGAGCCTGGGGCCGCTGACCATCAACGAGGCCCGGCTCTTCATGAAGTCCGGCTTCGACGAATGGCAGCGGGACAACGTCGTCAGTGTCACGCAGAACGCGGGAATCTACCTGCTCATCTCCGCCGTGATCGGAGGCCGCCCCGCGCAGCTCGTCGGTGCGTACGATGTCGTGGATCCCGAATCGACCCTCGAGGTGCATGGGCGCTTCACGGATTTCGGCATCTCGGGATTCGCGAGCCTCTCCCAGACCGTGGGCGTCGAGGGCTTCGCGGAGACGATGCCCGAGGAGTTTCCCCCGGACGTGGGGCTCTCCATCACCGAGCTGGGGGTGTCCTTCGACTATGTCACCCGCGACATCGACTCCCTGACGCTGGGGGTGGGGGCCCGGGTGAGCTGGGAGCTCATCCCCGACGTCATGACGTTGAAGGAGGTGGGCATCACCTTCTCCGTCGAAAACCCCTTCATCAACGCCACCCGGCGAATCAAGACGACGCTCACGGGCCTGCTGGCGTTCAAGAAGTTCAGCCTCGCGGCCTTCGCGGAGCACCCCACCTATCGCTTCGGCGCGGGCCTGCCCGCCGGGCAGACGCTCCCCCTGGGCGACGTCATCGAGTCCTTCCTGCCGGGGGAGACCGGGCTCCCGCCGCTCACCATCCAGCAGCTCTTCATCGAGGCCTCGCCCAAGCAGAAGACGGCGTACCTGAGCGCGACGCTCCAGGACCTCCTCTCCATTCCGGTCGGCGCCACGGCCTTCGAGGTGTCCGGCTTCACCGTCATCGTCGATTACGGCAAGGTCCGCGGCGCCGCCCGGGCCGTGGTCACCGCGCAGATGCGGATGGCGGACACCTCGGTGGTGCTGAGCGGAGAGGTCAACCAGGGCCTCACGCTCTCCGGCTCCCTCCAGGGCTTCGAGCTCAAGAAGTTCTGGGCCCTCGTCTCGGGCGGTGAGTCGCTCCCCGAGGAGGTGCCCGACATCGTCTTCGAGACGCTCTCCTTCCGCGTGGACACGAAGACGGGAGCCTTCTCGGTCCTCGGCAAGGCGGTCGTCGAGTGGGAACAGCTCACCGAGGAGGGCTCCCTCCGCACCGCCGCGCAGTTCTCGCTGTCGCGCGAAGTCTCCGGCGCCAGGACTTCTTCATTCCGCGCGAGCCTGAGCCTCCAGGGCGAGGGCCCGGTGCCGGTCGCCGAGGGACTCTCGCTCGAGGCCTTCAACCTCCTGTTCAGCTACCAGACGGGCTCCAGCTGGCAGCTCTCCGGCGGCGTGCGCGCGGACATCGTCGACACGGTGCTCGACCTCCAGGCGGGCTACGAGTCCACCCAGGGCATCCAGAAGATGCGGTTCCGCGCGATGGCATCGCCGGAGAAGACGCTCATCGACCTTGACGGTGTGGGCTCGTACTCCTTCGCGCAGTTCGACCTCCTGCTCGACCGCCGCGGCGTCGAGGGTGGCAAGAAGAAGACGTACTTCGACCTCCGTCTGGCCTCGACCCTGGAGATAGACGCCCTCTTCAAGCTCGGCGGCTACCTGGGCATCAGCAACACCGCCGAGGGCACGAAGGCGCTCGTCTTCAAGCCGAACCCGGAGTCGACCGCCTTCCACATCGACTTCCCGACGGGCGAGGGGCTCGGCTTCCGTGGCGAGCTGTTCGAGGTCGGGTTCGTCAAGGAGTCCGCGAGCGCGGGGTGGACCTTCGCGGGGACCACCCTCCTGGGCTTCACTGGCATCTCCGGCGGCCTCGCCCAGGTGCTTCCCTCCAAGGTCACCGCGAAGCTCATTGCCGGAAAGAAGGACGCCCGCATCTCGGCGGTGAACGTCACCGGGCCCATCGACTTCGCGCTGCCCAGGGCCAACGGCAAGGACCTCGGCAAGGGGGTCATCCAGCTCACCGAGCTGGGCATCTCCATCAAGCCGCAGCTCGGGCTGGTGCTCGAGGCCGGACTCGGGCTGCCGGCGGAGCTCAACACGTACCTCGGCGCGCAGATGTTCCGCGTGTACCAGCCGGCCAATCCCCTCACCATGGCCCGCACGCGGTTCACCATCTCGGGAACCGGCGTCGCCATGCAACTGCTCAGCTCGCCGCTCACTGGCGCCAACGCCGTCGTCGTCAACAACGAGGCTTGGTTCGATGTCGACTTCGGCCAGTATGGCGCCGTCAGCCTCAAGATGCCGACGTTCGTCTACGACGGCGTCTCGCAGTACTTCGAGGCGGGCGGAGGGCTGAAGGTCACCCGGCCGCTCGCGCTGCCGCTGGCGCCGCTCAAGCTGTTCCTGGAGGCCTGCGGGGCCAAGGAGATGGCGGACCTCTTCCCGAGCAAGCTCCCCCTCGAGGGGCTCGACCTGGTCGACTCGAACAACGACCTGAAAATCGATGAGCTCGTCACCTTCCTGAAGAAGGCCGGGGGCGTCCCCAACGAGGTCGTCACCGCGATGAAGCAGACGGGCAAGGTGCTCAACCGCTTCCCGGACGGCTTCAAGCAGTACCTCCAGCTCGAGGTCCCCGAGCACCTGGAGTTCAAGTTCGGCTTCTCACCGGCCGGTCGCATCAGCCTCGGAATGCTGGCGCCGAAGAAGCCGGTGCGCGTGCTCTTCCCGTCCGTCGTGCAGAGCTACGTGCCCATGCCCGGGCTCACCGGCATCGAGGTGCGGAAGTTCTCCGTGGGCACGCTCCTGTCCGGCTCGCTCTTCTACGGCGAGGTCGACGCGCTCATCGACCAGTTCGACCTCCCGTCGCTCGCCGTCTCGCTCATGCTGCCCCGGGACGAGAGCTTCCCGCTGCCCACGTCGAATCAGCTGCAGCGACGAATCATCCTGGATGACGTGTTCTGCATCATCCCCGTCTCCCAGGGACTGCCCGTCCCGCTCCCCATCTTCTATGACGAGCTCGGGTTCGAATACCTGGGCGTCGAGGGGCTGGGCCTCCAGGCGCACGTGGCCTTCCCGAAGCCCCACCTCGACGGCGCCGCCGCGGTGGCCGTCTTCCAGGCCTTCAGCCGGTTCTTCAATGACCGCAAGGCGCTGCTCGACCCGAACACCCCGCCAGGCGGCGTGGACCTCGCATTCGCCTTCCACGACGAGTTCCTCCAGTCGCCCGAGTACCTCGGTGGCGGCCTGCTCGGGACGAAGGGGAAGACGGTCAAGGTCGGCTCGTGGAAGTACATCGCGGCGCTGCTGAACTTCGGGAAGACGTTCTCCATCAACGACTGCATTGGCTCGATTCCCCTCGAGAACCGCGTCGGGAGCGCGGAGTACCGGTTCGCCTTCCTGAAGTTCAATGCGGACTGGCTGCTCACGACGCCGGCCGAGTTCCGGAAGGGCGCGTTCCAGCGGCTGAAGCTCAGCGAGAGCGACCGCGAGGACTTCATGACCGTTCTGCCCTCGGTGGCGAGCACGCCGACGCAGGGCCAGAAGGGCAACGAAGAGGGACTCGTCGCCTTCGTGCGCGGTGAGGCGGATCTCGCCTTCATGCGCATGGAGGCGGCGTTCGGGCTCGCCGCGTCCGGCGCCATGGGCTTCAACACGGGCTTCAAGCTGGGCGGCGCCTTCGGCGTCACCGAGCTGGAGCTCTCCGGCGCAATCATGGTGAACGCGCCGCTGGCCACGGCAGTCCCAGCCGCTCCGGTGCTGCAAGCGGCCCTCGCCACACCGCAGGCAGTCCAGGCAGTCCAGGCCCTGTCCTTCAACGGCAAGGACGCCTGGGTCGAGATTCCCGCGGCGGACAGCCTCGTCCTGCCCGAGTACACCATCGAGGTCTGGCTCCGGTCGGCGAAGGACCAGTCCTCGGAGTGGGCCGATGTCTGCGGCATCGACACGCGCAAGGGGGGCCTCTGGCGGAACCACTTCCTCGCGGTCAACGCGAATTCGAGCTTCTACCACCACCGGTTCACGGACGCCGGGGGAGGGAACTCGGGCCCGCCAGACACGCCCAACGGCAGCGTGAGCTGGGGGCAGTGGCAGCACGTGGCGCTGACGAACGACGGTGTCACCGCGAGGACCTACGTGGACGGGAAGGAGCTGGTGAGTGGTCCGGTGAATGGAGCGCTCGTCACGTTCAAGGACTCCTTCTGGATTGGCAAGGTGTCTCCTATCGGCATGCCGTGGAAGGGCGAGGTCGCCGAGCTGCGCATCTGGAAGCGCGCACGCAGCGCCGCCGAGCTCGCGGGTGGGATGTCCGAGCGCATGGACGCCGACCGCCAGGACCTCGTCTCGCTGTATCGCTTCAACGAGGACACGGGGGCACGGGCCATCGACCTGTGTGGCCGCAACCACGGCACCATCACGAACGGCCGTTTCGTCCCGTCCGACCTGCTGTTGTTGAGCGGCCTCGAGTTCGACGGGAAGGACGACTACATCGAGGTGCCAGACTCGCAGAGCCTCCGCCTGGGGGCGTATACGGCCGAGGTCTGGTTCAAGCCGAGGGCCACGCCGCAGCAGGACTGGTCAGGCCTGTTCGGCAAGAGGGGCCGCAACTACGCCGTCTTCTTCCACAAGCAGGGCTTCGTTCATCACCGCTTCCACACCCCCGCCAACACGAACGATGGCGCCCCCGATACACCGAGGGGCGTCGTCGTGTGGGGCCAGTGGAGCCACGTGGCGATCACCAATGACGGGAAGACGGCGCGGACCTTCGTGAATGGCGTCAAGTTGGCAGAGGGGCCCGTCCGGGGGGGCAACCTCCTCATCGACAACGAGAAAGTCTCGTTTGGCCGCAACGCGGATGGCACGAACGACCAGCTCTTCGCTGGCGAGCTTGCCGAGGTCCGGCTCTGGTCGCGCGTCCGTTCACCCGAGGAACTCACGGGGAACATGCGCCGGCGGCTCGACGGGCAGGAGGCGGGCCTCGTCAGCCTGTGGCGCCTGTCCGACGTGGCGGGCAAAACGCTCCCGGATGTCTGCAAGAGGAACCCGGGCCGCGTGGAGATGCAGACCCCGGCGGAGCCCGCGAAGCTGCGTCACGACGGGCTCGTCCTCGACGGCAGGAGTGACTTCGCGTTCATCCCGCAGTCGGACCGGTTCAAGACGGGCCAGTACACCATCGAGGCGTGGGTCCGTCCCGACAAGGACCCGACGGGCTCGTGGCAGTGTATCTGGGGCGGCAGCGGGAAGGCGCCCAAGCTCTACGTGAGCAACAATGGCATCGTCTCCCATCGCTGCACCGTGCTCGTCAAGACGACGTCCCCGGGAAAATCAGACATGCCGCAGCCCAACGTCCTCAATACGGCTGTGGGGGCGCTCCGGTTCGGCGAGTGGAACCACCTGGCCGTCACGAACGACGGGAAGACGTGCACTGTCTTCGTCAACGGGGTCGTCACCGCCCAGGACCGGCTGCCGGGCGAGCTCGTCTCCGAGCCTGCTTCCATCAACGTGGGCCGCAGCGGCGAGGCCCGCGCGCAGGCCTTCTTCCGGGGCAGCATCGACGATTTGCGGTACTGGTCCGTGGCGCGGACGTCGGAGCAGATTTCGGATGACATGAGCCTGCCCCTCACGGGGAAGGAGGTCGGGCTCGTGGCCTACTACGACATGGACCACACCGCGGGCACACAGCTCGTCGACCTCGGTTCGAACAAGCTCCATGGCGTGGTCACTGGCGGCCAGTGGGCGCTGGCGGCCGCACCCTCGACGCAGAAGCGGGCGGCCATCCAGCTCCAGGGCCATACCCACGTCAAGGTGGCCGGCCACGAGACGATGCGCGGCGACTTGAAGCTCGTCGACGACCAGTTCTGGTTCAGCGGTCAGCTCGACCTCTTCCCGAAGGGCTGGCCGCTTCAGGTCACCGGCTCCGTCGAGGGGATGGTGAGCAAGCAGCGCTTCTACCTCCAGGGAGAGACCCGCAACGCGCTCTTCGGGCTCGTCCTCTCCCAGTCCCGCCTGTTCATGTCCAACGAGCAGGTCCGGCTGGAGGGCCGGTGGCTCGGGTCGTACCTGATGCTCGACGTGTCGTGGGTGAAGAACGATCCCATCTTCAAGGGCTCCGTGGGCTTCAAGGCGTCGCCCAGACTCGACTTCGGTGCGGTCCGCATCGGTGGGATGAAGGTCGCGACCAATGTCAGTCTTTCGATCGAACTTCTCGCGGATGTGTCCGTCGTCATCTCCCGCAGCGGCTTCGCGGGAGACATCACCGCGAAGTTCAAGATCAACGGCAAGGGCTTCGAGCTGCGGCTGGGAATCAACATCCCGCCTGCGGACTTCGAGCAGCTCATCAACTGGATAAAGCAGAAGATCATCGACGCGCCTGAGAAGTACCTCGAACACCTCTTCGGGGATGCGGAGCGGTGGCTCAAGAACGTGGGCACGGGGGCCATCGAGTTCGCGAAGGACTCCGGCGAGGCCATCGGCAAGGCATTGGGCTCCGGCTACAAGGTCTCCAGGGAGACCGCGGTGAAGATGATGAAGGGGGCCAATTACGCCACCGAGCAGGTCGGCGCGGCCTTGAGCAAGGGGTACAAGGCGACCGCGCAGGAAGCCACGGCCGCCTTGAAGAGCGCCGGCTATGCAGCGGACCAGGCCGGCAACGCGCTCAAGTCGGCGTACGGCGCCAGCGCGGAGGAGGCCACGAAGCTGCTCAAGGACACTGGCTACGCGGTGGACCAGGTCGGTAACGCGCTCAAGTCGGCGTACGGCACCAGCGCGGAGGCGGCCGCGAAGCTGCTCAAGAGCACGGGCTATGCGGTGGACCAGGTCGGCAATGGCCTGAAGTCTGCGTATGGCACCAGCGCGGAGGAGGCCGCGAAGCTGCTCAAGGGCGCCGGCTATGCGGTGGACCAGGTCGGCAACGGCCTGAAGTCCGCGTACGGCACCAGCGCGGAGGAGGCCGCGAAGCTGCTCAAGGGTGCTGGCTACGCGGTGGACCAGGTCGGCAATGCCCTGAAGGTGGGCTGGAACAGCTCGGCCGACACCGTGAGCAAGGCGCTCAAGGGCGCTGGCTATGGGGTGAATGAGGTTGGCACCTACCTCAAGAACGGGTTCAACCTGGGCGCCGACGCGCTCTCGAGCACACTCAAGGCCGCCGGCTACGCTTCGGATGAGATTGGCAAGCTCTTCAAGAGCTTCGGCGGTGAGTTCTCCAAGGCCGCCAGCAAGCTTGATCCGACGAAGTGGTGACCTCGCATGCGGGCAGCCCATGCGCTGCCCGCATGCCCCGAGTCGGTGTACTGCTCAGGTCAGCAGGCCGCGCGGGCCGGGCTCGTCGGGGTCGCGCGCGAACTCCGCGAGCACGAGGGCGAGACGCCACGGGCCCTCCGGCGCGGACGAGTAGCCGAGCACGGCGTGGGGCAGCTCTCCGGAGACCCGGCAGGCGCGGCCTGGCGACGGTGTCACGAGGATGCCCTGGTGGCGTTCGACTGTCTGTCGTGCACCGTCGCGTGACACGGGCCCCGTGGCCGCGAAGGCGTCGAGCGGAAACACGACCAGCTCACCGCCCCGGGCGTCGGCGGGAAAGTCCAGAAACACCACGGTGGTCCAGCGCGGCGGTGCGGTGCCGAAGCCGTCGCCCAGCCAGCGGCGGTCGACGTGGGGGCGGAGCAGGAAGCGGTCCGGCGCGGTGGGTGGGGTCTCGTTGACGGCAAGGACGTGGATTGCGTCCGCGTCGCCGGAGAAGCGCGTGAACAGGTCGACCAGCGCTGGAAGCTCGGCCTGGAGCCAGCCAAGTCCGCCCGAGCTTTCGCTCAGCTCCAGCAATAAGCCACGGGTCCGCGGGTCGCTCTGCGGTACGGGGTGTGGGCCCAGTCGAGGTCGCAGCGCACGCGCGAGTTCGGCCGGGTTGGCAATGGCGTCGTTAACGACATCCATCGGGAGCATGGTGCGCGGGTTGATGATTCGGGGAGACTAACAGGATGCAGGCATGGACGGCGAACTGGCTGCTCGGGCAACTCGGAGCGGAGCTTGGCGGCAGCAACGGGGTGGACCTCGAGTGCTCGCTCCGCCTGACGCCGGGCCGGGTCGAAATGGAGGGACGCTTCGGTTGCTGGTTGGCCGGGGGCGATTCGCAGGCGTTCGCGCCCATGGCGCGCCTGCTGGAGCGCTTGGCGGCTCCCCAGTCCGTCCGCGTCGCCTGGCGTGAGGCGGTGCTTCCGGTCCGGCAGGGGCTCGCGGTGGGCTTCACCGAGGGAGTACCCGAGCTCCGGCTGTACCTGCACGGCCGCGACCCGGCGACCCTGGCCGACGACTACCGCGCGTGGCGTTGGCGGCCAGGCGGTGAGGCCCGGAGTTCGCGCTACGCGTTCCACTACCTGCCGGAGACACCCTCGGGACTGCGGCCGTCGGACCTTGTCCACGACGCGCTGCGCCCGGCCTTCGAGCGGCTGACGCAGGAGGAGCGGCTCCGGCAGGGTTCGGGCTTCTGGCTGCGCGAAGGCAGCGACGGCCGGGTGGAGCAGGTCGACCTGGCGTTTCCCTGGTGCCCCCTCGCCGGGACGTTGGAGGGCCTGGTCGAGCTGGCGAGGGTGCTCGGGGTACCGGTGCGGGAGGAGGCGCGGTGGCAGGAGCTGCCCATTCGTCATGTCGCGGTGCGGGTGGGGGAGGGCGCTCCGCAGGTGACGCTGTATGCCGCCGCGCCGCTGGAGGGGGCGTGGCCGGTCAGTGAGGCCGAGCTTCAGGCCCAGGTGCGCCAGGGCTCTCTCGGAGTCCACCGCGACGTCGAGGCGTCGGTGTATCGGCGTTTGCCAAAGCTGCCTCGCATCGACACGGAGCCCACCGGCCTGGATGCATTCTATGGCGGCGACGTGAAGACCTGGCGGACCGTGCTCGGGTCGGAGCTGCACTACCACGCCGGTCTGTTCGATACGCCCGGACTCGATGCGAGTGACGCGGTGATGGATGCCGCGCTGCGCCGCGCCGTGAGTGCGCTGTATCCGTTCATCCCGGCGGGCGGGCGCATCTATGACGTCGGGTGTGGCTGGGGCGGGCCGCTGGCGATGTGGAGCCGCGAGCTCGGGTGTCGGAGTCTCGGTCTCACCATCAGTCGGAATCAGTTTCGGTACGTGGCCGGGCTGGGGTTGCCGGTCCGCTGGGGCGATGCCGAGCAGACGCTGCCGCCGGGCCATTTCGACTGCGCCATCCTGCTGGAGTCATTGAGCCATATCCGGGACAAGGAGCGACTGCTGCGAGTCCTGCGGGTGTTCGCGGACCGCCTGGTGATGCGCGTCAACTGTCAGGACGGCTCACCCGCGAGCTCGGCGTTCGGCGGGACGATGCACATGGTCAGCTCGGGGCGACTGCGCGAGCTGCTGGAGGGCACCGGCTGGCGAATCCGGCACTGGCGCGACTGCCGCCGCGAAGCCCTGCCTTCCGTGGCCGTGTGGCACCGGCGCTTGCAGTCCGTGCCTGTCGGCGAGGACCCGCACCTCGAGACACTCCGTGTCTGGTGCGAGCGGGTCATGACCGCGCCCGAGGCGTGGGGGGAACACAACCCATTGATTGAGGTCATGGCGGATTGAGAGGCCGTGGCGACTCGGGTGGGGCGCACATGGCCACGTAGGAGGTGGCGGGGCGGCGGTGGCTTGCATGCCTGGTCGCCCTGCGCACCGCTAAGGCTGTCCGCCTGCGGCCTCGCGCCTTATCTAGAAGCGGCATGCTGACTCCGCCCTCCCATCCTGGCCTGCCCATGCGCGAGAAACATCCCGCTCAGCAGGGGGATGGCCGCGGCCGGCTCCCGCCCGACCGTGAGCGGCTCCTCCAGGCGCGCATCAAGGACCTGTCGCTGCGGCTCGCGGGCACGCAGCTGGAGCGCGACATCGTCCAACTGCACGCGGAACTGGAGACGCGCGGTATCTCCTTCAAGCCCCAGTGCTACCTGTCCGACGAGTGGGGCTGCCCGTCCGGCGTCCCCGTCATCGGCGTGCCGTTCTACCTGGCGGACGCGGACCTGCACTCGATTGAAGAGGAGCTGGGCGGCGGCGTGGAGACAGAGGAGGAGATCCTCATGTACCTCCGCCACGAAGCGGGGCACGCCTTCAACTATGCCTACCGGCTCTACGAGACGGACGAGTGGCGCAAGGTGTTCGGCGACTACTCGCGGCCCTACCGCGACGACTACAAGGCCCGGCCCTTCTCGCGACGCTACGTGCACCACATCTCCGGTTGGTATGCGCAGAAGCACCCGGACGAGGACTTCGCGGAGACCTTCGCCGTCTGGCTCACCCCCAATAGCGACTGGCGCAAGCGCTATCAGGGCTGGGGGGCGCTGAAGAAGCTCCAGTACGTGGAGGACACGGTGGCGCAGCTCGGCCGGACGCCGCCGCGGGTACAGCTCGCGGAGCCGGACCTCACCACCGAGGAGATGGAGGGCACCGTCCAGGACCACTACCGCCAGCGCGAGCTGGACGAGAAGGTGGACCTGGAGCTGCGTGACGCCTTCGACCAGGCACTGGAGGACATCTTCTACGGCCCGGGTGAGGCGCCCGCTCGCGCGGAGATGCTGGTCCGCTCCGAGCGTCAGCGCCTGCTGAGCACGGTGAGCCGCTACACCGGCGTGAGCCGCAGTGTCGTGCGAGCCCTGCTGGACCACCTCGCCGAGCGCGCCGCCGCACTCGGCCTTACCCTGCACCCCGACGACAGCCGCGAGGCGGCTCTGCACATCGCCTCGCTGGTGACGGCGCTGGCGATGAACCACCTCTACACCGACCGCTTCTACGAGGATTGACCATGACGGCTGGCTCCCTGCGCATCGCGGTTCTCCACTACCAGCCCAAGGCGGAGGCGCCCGACCCCGTCGTCGGACAGGTGCGAGCCGCCCTGGAGGAGGCGGGCCACACGACGGTGGACGTCGGCGTGGACGAGAGCGTCACCGACCTCATGCGCCAGGTGGCCTCGAGCCGAGCGGACCTCGTCTTCAACATCTGCGAGACGTTCGCCGAGGATTACCGGCTGGAGGTGAACGTGGCCGCCGTACTGGAGCTGGCGCGTGTGCCCTTCACGGGCTCGGGCACGGCGGGGCTGCTGCTGGCGCAGGACAAGATTCTCACCAAGCAGCTGCTCCAGTTCCACGGCGTGCTCACCCCGCGCTTCGCGACCTTCGACGGGGACTCCTTCCAGACGAATGGGGACCTCAAGTTCCCGCTCGTCGTGAAGCCGGCCCGTTCGGACGCTTCCATGGGCCTGGGCGTGGAGAAGGACATGGAGGGGCTGGCGCGGCGCGTGCGGAAGATTCGCGAGGAGTACGACGACGATGCGCTCGCGGAGGAGTTCATCGAGGGGCGGGAAATCTACGTGGGCGTGCTCGGAGACCATGCGCGGCCGGACGTGTTGCCCGTGGTGGAGCTGGACTTCGGGAAGCGCTGGAGCCGCAAGCGGATGAAGATTGCCAACCGGGAGGTGAAGTTCGCTCCGGAGACGGAGGGCAGCCCGCGGCTGGTGCTCCCGCATGACCTGTCCGACGAGCTGCGCGGCCGTGTCGAGCGGGCGGCGGTGACGGCCTTCCGCGCGCTCAAGCTGCGCGACTACGCCCGCATCGACTTCCGTGTATCCAGCCAGAGCAACGAGCCGTACCTCCTGGAAGTGAATCCCAATCCCTACCTGGAGGCGCAGTGCGAGGTGGCGCTCGGCGCGCGCGAGCGGGGGATGTCCTACGCGGCGCTCGTGCAGCGAATCGCTGACGTCGCCGCGCAGCGTCACGGCCTGACGCGAGGCAAGGCCCCGCGCGCGCCCGCTCCCGGACACGCCACCACGCACTGAGGTCCTCCGGCGCGGGGCCGCACTCCACCTGCGCGGACGCGCCGGTTGAAGGGGGCGGGGGGGAGCGGTATAGCCGCGCTCGCACGGCAGCTCATGGGGAGCGCGCCGGGCCCGGACGAGGCGCGCCGTACCCGGTCAGGACAGGACGACGCGAACACGGGAGTCGTGCGTCATGTCGTGGGTCCTTCTCAGCATCGCCGGGCTGCTCGAGGTCTGCTGGGCCATTGGTCTCAAGTACACCGAGGGCTTCACCCGCCCCATTCCCAGCCTCCTGACAGGCGCGGCCATCATCGCCAGCATGGGGCTGCTGAGTATCGCGGCGAAGACGCTGCCCATCGGCACCGCCTACGCGGTGTGGGTGGGCATCGGCTCGCTGGGCGCGGCCGTGCTGGGCATGGTGCTCTTCCATGAGCCCGCCACGCCGCTGCGCATCTTCTTCTTGTCGCTGTTGCTGGTGGCCATCGTCGGGCTGAAGGCTACGAGCGGTGAGGCAGGGCACTGAACCTCGCGTCTGGGGCACCCTGTGGCGCTCACGGGAGAGGTCCCCTCGGCGCCGGGGGCGGGACGTCTGCGCTCCCGGAGCACCGGAAGTTTTTCAGGCCCCCGACGACGGTGGACCCTCTTTTCTACAGGACCACAACAGGGGCCGCGCCCAACCGTCCGATTCTTCTCAGCGCACTGCTGGCATGCAGCCTGCTTTGAGCAGCAACCAAGAATGAAGTCGTCGAGGAACATCCACCGTCCGTACACGGTCGAAATCGTGGCCGACGCCTGGGAGCAGGTCTCGCGCTTGCCGCGTGACACCTACCGCGCCATCCAGGCTCGGCTGGAGGCACTGGCCACGCTGTCCTCACAGTCCGCCCTGGCGTCTTCCGAGGGCGCTCCGGAGGAGTCCCCCAACTTTCGCCTGGAGGGCCTGCGCATCCACTACGCGGTGGACGCGCGGCGCCGCCTCATCAAACTCCTGCGCATCTCCCGGGAGCGGAGCCCCTCGGCGGAGGCCTCCAGGTCCCAGGGAGAAGAGACCTCGGGCTGAAGGGCGCGCGCGACGACTCACGCCGCGGGACGTGGAGCGACCTCGCCCACCACCCGCATCAGCCGGCCCAGGTCCAGTGGCTTGGGCAGTACGGCCCTCAGGGGCATGTCGTCGGGCACGGCGGGACGCGCCGTCACCGCCACCACTGTCAGGCCCTCCAGCGCCTGCTGGAGCTGGAGCAACCGCAGCAACTCCTCACCGCCCATCACCGGCATCAGCCAGTCCAGCAGCACGACGCAGGGCCGCGGAAGCTGGCTGAGGGCCAGGAGCGCCTCGCGCCCGTTGGCGACGGAGGAGACCTGATGGCCCTTCGCCCTCAGGTACTCGGTGATGCTGTCGCGCGTGTCCTCGTTGTCTTCCACAACCAGGATGTGAATGCACCTGAAGCCCATGATTGGCGGGGACACGGCGCGGCCGTGCCCCATCTCCTCTCCCCGACCCGACGCCCTGACTCGTGCGGAATCTAGGGAAGGCGTTTCAAGAGGCGAGCCAAGGCCGGGAGTTCCAGGGTCCCCCCGTCGCAAGGCAGGCGGGCAGGCACGGGAATGTTGTCCTCAGATGCGCATCGGTATGAGCATGCAGGGGAGCGCACGGCCCCGGTGGGCGGTCCGTGTGGTGACTATCTTTCATCCATGGTCGACCCGGGGGTGGAGACGACGAATGCCGGCCTCCGCCTGTGTGACTTCATCCAGGAGCGTGGGGCGGAGGTTCTAGCGGAGTGGGAGCGCCGCGTCCGTAGCTACCCCGTCGCTCGGCACCTCAGCGACCCCGTGCGGAGGGACCACGTCCCGCACCTGCTGGAGCGCATCGCCCGCGTCGTGCACACCGGAGAGCGTGCGACGTTGGGGGACCTGGCGGACATCCATGCCCTGGAGCGCCTCGTGGCGGGCTATGACCTGCACACCGCCGCGAAGGAGCTGGGAGACCTGCGCGACACCATCCTGGAGCTGTGGGAGCGCGAGGCCGCCGGGGCCATCACCATCCAGGAGCTGCGCCGGCTGGACCAGGCCCTCGACGAGCTCCTGGCTGTCTCCATGGACCGGTTCTCCCGTGCGCGCGAGCGCACGCTGCGGGCGCTGGACCGGGTCTCCTCGGTGTCGTGGGAGGCGGGGGACCTGGGCACGTTCCTCCATCAGCTCATGACGGTGGTGGTGGAGACGGTGGCCGCGGTGGATGCGGTGTTGCTCTTGCTCAAGGACGAGCAGGACACGCTGCACGTGCGCGCCGCCATTGGCCTGGGGGAGGCGCGCGCCCTGGAGTTCTCCGTGCGGGTGGGCCAGGGGTTCGCGGGACTGGTGGCGCAGCGACGCGAGCCCATGCAGGTACGGGACGCCGCGAATGACTCCCTCGTCCTCAACCCCGCCCTCCGCGAGCAGGGCATCCGGGCGCTGTACGGGGTGCCGCTCATCCACGCGGGGAGCGTCATCGGCGTGGCCCAGCTGGGCTCTCGCAGTGCGTACGAGTTCTCCATCGACGACCAGCAGCTCTTCCGCGCCATGGCGCAGCGGGCGACGTCGCTCATCGTCCAGGCGCAGCTCACGGAGCGGCTGCGGCGCAGCGAGGCGCGGCTGCAGGCCATCGTCGACCATGCCCCGGCCGCCATCTACGTGAAGGACAGCGAGGGGCGCACGCAGCTGGCGAACCGGCAGATGGAGGCCCTCTTCCAGCGCCCGCGCGAGGAGCTCATCGGGAAGTCGGACCACGAGCTGATGCCCAGCGAGGCCGCGGACGTCCTGCGCGCACACGACGTGGAGGTGCTCCGCAGTGGCCAGGCACTCACCGTGGAGGAGGTCGTGCCGCTCGAGGACGGGCCACACACGTTCCTCTCCGTGAAGTTCCCCCTGCCCGACGCGCAGGGACAGCTGGATGCCGTGTGCGGCATCTCCGCGGACATCACCGAGCGCCTGCGCACGGAGAGCGTGCTGCGCGAGACGAGTGAGCGGCTCAACGCCATCCTCGACACGGCGGTGGACAGCATCATCACCATCGACGACCAGGGCATCATCCTGGGGGTCAACGCGGCCACCACGTACATCTTCGGCTACGCGCCGGAGGAGATGGTGGGGCGGAACATCAGCATGCTGATGCCGGAGCCGGACCAGAGCCGGCACGACACCTACCTGAAGAACTACCTGCGCACCGGTGTGAGGAAGGTCATCGGCATTGGCCGCGAGGTGCTGGGGCAGAGCCGGGACGGGCGCGTCTTCCCCATGGAGCTGGCCGTCAGCGAAACGGTGCTCCCTGGGGGCCGCTTCTTCACCGGCCTGGTACGGGACATCACCCGGCGCAAGACGGCGCAGCAGGCGCAGACGCTGCTCCTGGAGGCGGGCACGCTGCTGGCGCAGTCGCTGGATGTGGAGTCCACGTTGCGCAGCCTGGCCTCGCTCGCGGTGACGCACCTGGCCGACTACTGCACGGTGGACCTGCTGGGTGAGGACGGGCAGGTTCACCGGCAGGTGGTGCTGGCGAAGGACCCGGCGCGGCAGGTGCTGGCGGACCGGCTGATGGCCTTTCCTCCCCGGCAGGGCTCGAGCAGCCCTATCGCCCGCGTCCTGGAGACGGGCCAGCCACTGGCCACGGAGGTCGTCCCCGGCTGGTTGGACAGGGTGGCGCGTGATGAGGACCACCGGGCCGTGCTGGACGCGCTCGCGCCCCGGTCCGCAATCGTCGTTCCGCTGGTGGCCCGGGGACGGAAGCTGGGCATCCTCAGCATGATGTCCTCAATGCCCGGCCGCATGGCCCTGCCCACCATGCTGGAGGTCGCCCGAGGCGTGGCGGACAGGGCGGCCATCGCCATCGACAATGCCCGCCTGCTGCGCGAGTCCCAGGAGGCCGTGCGCGTGCGCGAGGACGTGGTGGCCATCGTCAGCCATGACCTGCGCAATCCTCTCAATGCCATCTCCCTGGCGTCGCTGTCGCTGCTGCGGCACGACCCGCTGACGGACGCGCAGAGCCGGGGGCTGCGGCGCATCGTCTCCGCGGCGGACCGGGCCCACCGGATGATTCGCGACCTGCTGGACTTCACCCAGGCGCGCGCGGGCGGTGCCATTCCCATCCACCCGCGCCCGGTGGACCTGCACGAGCTGACACGGCAGGTGGTGGACGAGGTGCACCTGGCCAATCCCGGGCGACACATCTCCGTGGAGGCCCGGGGCGATGGGCACGGAGACTGGGACGAGGACCGGCTGGCCCAGGTCATCACCAATCTGGTGGGCAACGCCCTCCAGCACAGCCCGGAGGACTCTCCGGTGAGGGTGCAGTCGCGGGCGGAGGAGAGCGGCGTCACGCTGGGCGTCCACAACGCCGGCCCGCCCATCCCCGCCGACCTGCTGCCCGTCATCTTCGAGCCCTACCGGCGCGGCCCCGCGGCGGCGCTGGGGCGGGGGAGCATCGGCCTGGGGCTCTACATCACCCGGCAGATTGTCCTCGGCCACGGTGGCCACATCGACGTGCGCTCCTCGGAAGCGGAGGGCACGAGCTTCACGGTGTGGCTTCCCCGGAAGCCGGCGCAGGTGGTGCAGTGACGGTCACCCGCGACTCGGCGGGTGTCCCTGAAGAAGCTCTCCGAGCGTGTGGCCCAGGGGGGGCGGGCCTGGCGCGTCTGGCGTATCAGCCCTCGCCGTCGCCCGAGCGGGCCTCGGCGAGCGTTGGGGGGGAGCGGAAGCTCGGCAGCAGCCGGGCGGCCAGCTCGCCCAGGGAGCGTGCCGGGTGGGCACCGGGCTCGGAGATGCGCGAGGCCAGCAGGCCTGCGCCCAACCGGGCCACCGAGGACAGCACGAACAGCACGTGCAGGTTCACCCAGACATGGCCGCCCAGGATGAACTGCGTGGGCAGGGCGGCGGCGATGACACCTCCTAGCGCGGCCGCGGCGGAGTAGGCCAGCCCGCCCGCGGTGGCGAAGGCGGCGAGGTAGAACGGGCGGCCCTTGCGCGGGGCCACGGTGAGGGGCAGCGCGAAGATGGCCAGGCCATGGCCGCTCCAGAGCGCGCCGGCCAGCAGCACGTCGAACAGCAGCGGCCACAGCGTGCCCGCGGACGGCAGCAGCCAGAGCATGGGGATGGTGCTGATGCCCAGGGAGCAGGCCATCAGCACCGGTTGGGCACCCACCTTGTCGATGACGCGTCCCCACACCGGCGCGGTGAGGATGCGCATCCCCGCCACCGCCGCGCCGTGCAGCGCCATGATGACGAAGGTCATCTTGAGGTTCTGCAGGCTGTGCAGCGCGAAGAAGGGGGCGGACACGCCCACCGCCGCGTTCCACGCCACCTGGTACGTCAGCACGCGTCGGGCCACCGGGTCCTTCAGCGGCACCAGCGCGCCCTTGAACTCCAGGCGCGGGGTGGTGCCGGGCGGGGCCGGGTCGTGCTGCAGAGTCATCAGCAGCGTCGTCACCACGCCCATGACACAGGCGCCCAGCGCGAGCAGGGGCAGTCCCAGGCCCACTCCCTCGGGGGGACGCAACTGGTCCATCAGCAGGCCCGCGGTCAGCGACGTCAGGGTGCCCGCCAGCGTGGTGAGCGCGGTGCGCCGGCCGAAGAAGCGGCCCCGCACCGAGCGTGGCACCAATTCCCCCATCCACGCCACCCAGGCGTTGTTGCCCACCACGCTCAGCAGCGCCGAGGCCCCGGCCACCGCCAGCAACAGGTGCTGCTGCGCGGGGAAGGACAACCCCAGCCACGGCAGCACGGCCAGGGGGAACATCGCCAGGCGCGACAGGCACACCGCGGTGAGCGCCACCCGCCGGTGCCCGAAGAAGGACGTCAGCCACGCCGCGGGGAACTGCACGAACTGGGCGAAGAAGGGCAGGGCCGTCATCACCCCCACCAGGAAGGGCCCCAACTGGAGGGCAATGGCCCAGGCCGTGAGCACCGTGGCGCCTGCGCACGAGGCGAACACCTCTGCGAACATGCCCTCCACCACCGATGCGCCCAGGGTTCGGCGCAGCCGGCCAACGGCCCGGGTGGAGCCAGGGCCGGGGCTGTCCGCCGGGGGGGCGCCCAGCAGCGGCGCGGCGGAGCCCGGCAGGGACGTGCCAGGGCGGAACAGCGGGACGGCGGAGGCGAGCGAGGCGAAGCTGTTCAGGACGTAACGGCGGAAGGCAGCGGGGCTCAACGCATTCCTTCTTCGGAGACGACGGGGCCCCTCGTCTGTCGCACAGGCATCCCGGAGCCTCAATCGGCCCCCGGTGAACCCGCCGCGCACGCCCGCTCCCCAGGCGGGCGCCAGCCCCGCTATCCCACCTCGTCCGCCCGCTTGGAGGGCGACGCTGGATTCATGTGCAGTTCACGCGGTCTTGAACTATATGAACGGCTTGAGGAGAAGGCGCACATGGACCTGTCTCGGGAGCTGACGGACTTTCTAGGCGTGGTGGAGCAGCGGCTCAGCAGCATGCTGGTGGATGGCAACGCCGGTCCGGACGTGAAGGGCGACACGTTGATGGAGGCCGCCCGTCATCTCTGCCTGGGGAGCGGGGGCAAGCGGGCGCGTCCCATGCTGGTCCGGCTGTTCGGCAGCGCGGTGGGCGTGAAGCCAGAGCAGTTGGTGGACGTGGCGGTGGCGTCCGAGCTCATCCACTCCGCCAGCCTCCTGCACGACGACGTCGTCGACGCGGGCATGTTCCGCCGCGGCCGGCCCACGGTGAATGCGCGCTGGGGCAACATCGTGGCGGTGATGAGCGGTGACCTCATCCTCTCCACCGGTCTGTACCAGCTGTCGCTGCTGGACTCGCGCCTGACGCGCAGCGCGCTCTCCGTCGTCTCCGAGATGACCCGCGCCGCCATTGCCGAGGTGGAGGCCCGTGGCGACCTGGACCTGCCGCTCAACCGGCTGCGCTTCATCGCGGAGGGCAAGACGGGCTCTTTGTTCGGCTGGTGCGGCAACGCCGCGGCCACGCTGGCGAACCACCCCGAGGCCATGGAGCGCTTCGACGGCTTCGGCCGCCACCTGGGGGTGGCCTTCCAGATTGCCGACGACATCCGGGACATCCTCGGCACGGACGTGGGCAAGCCACGCTACGCGGACGTGCACTCGCGCACGCCGTCCATGCCCATCCTCCTGGCGGTGGCCAGGGAAGAGTCCCTGCGCCGCAAGCTGAAGGACGCGTGGGCCTTCTCCACGATTACGCTCGAGCGCACGAAGGAGATTGGCGCGGCAATCGAGGCCACGGGGGCGGTGGAGGCCTCCCTGGCGCGGATGAACGTGGAAATCGAAGCGGCGCTGGACAAGCTGGGCCACTTCGCCACGGAGCCGGCCGGCGCGGAACTGGTGGATTGGGCGCACAAGTTGTCCGCCGGTATCACCAAGCAGGTCCAGGGGCGGGCTGCGTGAAGGGCTACCTGTGGACGGGGGGACCCGGGAGCCCGGCATCCAAGACGCCAGCCATGGAGGGCCGGCTGGCACCATGGGAGGCCATCGCGGTGGAAGCGGTGGGCAACGTCATCGAGTTCTGGGGCTTCAAGCGCAACCAGGGCCGCGTCTGGGCCCTGCTCTACCTGCGGGGGGATCCCCTCACGGCGGGAGAAATCGAGCGTGAACTGGACCTGTCCAAAGGCGGCGTCTCCATGCTGCTCCGGGATCTGGAGCGCTGGGGCGTCATCCAGCGGGTGCGGCCGCCACAGGACTCGGCATGGCGCTACGCGGCGGAGACCGACCTGGTGCGCATGGTGACGCACGTCATCGAGGAGCGCGAGGCGGGTTTCGTGGCGCGCATCCGCGCAGACCTGGCGGAGGCGCGGCGGCTGGCGGAGTCGATGAGCGACGTGCCCCGTGAGCGGCTCAAGCGATTGGAGAAGATGAACACGCTGGCCGAGCACGTGGAGCGCGCGCTGCGGCTGTTCATCAAGACTTCGCGGCTGGACGTGTCCGCAGTGCTGACGGTCTTCCGTGACGAAGCCGGGGCGCCGCGCCGCTGAACGGTGTAGAGGAGAGCGGATATGGACTCGCACTATGATCAGGTGATGAAGGCGCGCGAGGGGGCCGACCCTTCGGCCACGCGCCTGTATTTCGCGTACTCCACCATCCTGGACCGGGCCGCCTTCGACGAGTGGAAGCAGCAGCACAGCTACGGCTTCTTCGAGTTGCCCGAAGGGCGGCTGGCCGAGGCGGTGGACGTGGACCTGGTCTACGACTTTCCCTCGCGCTGGTGGGGCGGGAGGGTGGCGGGGCTGGCGGACGCGGTGGGCCGGAAGGTGTATGGGCGCCTGTTCGAGATTCGCGGCCAGGACTGGCCCATCGTCCAGCACAAGGAAGGCTTCGTGACGGGCATGTGCGTGGAGCGCTCCGTGCGCGTGCGCGTGGACGGGCAGGACGTGGAGGCCACGGCGTTCGTCACGAACCCGAGGCGGGCTGCGCAGGAAGGACCGGTGAGCCTGCGCTTCGTGGAGGCGCTGGTGCGCGGCGCCCAGGCGGCGGGGCTGCCTGCGGAGTACGTGGAGCGGCTGAAGCGCGGCGAGTAGCGGGCAGGGCGCCTACCAGCGCATCGGCTCCCTCCAGAGTTCCGCGTCCGGACGCTGCGTGGGTGGGACTCGAGCCAGGGAGGGCACCGCCGGGTCGTCGGACCACGTCCGCAGCCCGCGCTGCCCGGCGAGCCACGGCAGAGCCAGCCCCTCGACGCACACGTGCGCCTTGTCCTGGATCCGGCCCCATCGGGTGCGAGCGTCCTGCATCATCCGGCACCGTGGTGACGGCGCGGAGCAGGCGTGGCTCTGCACCCCACACGTCGCATCGCGGAGCCCCGGGACTCTACCCGCACCGCCGCGCCGCGGCCTTGCCGGGCATCAGCCCCAGGCTTGATGCGTTCTCGGGTGTCAGCGATTTCGTGAGGCGGCCTCGTGAGAGAGGGGCGCGGCGCGGCAAGGCTTCGCCGTTCGGCCGGGCGCCGTGCACATCGAGGGCTGTGGCGGCCTGCAGCGGAGGGAGGGCCGGCGAGCCCTCATGCAGCTGTCGGGCGCGCCTCCTGCTTTCGTCCATGCACGAGGCTGTCGCGAAGCAGCTCGCACGCGCGTGCCCACTCCACGAGGTGACGGCCTTCCAGCGGCAGACGCACTCTGAAGCAGGCCAGGAGGTTGAGGGCCAGCGCCCGCAGCCAGGCCACCACCTCCAAGGCCGTGCGCGTCGGGCGGCAGGGCTGACGCGCGTCCTCGCCCAGAACGACGTCGAGAGTCCAGTGGTGTCGGTTCTCGATGCCCCAGTGCACTCGCACCAGTTGCAGCAGTTGGTGGAAATTGAAGACGGTGGTGTCCAGCGAGGTGACGAAGTAGCGGTAGTCCTCTTCAAGGAGGTTGTCTTCGTCGTCCCAGTGCTGCTGACGCACCAGCAGCAAAATGCGCGCTCCGGGGAAGTCCACCTCACCGGGCGCCAGCGCGTGCGTCCATAGCTCGCGCACCACCGCCTTGCCGTGGGCCCGCTCCTCGCTGCGCGCCCTGGCCGGACACTGCTTGGCGGCGATGGCGCGCATGGCGTACTCGTGGAGGGTGGGCTGGTTGCCTTTCAACCCGAAGCAGTAGTGCTTGCCGGCCTCTTGCACCAGCTCGGCATTCTGCGCGGCCGTCAGCCCCGCATCGGCTGTCACCACTGCGAAGTGCTCGCCATACGCCTCTACTACTCGGGGCAGCAGCTGACGGAAGGCCGGAGACTCCCCCTCCTTGGCGCCGATGAATTCCAGGTCCAGGCAGGGCGCCGCCAGCGCGCTGGTGAGCACCGCCCGCAGCGCGCCCAGCCTCCACAGCTCACGACCTTCCTCGTCGTTGGCGACGGCCTCCAGTCCCTTCACCTCGCCCTGGCGCGTCGTCCACACGCTCTTGCCGTCCACGCTCACCACGCCCAGAGGAAAGGCCAGGCGCGGGGTGTTCGCGTCCTCCAGCACCTGCACCGCCTGAGCCCTGAGCGTCTCGCGCAGGCCGTCCGGCGACTGCCGCTCCAGCAGACGCCAGAGCGTCGAGCCGTTCACCGAGTGCGGCAGCTCCAACCGCTTGCGCGTCCGGGCTCCCACGTCCCCGGCCAACTGCGCGGCCTGCTTCAGCCCCTTCTTGCCCACCGCGAAGGCCGCCACCACCAGCCCCAGCAGGCCCCGGTGCGCATGGCGCGTGCCACGCGGGTCGCGCGGGTCCGTCAACCCTTTATCCCACGGCAGGCGCGCCTGCCGCAGCAGCCGCCGCTGTTGTCCTCGAAGTCCACTCATGCTCGACTCCCTGGTGCCCTCTTCCGCATCCGTCGCGGAGCAGGGCATTGGGGGGATGGGGCTCGCCGGCCCCATCCCTCCGCCTTTGGCCACG
>DASQMW010000226.1:0-25736 GCA_035645295.1 Archangium sp.
GTACGCGCGGATCCACCACACCGCGTAGGAGATGAGGCGGATGCCCTTGTCCGGGTCGAACTTCTGCACCGCCTTCATCAGGCCGATGTTCCCCTCCTGGATGAGGTCGGACATCTTGATGCCGTAGGAGCGGTACTCGTAGGCGACCTTCACCACGAAGCGCAGGTTGGAGGTCACCAGCCGGTGGCCCGCCGCGAGGTCGCCCTTGATGAACCGCCGGGCCAGTGCCTGCTCCTCCTCGACCGAGAGCAGGGCGTACTGGTTGATCTCCGACAGGTACATGGCCAGCGAGCCCGAGTTGGACGACTGCTCAGTGGAGAGCTGCATGGTTTCTCCCGAGTGACCCCGTGCCGGGGCCGGTGAGAAGAGGTTTGGAACCGCGTGACAACCAGATGGAGGGTGGCTAGAGCAACGTGTGTGCCACGGCCTCACGCGGTAATTCGCCAGTCGCAACGCATACTTGGCCGATGCGAGCGCACGACGGTGGACGGAAGTCCGTAAGCGTTACAGCGCCGGTCCGGTTCCACCGGGCGAGGGGGGCAGTAAAGAATGCGCCTCTATTCTCAAATGACCTCCAGGTCCCCCGTCCGCAAGTGAACTGTGGGGCAGGGGAGACGGGGGGGCTGTCATCGCCCCCTTCGTCCCATCGGGTAATAAGGGGTCCCTTTGTCGCTGGCCGGAAAAGTCCTCGCGCCCCGCCGGAAGGCAGGCGGGTGGACGGGCCCTCGGCGGGAGAGGGCCCCTCTCAGGACGCGCGGGCCTTCGGGGCCTGCAATTGCTGCTGCTTGTGGGCCTCGACGCTCTGCTTCAACTCCTTGAGGAGCCGGGCCGACTCGCCAGGCTGCAGCGGACGCTGGCCGAAGCGGGCTTCCAGGTAGCGGCGCGTGAGCGGCGACACCACCGGGGCCAGCGGGTGGGCCTCTCGCGTCAGCCGCGCCGACACGTCCTCGAGTGTCTCGCCGTCAACCGCGCGCACGCCCGCCGTCGCCAGCTGGCGCTCCACCGCGTCCACCAAGCGCGTGGCCTCGAGCGCCCGGGCCCGGGGCTTGCGCCGCGAGAGGTACTTCCACGTCCAGTACACGGCCGCGCCCACGAGTGCCGCCGTCAGCCAGGCGCGCAGCGGGGGCAACTGCGACTTCTCCTTGCCCGGCTCGGTGCGCGGCGGACGCGACAGATCCCGCATGAAGTTCATCTGGTCGCGGAACGAGTAGTCGACGACGGACGAGCGCCACGCCGACTCGATGGCCTCGTAGAAGGAGATGAGCGACTCCAGCAGCTCCAGCGACTGGTTGGCACGGAAGGCCGGAGGCGTGGCGTCCACCGTGACGAAGCCACGCCCGGGCACCAGCACGTGCGTCCACGCGTGGGCATCTCCGGCGCGCACGAGGTACTCGTCTCCCACGCGCTCGCCGCCGAAGAAGCCCGTGGCGAGCCGGGCCTCGAAGCCCTGGGTGCGCAGCATCAGCGTGAGCGCCGTGGCGAAGTGCTCGCAGTGGCCCGCCTTGCGCACGAAGAGGAACTCCATCAACGGATCCGCCACGTCCCCGCCCAGCTCCAGCGTGTACGTGTACTCGCGCTGCAGCCAGCCCGAGAGCTTCTGGGCCGCGGCCAGCGGATCCGTCTCGTTGCCCACGATCTGCTGCGCCAGCGCCTCGATGCGCGGATCGATTCCCTCGGGCAGGGCCAGGAGCTGATCCATCTCCGTCTGATCCAGCTTGCCCGGATCCGTATCCGTGCCCGGCGGCACGCTGTACACCTCGTAGGAGTACCCGAGCCCCTCATCCACGAAGCGCAGCTCGTCCCCGCCCAGCTCCTGGAGTTGGATGCGCCGGTCGCCCGTGGGGGTGTGCATCAAGGCGTTGCCCAGCTTGGCGGGGGTCTCCAGGGCGATGAGCGTGCGGCTGCCGTAGGCGGGCAGCAGCTCGATTCGCTGGTACACCTGCTTCTCCGCGCCCGGACGAAGCGTCACGCGGGTGCGGCGGCGGGTGTTGGGCGAGCCGATCGTCGACCACTCCTGGCCGTCGAAGGTGTCGTAGGTGCGGCCCAGCCAGTAGGCGTCGAGCCGCTCGCGGCCCGGATCCGGCGTCAGCTTCGCCCGCAGCACCACGCGGGGGTTGCTCTTGAGGGTGCCCGAGCCGCCCAGGCGCACGGTGTCGGCGAAGCCGCTGGTGGCCGGGCCGAGTCCAGGGGTCGCCCGGCGCACGCCCATGTTCCAGTTGAGGCGCGGGAAGAGGACGAAGAAGGCCACCGCGCCGGCCATGGCCACGAGCACGCCCTTGGACAGCGGGCGCATGACGTGGCGCACCGGCACCGGCTCGCCCGGGGGCACCGCCGCCTCCACCACCGCCAGTCCCAGCGACATGCTCGCCAGCACCGCGAAGGCCAGCAGGCACACGGCGAAGAGCAGCTCACCGGAGAGCGCCGCGCCGCCGGCGATCATCAACAGGCCGGCCAGCAGCACCTGCCCGTCGGTGGCCGGGTTGGTCTCCGACAGCAGCCGTTGGGAGGCGACGAGGCCCGCGAAGGAGCAGGCGGCCACCACCAGGTCCATCTGTCCGGCGGCCACCGCGAGGTAGAGCGCGCCCGCCAGGGGCACCAGCAGCACCGCCGTCAGCCGGGGCGCGCGGGCGAAGGGCCGCCAGCCCATCAGCGACACGGCCAGCGCCAGGAGCACGAGCGCGAGCGCCCAGATGGGCACCTGACCAGACACGGCCATGGAGGCGAAGGCCGCCCCGGTGCCCAGGTCTCTCAGGATGAGGCGCAGCCGGTTGGGCCGATTCATGCCGCTTCCTCCCGCTGCTCCTCGAAGCCCAGCCACGCCAGCGCCCGGAGGATGGCGCGCTCCTGCCCGTTGCCCGCGCCCGGACGCAGCCGCTGCTGGGGCAGCTCCAGCCCCACCTCGTGGCCCGCCTCGAGCAGCCGGTGGGCCTGCTCGGCCACTTCCTCACAGCGCCGCTCCAGCGCGTCACCCGTCAGCCCGGCCTGCACGCCGAGGATGTACGTGCGGCGCTCCTCGCGCTCGCGCTCCACCTTGAGCAGCTTGCCCACCGAGGCGCTCTTCAGCCAATGCACGCGCCGGGCATCCTCGTGCTCGCCCAGCTCTCGCAGGCCCGCCACGTCTCCGGTGCCGTCCATCCGGTGGGGGTTGTTGGCCTCGCCCACGTGCCCCACGGCCGCCTCGCCCGGATCCGCGCAGGCAAAGCCCCGCCGCGGGTAGATGAGCAGGGTGCCCTCCAGCGCGAAGACGCGCGTCTTGGCGAAGAGGCCCAGCGGCCAGGTGGTGGTGATGCGCACGCCCGTCAGCTTCACCGGGCCGCGGCGGGGGGCGGTGAGATCGGCCCGCACCACGTGCTCGTCTCCCGCGGGCAGGTAGCCCACGCCGCCCTCGCCGGTGAGGGGCGCGTCCACCTCGGACAGGGTGAGGGCGAAGGCATGCCCCTGGCGGCGTGTGATGCCCCAGCGGAAGGCGAAAGGCTCTCCGGCGAAGGCGCCCTCCGTGCCGACTCGCCGCACCGTCAGATCCTTGATGCAGCGCTCGGAGAGCACGCCGGAGAGGATGATGACGCTCAGCAACAACCCCAGCACCAGGTAGAGGAGGTTGTTGCCGGTGTTGAGCGCGCCCAGGCCCACGCCGAACGTCACCACGAGGTACGTGCGTCCCATGCGCGTCACCTTGAGGGTGCGCGGCGGGCGGAGGGCGGCCTTGAGGCGCTGCCAGACGGAGCGGGGCGGGGTGCTCACCGGGGCGCTACGACCTTCCGGGCGACCTCTTCAATCAAGTGGGTCGCCTCGTCACGGGTGTAGGCGCCCTGGTTGGCGCTGCGCAGCAGGAGCCGGTGGGCCCAGCACGGCGCGAGCACGGCCCGCACGTCGCCGGGCGTGACGAAGTCGCGCGACTCCCAGAGGGCGTGGGCGCGGGCGGCCATGCCCAGCGCGAGCACCGCGCGGGTGGAGGCGCCGCGCTCGATGTCGCCGTGCGAGCGCGTGGCCTGGGCCAGCCGGATGATGTACTCGGCCACGGTGTCGTCCAGGCGCTGGGCGGCCACCTGCGCGCGCAACTCGGACAGCTCCTCGGGCGAGGTCACCGCCGCCAGGGCCTCCACGGGCGAGGAGGCATCCCGCGTGGTGAGCAGGCGCGCCTCCACCTCGGGAGAGGGGTGGCCCAGCGACAGGCGCATGAGGAAACGGTCGAGCTGCGAGTCCGGCAGCGGGTAGGTGCCGGAGAAGTCCACCGGGTTCTGCGTGGCCACCACGGTGAAGGGGCGGGGCAGGACGTGGGTGGCGCCGTCGAGGGACACCTGGCCCTGGGCCATGGCCTCGAGCAGCGCGGACTGGGTGCGGGGCGGGGCGCGGTTGAGCTCATCGGCCAGGACGAGCTGGCGGAAGAGGGGCCCGGGGCGGAAGGAGAAGGTGGCCGTCGGGGCGTGGAAGACCTGGGCGCCGAGGATGTCGGCCGGCATCAGGTCCGCGGTGAATTGGACGCGGGAGAAGGAGAGAGCGAAGGAGCGGGCGAGAGCTTCCACCAGCGTCGTCTTGCCCACTCCGGGGACGTCTTCCAGCAGCAGGTGCCCACCGGCCACGATGCAGGTGACGGCGAGGCGGACCTCCTTGTCCTTGCCCTGCACCGCCAGGGAGAGATTGGCGGCCACACGTTCCAGCGCGGCCCGCGCCGTGGCGAGGGAAGGAAGGGGACTGACGGCTCTGGCAGGGGAGTTCATCGCGGCCCGCACTCTACTCCAGCCGTGCTGCCCCAAAAGCCCGGGGATTGGGAGATCGTCGAGGGGCGAGCAGGCAGGCAGGGCCCGCACTCATTGTCGTGTGGTCCTGGGTGGGAGAGCGTCGCGATATCCCCTCGCCGCTGGGACGCGCCGTGCGAGAGTCCGTCCCCGCCGTGAACGCAGTGGAGAAGCTCGTACACCCGGGAAGGCACTTCATCCATGACTCATGACGCGCACCACGCCACCGAGGCCGCGGCGGATGGGGGCGCCTGGCTCCACGCGCTGACGGAGCTCTTCACCGGCGCCTGGTACATGCCCCACGGGCACTGCTACCTGTGGAAGCCCGGCCTCGTCTGGCTGCACGCCGTCTCCGACACGTTGATTGGTGCGGCCTACGTCCTCATCTCACTCGTGCTGTACGCGCTGGTGCGGCGCATCCGCCTGCCCTTCAGCGGCATGGTCGTCGCCTTCGGCCTCTTCATCGGCGCCTGTGGCCTCACCCACTTCATGGAGGTGTGGAACATCTGGTACTCGGCCTACTGGCTGGCCGGGTGGGTGAAGGCCCTCACCGCCCTCGCCTCGGTGCTCACCGGCATCTTCCTTCTCAAGGCCAGGCCCACCATCGTGGCCGTCACCGATGCGGCGCGGCTGTCCGAGCAGCGGCGGCTGGAGCTCGAGACGAAGAATCGCGAGCTCGAGGCCCTCTACGCCCGTCTGCGGGAGGCCGACGAGCTCAAGACACAGTTCTTCGCCAACGTCTCCCACGAGCTGCGCACGCCCCTCTCCCTCATCCTCGGGCCCATGGAGCGGCTGCTCTCCGCCGAGGACACGTCCGCCGGGCTTCGGCAGGAGCTCGAGGTGGTCGAGCGGAACGCGCGCCTGCTGCTCCGGCACGTCAATGCGCTCCTGGACGTGTCCAAGCTGGATGCCGGAGCGATGCGGCCGGTCTATGCGGAGACCGATCTCGCCGCGCTCGTGCGCCTGGGGGCCTCCAACTTCGATGGCCTCGCGCGCGAGCGCGGCATCACCTTCGAGGTCGATGCGCCAGCCACGGTGCCGGCCCAGGCGGACGCGGAGAAGCTCGAGCGCGTCCTGCTCAACCTCCTGTCCAACGCCTTCAAGTTCACCCCCGCCGGCAGCCGCGTGCGCTGTGTGCTGGGGGCGCATGACGGCCGCGCGCGGCTCACCGTGGAGGACTCGGGGCCCGGCGTGTCAGCGGACATGCGAGAGGCCATCTTCGAGCGCTTCCGTCAGGCGGAGACGGGCATCAACCGCCAGTTCGGCGGCACGGGCCTGGGGCTCGCCATCGCCCGCGACTTCGTGCACCTGCACGAGGGCCGCATCTGGGTGGAGGAGGCGTCCGGGGGAGGGGCGCGCTTCGTGATGGAGATGCCGCTCCGGGCGCCCGAGGGCACCCCCGTGCGGCCCGTGCCCGCCGTGGCGGAGGAGGTGCTGAGGGCCGAGGCGTCCGGGGCCGCCGAGGAGTTGCGTGTGCGGGCACCTCAGACGCCCGCCTCCACCGCGCTGGCGCCGGAGAACGCGCCCACCGTCCTGGTGGTGGAGGACACGCCGGACTTGCGCGACTTCGTGGCCCGAGCGCTCGGACAGGAGTTCCGCGTGGAGGTGGCCGAGGACGGTGAGGAAGGCCTGCGCAAGGCGGAGGCCCTGCGTCCCGACGTCCTCGTCACGGACATCATGATGCCGCGGATGAGTGGGGATGTGCTGCTGCGCGAGGTGCGTGCCCGGGCCAGCCTGGAGGCCACCCCCGTCCTGCTGCTGTCAGCCCGGGCGGACGATGCGCTGCGCGTCAGGCTCCTCAACAGCGGCGCCCAGGACTATCTGGTGAAGCCCTTCCTGGGGGCCGAGCTCATCGCCCGCGTGCGAAACCTCGCCACCCTCAAGCGCACCCGTGACGCCCTCCAGAACGAGCTGAAGGCGTACTCGGGAGATGTGGAGTCCCTCGCCCGGGAGCTCGCCCTGCGCAAGCGGGAATTGGAGGCAGCGCTCGAGGTCGCCGAGGCCGCCCGCGAGCAGGCCCAGAAGGCCAGCGAGTTCAAGAGCACGCTCCTCCGGCTCCTCTCCCATGAGCTGCGGACCCCCCTGTCCGTGATTCAGCTCAACCTCCACCTGCTGGGGCGGGAGCGGGAGGCGCTCTCCGTGCGGCAACAGGGCCTGCTCGAGAAGCTGACGCGTGGGAGTTCGCGGCTCCACCACCTGATGGAGACCATCCTCGAGTACACCCGGCTGGAGGCGGGCAGCGTGCAGGTCAACGTGTCCGAGGTGGAACTGTCCGCCCTCGCGCGTGAAGTCGCCGAGGAGTACCGGCCACAAGCCCAACGGAAGCTCCTCGCCCTGGAGCTTCGCCTGCCACCCCAGCCCGTCCTCGTGCGGACCGACGCGCGGCTCCTCCAACTCGTCCTCCTCCACCTCGTGAACAACGCCGTGAAGTACACCGAGCGGGGCTCGGTCGAGGTGTCCGTCGAAGCAGTGCCCGGCGCCTGCCTCCTCTCGGTGCGAGATACCGGACGAGGGATTGCCCCGGAGGACCAGGAGCGTATCTTTGAGCCCTTCGAGCAGTTGGAGGACGTTCAGCGCAAGGGCATGCCGGGATTGGGCCTCGGGCTCGTGCTCGTCAAGCAACTGGTGGAGATGCTTGGGGCCCGTCTCTCCATCATTTCGGAAGTAGGAGAGGGCAGTACTTTTGTTGTCACCCTGCCGTCCGGAAGGGACGGGCCGCACGAGGTCCTCGCCTGACGAGCGGGCGCCTCTTTCACAATGGGGAATGCGTGAGCGCACCTGGGCACGAAGACATCATCCTGGTGGTAGAGGACGACGAGGATCTCCGCGACAGTGTCTGCATGTTGCTGGAACTGGAGGGCTTCCAGGCCGTGGGCGTCTTCAATGGGCTGGAGGCCTTGCACTACCTGCAGGCCCACGGGCCTCCGTGCGTCATCCTGCTGGATCTGATGATGCCCGGGATGAGCGGCGGTGAGTTTCGCGCGCGTCAGCTCGAGGACTCGCTCCTGGCTCGCGTGCCCACCATCGTGGTGTCGGCCATGGCGATCGGCCATCAGCAGGAGGAGGTGTTGAACGCGGCGGGCTACCTCACCAAGCCCGTCAACGCGAAGCAGCTCTCCCACACCGTGCGTCAACACTGCCAGGCGGCCGCCTAGGGGAACCGCCACCCGCCCAACCCTGGCGAGCGGCGGCTCGAGACCCCGCGGCACCGCGCTGCACGCGGGAACCCCTCGTCAGGCGAGGACTTCTTCGGGCGTGTAGTACGCGCGCGACGTGGCGATGGTGCCGGTGCTCAGGCCGAAGTAGCGGAACATCCGCTCGTGGTGGCCCGCCAGCCCCCGGAACTGCACCTTGCGCTCCGTCATGCCGTGGGTGAGCACCGCCACGGCCGAGTCACGGAACTCCTTCAAGTGGGTGAAATCCACCACCACTTCGCGTGCGCCCAACTCCTCCAGGGAGCTGCGCAGCGTCTTGGCGGTGCGACCATCCAGCGTGCCCGTGAGCCGCAGGGTCAACTGCCCCGCGAGTTCTTCTCGTTGAATCTCAAGCCCCGCTACCATGGTTCGTCTCTCTCCATAATGCCGCATGCGTCCACTCGGAGCCGGGTGTGTCGGGACACCCGGTCCGGGGTGGAACCACCCACCCCGGCGCACAAGACCGCCTACGTACAGTGCTTCCGTTTCCTCGGGAAAGGCAGCCACATCCCTGAAAAAACCGCCGCACTGTCGGGGATCAGTCGGGATGACTGTTCTCCACTCATCATCCCGGTCCGCCAGAAGTTTCCTTCTGGGCTTCCCGCTGGGAGACCTCGCGGGCCTGCTGGGCCTTGAGGCGGCGGAACTCCTTCATCACCTTGGCCGGGTAGCCCGCCATGAAGCGCTCGCGCTTGTCCCTCTTGGAGAGGATCTTCTTCGCCAGCCCCGGACCCGCGTTGTAGGCCACCAGCGCCCGCTCCGGAGAGCCGAAGCGCTCGATGAGATCCGCCAGGTACGCCGTGCCCAGCTCCACGTTGAGCTCTGAATCGAACAGATTGGTGTGGCGCTGCAGCTTGAAGCCCGCCTTGTCCGCCAGGTAATTGCCGGTGTCTGGCATCACCTGCATCAGTCCCATGGCTCCCACGTGGGACACCGCGTAGTTGTTGAAGGAGCTCTCGCAGCGGATGACCGCCACCACCAGCATGGGGTCCACCTTGTTGCGCCGGGCCTCGCGGACGATCGCCATGGCCAGCCGCCGCTGCTGGCGCTCGGGCAGCCGGGACGCCTCCACCGCGGCGACGATCCCCAGCCTTTCCGCCTCCTCATAGAGCGTCGCTTCCTCCTCGAGCCGTGCCAGGTGGGCCTCCTGCGCCGCCAGCTTCGCGCGTAGCTCGGCCACCTCCGGACTGCTCTCCCCTGGGAAGTAGGGCTGGAAGGCCCCCGCCTCCATCCCCACCAACATCCCCGCTGTCACCATCGCCACCGTCCACCCTCTCATTACACACCCTCCCCACGCGCTCCGAACCGGCCACGCGTCCGTGTGGCAGATGACCGCTGCACAAAGCAGCGAGCGTGCCATCCGGCAAACGCCTGGAATCACGAGGACGGCCTGGGAAGTGGGAAGTGGGAGGCCGGAAAAAAAGTCCGATCTGGGAACCCATTTGCCCACCGTGAGACTGTCGAAAGGAGGGGTTGCCACAACCCATCAGGTGTCCCAGCTTTGCGCACCGTTCCGAGACCATCGGGAGAGGAGTGGGCGGCGTGTACTGGACGATGAGTGCGATCCTGTTCGTGCTGTGGGTGCTCGGGCTGATCAGCGGCTCGACCGAGGGCAGGTGGGTTCACCTTCTATTGATCTTCTCCATGGTGACGCTGATCCTCGCGCTCGCGCGGCGGGGGCGGGGAGCCCTCGCATGAGGCAGGCTCCGGCGATCATCGATCTGGAGCTGCCGCGGGACGCGAGCGGCTTCGTGCGGCGCGCGTGCCCGCAGTGCCAGCGGGATTTCAAGACGCGGCCGTGCCGCCATGACGCGAGCATCCTGCAGCGCCGGCTGGCCTCGCTCTTCCCCTTCGAGAACGCTCACGAGAGCTTCGACGAGGTGCCGGACTGGTGGTGCCTCTATTGTGGGTACCGGGCGCCGGGGGACGAGTGGCTCACCCCCAGCCAGCAGGCCCATGTGGAGGCCGTGGCGCGCGCCTGGGCCAACCACGTGCGCTACGAGCAGATGGCCTACGTGTCGCGCACCCTCTCGCACAACCCCCGGCCCACCTTCGTCAGTGTGGAGCCGGAGGCCCTGCCCGGGCCCATGCCCCCGGACACGGATGATCTGCGGATCATCCCCCTGGTGTGCTGCGGCGAGGAGGTGAAGGCCCTCTGGGACTGGGAGGGGCCGCTCTTCTGCCCGCGCTGCGGCTCCCGGCACGGGGGCTTGAGTGGCCGGCAGCAGATCCACCTGGACTTCATCCAGGAGTAGACGACAGCGGGCCTGCGGGGGCACTCTCGGGCCCGATGAGGCGGACGGCCCGGTTGGCGCTACCGCTTGCCCTCCTGGTGGTGGCCGGGAGCGCGAGCGCCCATGATGCGGACATCCTCTACGCGCAGCTCTGGCGCTCCGAGACGGGCGGGCCGGAGGTGCGCGAGCGCCTCACCCTCACGGCCGACACGCTCGCCCTGCTCATCCCCGCCGCCGATGCGGACGGGGACGGTGCGCTCACCCAGGGGGACCTGGACGCGCGCGCGCCGGCGCTGGCGGTGGGCATCTGGGACGCCATCCCCTTGAGCGCCGGGGGCCAGCCCTGTGCCCGTACCGGCACCAGCGCCCGGGTACGCGCGTCCTTCGTGGAGCTCGGCGCCACCTTCCAGTGCGCGCCCGGCGCGCTCCGCCAGCGCTTCTCCCTGCTGTCCGTGCTGCCGTCCAACTACAAGGTGGTGCTCGGCAGCTACATCCAGGGCGAGCAGGGGCAGCGCTTCGCGGATGCCTCCCAGCCCACACTCATTGTGTCCGACGGAGGGTCCGACGGAGTGTCCGAGCCCGGACAACCCGGCCAGGAGCGCGTCTCGGGGCTGCTCGACTGGGTAGGCCTGGGCCTCCTCCACATCTTCGGGGGAATCGATCACCTGGCCTTCTTGCTGGCCCTGCTGCTGGTGGGGGGGAGCTGGAAGCGGGTGCTGCTGCTGGTGACGGCCTTCACCGTGGCCCATTCCCTGACGCTGGGCGCCACGGCCCTGGGCTTCATCCTCCTGGATGACGCGCGCACGCGCTGGGTGGAGGCCGCCATCGCCGCGTCCATCATCTGGGTGGCGCTGGAGAACCTGCTGCTGCGCGAGCACCGCCACCGGGCCCTGCTGACGTTCCTCTTCGGGCTGGTGCACGGCTTCGGCTTCGCCAGCGTGCTGGGGAGCTACGGCCTGGGTGACTCGGTGGTGACGGGCCTGTTCGGCTTCAACCTCGGCGTGGAGCTGGGGCAGGCCCTCGTCGTCGCCGTGCTGCTGCCCCTCGTCCGGCTGGTGCAGCGCAGGCCGGAGTTGCACCACAGGACAGTGCGTGCTCTGTCGCTCCTCATCCTCGCGGCCGGGGGATATTGGCTGATGGAGCGCGCACTGGGCCCGATCGGTTGAATCCTCGCGAATCCATCCCTAGTTTGCTCGCGGGATTGGGGGCAGCACCTGGGGAGGGCCGATGGGCGCAAGGCATACCCGCTTGGCAGCAGCACTTGCCGCGGCATGGGAGTCCGAGGTTGTTTCGGCACGTCGTATGACGATGCTGGCCGAGCGGCTCGGGGATAGCCGCGGGCGGGCGCGGCTGATGGTACTCGCCGCTTTCTGTAGGGCACACGCCTCGAGGCTGTTGGCCCGGCTGGCGGCGCTCGGCCGCGGGCCGCTGCCCGTGCCGCCCGAGGAAATCAACCTCGACGAGGACACGGTGATGGAGCTGCGCCGGGAGGGGGCCTTCGCCCGCGCCTCGGCCGCCCGTTACGAATCCACCGCCGAGCTGGCCCGGCAGCACGCGGACCTGTCCAGCGCCTGGGTCTGCGAGCTCAACCGCACCGAGGAACAGGACCGGGCCCGGGAGCTCTTCGCCCTGGCCGAGGGCGCCGCCCAGGCCGCTGCGGAGGCCAACATGTCCTCGGCCGCCGCCGCTCCGGCCGATAGCTGACAGCCCGCTGGCCTTGGGCGTAAAACACGCCCATGGCCAAGGCGGAGAGCTACAACGATCTGATTTTCCAGCTCGGCGACCTCGCGAGAGATCGCCTGGCGGGCAAGCCCAACTGTCCCCGGACCATGGATCGCGTCTACCGCGCCGAGGCGGCGCTGGTGGCCCGCCGGGACGAGTTGGCCGCGCTCGAGCAGCAGATGAACGACGAGGACGCGGCCTGGCAGGAGTACCTCGCCCAGTACGAGGAGCAGCGGGCGGCCGAGCTCGAGATCGTCAAGAAGTGGAAGAAGGCGGTGGACGCCGTGGAGGGGCAGACCAAGACCCTCCGCAAGACGCTGTCCAACCGCCGCGCGGATCTCCGCTACGCCCAGGACGGGCTCAAGAAGCTGGAGAAGAAGCACACCGACCTGGAGCTCGTCACCACGGACGAGTCCAAGCTGGCGCTCTCCCGCGACAACATCAAGAAGAACCGCATCCAGATGATGCGCCTGACGCGGGAGGTGGAAGACCTCGAGCGTCAGGTCGAGCTGGCGCTCACTCCCAAGCCCGGGCAGCCCGGCGCTGCGGGCATCCTGGCGCACAAGCGCATGCTCGACATGGAAGACGCGATGAACGCCCAGAAAGAGGCCGTCGACCAGGCGATGGCGGAGATCGACCGGGCGATCGCCGAGAAGGAGACCGAGGTCCAGGCCGCGGAGGATTATCTGGACCAGGCGTTGTTCCTCCTCGGCGAGGACGTCTACGCCCAGCGCATCCAGGACGCGCAGCTCGCACCGTTCTACCCGCGCCTGGATCGCGCGCAGTGAAGTGGCTCCCGCCCTCCGTGCTTGACGGTGGGGGGTAAGCTGCTACATTGCGCCGCTTCCTGGCGTCCGGGGAACTGAAGTCGGACGCAAGCTGCTGAAATCATTGACGTTTTCGCGCACATGGCGCGAGTTGTGAGGACGACGTGAAGGGTCTTATCGGTAAGAAGGTTGGAATGACCCAGGTGTTCAACGAGGAGGGTAACCTCGTTCCCGTGACGGTGGTCGACGTCAACACCTGCCAGGTCGTGGGCAAGCGGACGCCGGAGAAGGACAAGTACTCGGCGGTGACGCTGGGCTTTGGCGAGATCCGCGAGAAGAGCCTGAACAAGGCCAAGCTGGGCTTCTTCAAGAAGAGCGGCGCCGGGCTGCGCCGTCACCTGAAGGAGTTCCGCGTGTCGGCCGAGGAGGCCGCGGGCTTCAACGTGGGCGACGCCGTCAAGGCGGACCTGTTCGCCAAGGGCCAGCTCGTGGACGTCACGGGCATCACCAAGGGCCGTGGCTTCCAGGGCGTCATGAAGCGCTGGAAGTTCAAGGGCTCCCAGACGGCCACGCGCGGCACCCACGAGTACCGCCGTCACCCGGGCGCCATCGGTCAGCGTAAGACGCCCGGCCGCGTGTACCCGAACAAGAAGCTGCCCGGTCACTACGGCGTGGAGCAGGTCACCACCCAGAACCTGACCGTGGTGGACGTGGATGTGGAGAAGGGCCTGCTGCTCATCAAGGGCACCGTGGCCGGCCACAACGACGGCATCGTGATCGTTCGCCCGAGCATCAAGGTCGCGATGCGCGAGCAGCACAAGGCGGGCCGCAAGTAAGGCCGCCTTCCTGTGTGTGCCCCCTCCCTCGCCAGGGGGAGGGCCGGACCATCGTCCTACCGAGACTCCAGGCACCGCCACAGGATTCATCGACGCCCCGCACCGGCTACCCACCGGGCGGGGCGTTCGTGTTTCCGGGCACTGGAAACGTTGGCCAACGTGCGTTGGCATGCCGTGTGTAGCGAAGTCCACAGCCCGTGTGAGCCTGGTCCCTTGCTCCTGGGTGATCGCGTGCCCACATGTCTGCGCCACACGGCCATGAATGCACGCAATCTTCCAAGTTTCGTTTCGCTCGCCCTGGTGCTGACGGCGCTGTCCGCCTCGGCGCAGGAGCAGGTGCTGGACCCGGCCGCCGTGCGCCACCGGCTCTTCTCTCCCGGGGAGCGGCTGGAGGCGTCCTTCACGGTCGGGCTGCCAGCGCGCGAGTACCTCACCGCGCACTACAACCTCAACGCCGGTCTCGCCTACAACCTCTTCAACACGCTCGGCGTGGAGGCCCGCGCCGGTTACGCGCTCAGCCGCCACACGGGTCTGGCGCGCTCCATCTCCGAGAGCTTCCTCGCCCGTGAGGATAAGAAGATCACGGACGAGCTCGAGGACATGTGGGAGATGAATCTGCACGGCGTGGTGGGGGCCCGCTGGGCGCCCATCTACGGCAAGCTGTCGCTGCTCGCCGATGAGACGGCCCACTTCCAGGCCTACCTTTGGGCCGGTGGCGGCCTGGCCTCGCTGCGGCGCCAGTCCATCATCCAGTGCTCGCAGGTGGCGGACCGCGACTTGGGTGCCTGCTCCCAGTGGCGCGTCGAGACGCGCATGGCGCCGGTGGCCACGGGCGCGGCGGGCTTCCGCTTCTTCCTGGCCAACGGGCACGCGCTGCGCTTCGAGCTGCGCGACTGGGTCTTCGCGGACCAGTACCGCGTGAACGTGCAGCGCGAGGACTGGGAGGCGGGGCGGGAGAGTGGTGAGCCCGCGCCCAACCCGGGCTTCACGCACCTGGTTCAGTTCGATATCGGCTACTCCTTCATCTTCTGAGGCTGACGTCCCGCATGCGACCGACCTCGTTCTTCGCCGTTCTCCTGTCCGCCACGCTGGCGTCCGCGCAGGAGGAGACCCCGGCGCCGCCCTCGGAGATGGCGCCCATTCCCGTGAAGCCGGAGCCCCGGCCCCCCGCGCCGGACGTTCCCGCGCCGCCCGTGCCCGAGCCCCTGGATACCCAGGCGCCCGTGCCTCCGGCGGACGCGCCGCTGGCCGAGCCCGAGCTCCAGCCGGTGGCGGATCCCAATGAGCAGCGCTTGGTGAATGGGGCGCCGCTGCACAACCCGAACGTGGCCGTCCACGTGGTGCAGAAGAAGCGCTTCGCGGACGAAGGCCGGCACGAGTTCACGCTCTACCCGGTGGTGGGGCAGGTGAATGGCCGCTTCACCGAGCACGCGGGCAGCGCCCTGCACTACACCTACCACCTGCAGGAGAACTTCGGCCTGCAGCTCTCCACCAACTACAACTGGTACTCCAACGAGAGCCTCTTCAACCTGGAGCTCATCGACAAGGTGCGCGAGCAGGCGCAGGCGGCCTCGGCGCTGCTGCTGGTGTGGGGCGCGCAGGCGGGCGTGGAGGTGACGCCGCTCTACGGCAAGTTCGCCTTCTACGACAACCACTTGCTGCAGTTCAGCCTCGTGCTCAACGGCGGCGCGGGCATCGGCTCCACGCGCGTGCTCGTCCGTCCCGAGGTCGCCAACCAGGTGGATGGCGAGTCCTTCACCGTCCCGGCGCGCTTCGCCGATACGGGGACGAAATTCCTCGGCTCGGTGGGCGGCGGCTTCCGCGTCCAGTTCGGCGACTCCATGGCGCTGCGCCTGGAGGTGAGGGATCTCGTCTACACCGCCCGTGTGGATCGGGTGGACGGCTGCAACCTGCAGGACTTCCAGAAGCTGGAGGACGCGCGGGGCAGTGGCCGGCCCTTCTCGGAGCTGGGACTGACGGGGAGCTGCCAGTTCCAGAAGTTCGACGGGGTGGACCCGAAGACGCGCAAGAACTACCGCGAGGACATCGTCCTGGGGAAGGACCTGGTCGGCAATCCCTCTTCGGACGTGCTCAACAACCTCAGCTTCTACGGCGGCTTCTCCTTCCTCTTCTGAGTCCCGCGCCATGCATCGACTGATACTCGCCACCTTCCTGGTCCTCGCGCCGCTGGCGGCTTCCGCGCAGGACATGAACACCTACAACCAGGCGCTCGCGAGCTTCAACGCGGGCAAACTGGACGCCGCGGCCCCGCTCTTCTTCGAGCTGGCCGCCAATGCGCAGGACACCGACGTGCGCGGCAAGGCCGAGTACTACCTGGCGCAGACGTACGCCCGGAAGAAGCTGCATATCAGCGCGCTCGTCACCTACGCGGCCATCGTCAACGCCGGCCACCAGCACCCCTCCTACCTCCAGGCGCTGGAGGGGCTGGTGGACGTGCAGCAGCAGCTCAACGAGCAGAACCTCGTGCCCAACATCCTCGACAAGGCCTACACGCCCGAGGTGCAGGACAAGTGGGTGAGGCTGCCCCGCGAGGTGCTGGCACGCGTCCATTACCAGGTGGCCACCATCCGCCAGCGTCGCGGCCGTTTCGAGGAGGCTCGCGCGCTGCTCGAGGCCGTGCCGCCCGACAGCCGCGTCTACGCCCGTGCCCGCTACCTGCTGGGCGTGGTGCTCGCGGATCCCCATTTCCCGGGCCGTCCCGCCGAGGCCGACGCGCTGGATGGCGCCGCCCTGGCCGCTTTCAAGGGCGCGTTGGATGCCAAGGGTCCGCAGATCGCCCATGACGAGGTGAAGCAGCTCTCGCTGCTGGGCATCGGCCGCCTGCACTACGGCCGCCACGAGTACCCGCAGGCCGTCGCCGCCTACGAGGCCGTGCCGCGCTACGCCCGCTTCTGGGACCAGTCCCTCTTCGAGAACGGCTTCGCCCGCTTCCAGAACGAGGACTTCGGCGGGGCGCTCGGCAGCCTCCAGGCGCTGCATGCCCCGCAGTTCGAGGGCGCCTTCCAGCCCGAGTCGTGGGTCCTCAAGGCGACCGTCTACTACTACAGCTGCCTCTTCGACGAGGTGAAGACCACGCTGACGGCCTACGAGCAGCTCTACGAGCCCATGGCGAAGCAGCTCGAGCCGTTCTCCGGCGAGGACGTGGACCTCCTGAGCGCCTACAACCTGGTGGCGGCGGAGAACCGCCGGCTGCCTCGCCCCATCTACCTGTGGATCCGCGGCAACGAGCGCATCCAGGACGTGATGCGGATGATCGAGCAGGTGGACACCGAGAAGCGCGAGGTGGCCGCCCTGGGTGACTGGGAAGGCACGGGCATGGTGCCGGAGATGGTGTCCTCCCTGGAGGAGGTGCGCGGCACGCTGGTGCAGATCGGCGGCCGCTTCGCCAAGAGCCGCCTGCAGGAGGCCGCGCAGAACCTGCGCACCTTCGCGGATCAGGCGGAGATCATCCGTGTGCAGACGGCACTCGACGAGAAGGACCTGCTGCTGGCGGGCGTGGACCAGAAGGCCGTCTTGAAGACCCAGTCCATCTACCGGCCGAAGATGCCGGGCGCCGCGTGGAACTACTGGAAGTTCCAGGGTGAGTTCTGGCGCGACGAGATCGGGTACTACCAGTACACCCTGAAGCGCGGCTGTCCGGCCAAGCTCCAGGAAAAGTAAGTCCTCTACGGGGGTGGAGGACGCGAGGGGGCGGGCCCGTGCTCAGAGAGCGCGGGTGCCGCCCCCTCGTCTTTGTTCAGCCACGGATCTTCCGTGGTGGAGCACTTCTCATTCCAACCCTGCATTTCTACCTTCCCTCGTCCCTTTCGGTAGGTGGTGAGGGAGGCGATGGGGGCGGCCCGGCTTCTCGTGGAGCTCGGGGCGGGTGGGACGCACAGGGTGCGGCTCGTCCGCCGGGAGCCCTCTTTTTCCTCGCACCCACCACAGGAGCTCGCATGAAGGCGGTCCTTCGTTTCGGTGCGCTGGCAGTGGGCATGGCGCTCACCGCGGGCGGAGCAGGGGAGGCGGCACAGCCCTCGGGCAAAGCCTCCCAGTCGGCGGAGTCGCGCAAGGGAACCTCGCGCAAGTCCAAGGCGGCTTCCTCCAAGGAGACCCCTCCCAAGGGGGCTGCTTCCAAGGAGGCCACCTCCAAGGGGGCTGCTTCCAAAGAGGCCACCTCCAAGGAGGCCACCTCCAAGGACTCCGAGCGCCAGGTATCCCAGGAGCGGGAGCCCGAGCGCCGGGGGCCGGCCCGCATGGGTCCCGCCCGCATGGGTCCGGGATCGGATAACACGCCGCGCATCGCCGATGCCAAGAAGGACGGGCTGGCGGACCGCAAGCGTGACGAGGCCATCGAGGGCTTCAAGCGCCTCATCCCCAAGCTGCAGGAGGGCTCGCATCGCCGGGCGGACATGCTCTACCGCCTCGGTGAGCTCTACTGGGAGAAGTCCAAGTACCTCTACCAGCAGGAGATGAACCGCTACCTCGAGGCCGAGAAGGCCTTCGACGCGGCCACCGCCCGGGGCGAGAAGCTGGAGGAGCCCAAGGAGGATCACCGCGAGAGCGAGCGCTTCCGCGCCGAGACGATGCGCATCTACGAGGAGCTGCTGAGCGGCTACGCGGACTGGCCCCAGCGCGACGAGATCCTCTTCTACCTCGGCTACAACCTCCAGGAGCTCGGCCGGCGCGATGACGCGGTGAAGCGCTACCTGCAGCTCATCGAGGAGTTCCCCCAGTCGCAGTTCGTCCCGGACACCTACGTCCAGCTGGGCAACCACTACTTCGACAACAACAAGCTCAAGGAGGCCCGCGGCTACTACGAGAAGGCACGCGCCTCCAAGGTGCCCAAGGTGTACGCCTACGCCGTCTACAAGCTGGCGTGGTGCGACTACAACGTCGGTGCCTACGACGAGGGCCTCGCCAGGCTGCACGAGGTGGTGGACTACGCCGGCGATCGGGGCGAGGAGCTGGGTGACCTCAAGACCGAGTCGCTCAACGACGTCATCGTCTTCTACGTCAAGCTGGACAAGTCGAAGGAGGGCATCGCCTATTTCAAGGCCAAGGCCCCCGAGAAGCGCCAGGAGCGGCTGATCTCCAAGATGGCCGCGCAGCTCATGGACGTGGGTCTGTACGACAGCGCCATCGAGACGTACCGCGTCCTCATCCAGGACAAGCCGATGGGCCCCGGCGCGCCCGACTACCAGCAGTCCATCGTCCGCGCCCACGAGGGCCTGCGCCAGCGCAACCAGGTGCGCGCCGAGATGAAGCGCATGGTGGAGCTGTACCGCCCCGGCGGCGACTGGTGGCAGGCCAACACCGGCAACAAGCCCGTGCTGCGCAATGCCTTCAGCGTCACCGAGGAGGCCATGCGCGTCATGGTCACCGACTACCACCAGGAGGCGCAGAAGACGCGCCAGGTGGAGACGTACCGGCTCGCCCGCGACATCTACAAGCAGTACGTGGACACCTTCGCCACCAGCGAGGATCCCGAGTTCATCTCCGACTCCGCCTTCAACATGCGGTTCTTCTACGCGGAGATCCTCTGGGCCCTCGAGGAGTGGGAGGCCGCCGCCGCCCAGTACGACGCCGTGGTCGCCTTCAAGGTTCCGGATCGTGACTCGGCCCGCGAGGTCTCCAACGAGGCCTACCGCAAGAACGCCTCCTTCGCGGCCATCATGGCCTACGACAAGCTCGTGAAGATCGAGCGCGGCCAACTCGCCAAGAGCGATCTCAAGGACGGCCAGAAGGTCGACGAGAACAAGTCCAAGGGCCAGGTCGAGAAGAAGGGCCGCATCACCAAGAAGGACACGGATCAGGCCGAGGAGCCCCTCACGCGCTTCGAGGACCGGCTGGTCGCCGCGTGCGACACGTACAACAAGCTCTACCCGGACAACCCGGATGAGATCGACCTGCGCTACCAGGCCGCCCTCATCGTCTACGACCGCCACCACTACATGGACGCGGCCCGGCGCTTCGGGGAGATCATCAACAAGTTCCCCGCCGAGCGGCGCTCGCGTGACGCGGCGGACCTGACCATGTACGTCCTCGAGTCTCGCGAGGAGTGGTTCGAGCTCAACAAGCTCTCGCGGCAGTTCCTCGCCAACGAGAAGCTGCTCAAGCCCAGCCCCGAGTTCGCCACCCGCGTGGCCCGCGTCGTCGAGGGCTCGCAGTACAAGTGGATCCACGAGGTCGTCTACCAGAAGGAGAAGAACCCGGCGAAGGCCGCCGAGCTCTTCCTCGAGTTCGTGAAGGAGTTCCCCAAGTCGGAGAACGCGGACCGCGCGCTGACCTCGGCCATGGTCATCTTCCAGGAGGCCGGGCAGCTCGACCGCGGTGTGGCCGCCGGCGAGCGCGTCCTCACCGACTATGCGGGCAGCCCCTTCGAGCCGAAGATCCGCTACACGCTCGCGCGCCTCTACGAGAAGCTCGCCGAGTTCCGCAAGGCCGCCGCCATGTACGCCGCCTTCGTGGACACCCATGACGCCGCCACCCGCGCCGACGAGGCTCGCAAGGCGAAGCCAGTGGCCAGCAAGGGCAAGGACGCCAAGGGCAAGGACGCCAAGGGCAAGGACTCGAAGAGCAAGGAGTCCATGTCCAGCGACGCGCCGAGCACCGACGAGGCGAAGTCCGGCAAGGACGAGGAGCGCCGCGAGCTGCTCGCCGAGGCCAGCAAGTGGGTGCCCGATGCCCTCTTCAACGCCGGCCTCTGGTGGGAGGGCGTGGGCGAGTCCGACAAGGCCATCTCCGCCTACCGCGCGTACATCGCCCGCTTCAAGGACCGGCCGGACGTGCCGCAGCTCGCTTACAACATCGGCCTCGTCCACGAGAAGGACGGCAAGCTGGCCGAGGCCGCTCGCGCCTTCGAGTCCTTCGCCGAGACGTACGGGCGCGACTCGCGCACCACGGCCGCCCAGCTCTACCAGGCCCGCTACCGGCAGCTCATCGCCTACCGCAAGCAGAAGAACGCCCGCGACACCGAGCGCATGCAGGGCGAGCTCGTCCGCGGCTGGGCGAAGCTGTCCCAGCAGGAGAAGCAGCGGCCGGACCTCCTCGATGCCTACGGCCACGCGCGTTTCCTCGCGGTGGAGGCCGACTGGCAGCGGTACATGAACATCCGCTTCAAGAACGTCGCCACCATCCGGCGCGATCTCACCGCCAAGCAGCAGTCCATGCAGAAGCTGGAGAAGGCCTACGTGGATGTGCTCGGCACCGGCTCGGGCGAGTGGGGCATCGCCGCGCTCACCCGCATCGGCCTCGCCTACGCGGACTTCGCGCGCAACATCCTCGAGTCGCCGGATCCCGCCGGGCTCGACGAGGAACAGACGGCCATGTACCGCGCCGAGCTGGAGAACCTCGCGCTCCCGCTGGAGGACAAGGCCACCGAGGCGCTCGAGAAGGCGCTGGGCAAGGCCTACGAGCTGTCGCTCTACAACGAGTGGACCCTGGCCGCGCAGGACCAGGTGAACCGCTACCGCCCCGGAGCCTACGCCCAGGTGCGCCAGGTGCCCTTCCGCGGCAGCGAGTTCTTCGTCACCTCGGACGTGGCCAAGGAGCCCGGCATCCCCGAGGTCAGCCAGACCACTCCCGCCACGCAGGAGCCCGCCGCACCGGCTCCCGCTTCCACCGAAACCCCGGCTCCCGCGGGCAGCGCGGCGCCCATTCCGCCCACCGCTTCCGGGGAGGCCCAGCCGTGAAGGTGACGCACATGCATCCGCAGGCATCCGCAGGGAGGACGTTCATGGCGTTCCGCCGCACCTTCGCCGCCGCCACGCTGGCCCTCACGGCCGCGTGCGCCACGACCTCGCAGGTGAAGTCCACGCCGGTGGCCACCACGGCCCCGGCGCCCGCTCCGGCTCCCGCTCCCGTCGTCGAGACGAAGAAGGAGCGGGACCTGCGGGAGGCCTTCGCCCAGGCCGTCGCCGCCTTCGACGCGGGTGACTACGCCAAGGCCGAGAAGGGCTTCCGCGAGGTGGTGGCCAAGGCGCCGCAGAGCCTCAACGCCCAGTTCAACCTCGGCATCATCGCCGAGCGCCAGGGCCGCTTCGACGACGCGCAGGCCGCCTACGAGAAGGTCCGCTTCCTCGACCCCGGCCATGTGCCCACGCTGCTCAACCTGGGCCGCATCTACCGGGTGCAGGAGAAGTACGCGGAGGCCATCTCCCTCTACGAGGCCGGGCTGAAGGTCCAGGGCCGCGAGTACGAGTCCTCGCTGCTCAACAACCTCACCGTGGCCTACCGGCTCGCCGGCAAGCACGAGCAGGCCGAGGCCACCGCCCGCCGCGTGCTCGCGCGCCACCCGGACGACGCCGAGGCCTACAAGAACCTCGCGCTCGTCTACTACGACCAGGGAAAGTACCGGCTCGCGGAGCTGGTGCTCGCCAACGCGCGCAAGCTCGATGAGAAGGACCCCGGCATCTACAACAACCTGGGGATGATCTACCTGAAGCTGGAGGACCGGGCCCGCGCGCTCGCCCAGTTCCAGAAGGCCGTCTCGCTCGACGAGCGCTTCGCCCCTGGCTACGTCAACCTCGGCGCCATGGCGCTGGCCTGGCGCGACTACGCCGGTGCCGAGCGCTCCTTCTCCAAGGCCGTCGAGCTGGAGCCCGGCTCCCACGAGGCCTGGCTCTACTACGCCTACGCGCTGGAAGGGCAGAAGGGCCGCGACCCCAAGAAGGGGCTCGCCGCGGGCGAGGCCTTCGAGAAGGTGCTCTCGCTGCGCGCGGAGCAGCCCGAGGCCCTCTGTGGCGCCGGCTGGGCCTACGCCGTCGAGCGCGCCGGCTGGGACAAGGCCGAGGGCTTCCTTCAGCGTTGCAAGGACCTGGGCTCCACGAGCGCTCAGGACAAGCAGATGATCGACTCGAAGCTCCAGGGCATCGCGGCCATGCGCAAGAGTGGCCAGCCCGAGCCCGCGCCCGAGGGGGAGAAGGCACCCAATCCGGCCGCGGTTGGAGGCAGTGGTTCGATGCTCGACAAGGTGTCCGAGGAGGCCGCGCCGCAGGAGGGCGCTCCCGCGGAAGGTGCCGCGCCCGCCGAGGGTGCCGCGCCTTCGGGTGACGCCGCGCCCACCGAGGGGGCCGCGGAGAGCGGGCCGGCGGCCGAGCCTCCGGCCGAGGCCCCGCGGGCCGAATAACCTACCGGTCCCAGTGGGAAAATTTTTCTACTTACTGGGGCCTGAGGAGGAGTGGGTGGAGGCGGATCGCAGGGATTTCGCGGCATTCCACCACCTGGGACGTTGGTGCAGGGCGTGCAAGGAAGCTGAAGGGAACCTCATCCGGGACCCGCTGTCCCATCCGACGAGGAGGCCTGACATGAGACGACTGGCAGCGGCAGTGGCGGTGGTGGCGTTGTGGGCGGGGCCGGCGCTCGCGGAGGAGGAGCCGCAGACCCAGGTGAAGGTCATCCAGGAGGAGGACAAGGTCGTCGTTCGCAAGAAGACGACGATCGACTTCACCGACATGGCGGTGGAGGGCGAACTCACGAAGCCCGAGGGCTCGTACGTTCTCAACCGGAAGAAGACGGACTTCCAGAGCCTCATCCGGGTTCGCGACAACTTCAATCCCGAGCTGCAGAAGTCAGTGGACAACCTCTAATGGGCGGCGTGGGCATGGCGGATGGAAGGGAGGAGGAAGGATCCTCTATGGCGGCGGGGAAGAAGAACGGATTGAAGCTGCGGATCACCGGGCCGGATGGGACGGTGCACGAGGCCGTGTCCGAGGCCGAGAGCGTCATCGTGGGCTCGGGCGCTCAGGCGGCGGTGAAGCTGCTGGACCCTCGGGTCTCGAACCTTCACGTGATGTTGAAGGTCGAGTCCACCGGTTCGGTGACGGCCATCGATCTGGGCAGCGAGAGTGGCACGCAGGTGGACGGCCAGCGGGTGGTGGGACCGCGGACGCTCTCGCCGGGTGACGTGCTGATGCTGGGCAGTTCGCGGGTGGAGGTGCTCTTCGGCAACGCGGAGCCGCTTCCACCACCGGCGGGCGCGCAGGTGGAGAGCGGGGTGGGGCTGCAGGGCTCCATGCTGCATCCTCGCGCCCCGGAGCCGCGCGCTCCGGAAGTGGGCAACCGGGTGGTTCCTCCGGGCCTGCGCAACCGGGCGACCCCCGAGCAGGTGATGCGGAGCACTCCAGCTCCGGCGGCCCGGAAGACGCGCTCGCTCGTCGCGGCGCACATCCGTGAGCCGTTGCCTCCCGAGGCACTGCCCACCCAGGACGCGAAGGTCCTCCAGGTGCAGCTGCTCTGGGGCGATCAGCTCATGTCGGTGCAGCACTTCCGGGACGGCGTGCCGGTCACCATCGGCGAGGCGAAGAAGAACTTCTTCCACGTCTTCGAGTCCGAGGTGGGGGCACGTCACGTGCTGGCGGTGGCGCGCGGCGAGCTGTACGAGCTGCGCGTCCCCGAGTCCGCGGGCGTCATCGTCACCCACAACGGTGACGTGCGCACCAAGGACAGCCTGCGCGCCGGGGGCAAGCTGACGGCCTCGGGCAAGGAGCACACGTACACGCTCGGCCTGCATGACCGGGCCGAGGTGTCCCTGGGCACGCTCACCTTCGTGGTGCGCTACGTGAAGCCCTCGCCGGCCGTGCCGGTGAACACGCTCGCCGAGGCGGACTTCACCTGGTTCAAGATCGCCGGCATCAGCTTCGTGGCGGCCGGGGCATTCCTGGCGGCCATGCTGCTCACGCCGCGCACCGAGGCGCCCTCCAGCGACGACATCTTCGCCAGCCAGCAGCGGGTGGCGAAGTTCCTGGTGCAGCCGACCAAGCAGATCGACACCAAGGTCCTGGACCGCCTCAAGGGCGTGGAGGAAGGCGCCAAGGCCAAGGGCGAGGAAGGCAAGTTCGGCAAGGAGGAGGCGAAGAAGGCCGAGGCCGATCCCTCCAAGCCGGGCACCAACATCGTCAACAAGAACAAGCGCGAGCAGGATCGCAAGGTGGTGGGCCAGGTGGGCCTGCTGGGCGCGATGAAGAACCTGAAGGGTGGCGCTTCCGACGTCTTCGGCCCGGGCGGCCTGGGCACGGGCATCAACAACGCGCTGGGCGGCCTCAAGAGCGGTGCGGGTCTTGGGGATGCGCAGGGCGTGGGCGGACTCGGCTCGCGTGGCTCGGGCACGGGCGGTGGCGGTACCGCGCTGGGCCTTGGCGGCCTCGGCACCAAGGGCAATGGCCGGGGCGCGGGGGGGAGCGGCGGCATCGACCTGGCCGGCCGTGGCAAGTCGGTGACGAAGATCGTCCCCGGAAAGACCACGGTGATCGGCGGCCTCGACAAGGACGTGATCGCCAAGATCATCCGGAGCCACCAGAACGAGATCAAGTACTGCTACGAGACCGAGCTCAACAAGAACCCGAGCCTCGCGGGCAAGGTGGCGGTGGCCTTCACGATCGACCCGGCGGGCGCGGTGGCCGAGGCGAACGTGACGGAGACCACGCTGAACAGCTCGGCCGCCGAGAACTGCATGCTCTCGCGCATCCGCCGCTGGAAGTTCCCCGAGCCGAAGGGCGGCGGTGTGGTGGCGGTGACGTACCCGTGGCTCTTCTCGCCCGCGGGTGAGTAGCCGCTCACGTCTCGAGCATCTCCAAACCGTAACGAAAACCCCTCTCCCCCCTGGGGAGAGGGTCCTGGCTGAGGGTCGTCCCGATATGAAGAAGCCGCTGTTGGCCGCTGTGCTCGCGATGCTGCCCACCACCGCCCTGGCGGCCACCCCGCCGGAAGGTGTCCCGCTGGAGGTCCGCCGTGGCTTCTTCACCGAGGCCGACATCGGCATGTTCTTCACGCTGGGCGGGGAGAACATCTACTCCAACGCGCAGACGTACCTGCAGCTCGGCGTGGGGTACGACCTGACGGACAAGGTCTCGCTGGGCGTGCACTTCGGGCTGGGCTCGTCGGCGGCGAACTGCTTCGCCGGGTACATGCCGGGCACGAACGTGTGCAGCATGTCCGACAACTTCACGGTGGCGTTCGCCGACGTGACGGCGGCGTACATGGTGCCGCTGGCGGACCGGCTCTACCTGATGCCGAAGGTGGCGGCGGGCCTGTCTCGGTTGGATCCGGCGCCGGTGGGCACGGGAGATCCGGGCGCGGCCCTGACGGCGCCGAACGCGGGCCTGGGCATCGGCATCGAGTACGCGACGCCGATGGATCACTTCTCGGTGGGAGCGGACTTCCTGGCCCGCTACCTCATCGGGCCCAACATCCCCACCTTCGCCTTCTTCCCGCGGGTGAAGTACACGTTCTGAGCTCCACGGGTTCG
>DASQMW010000227.1:0-39767 GCA_035645295.1 Archangium sp.
CTTCCCATTCACGAGCACATCCCAGCCGGGAAAGCTGTTGTTCGGAATCTTGTCGGCGCACTCGTTGTGCGGGTCATTCCCGCCCAGGTGCGGCACCGGGATGGGCTTGCACTCCGGACGGCGCTCTCGCTCCGAGGTCTCAATTGGCCCCACGGGAGGGAAGTCCGGCCCTTTTGGCTCCGGCTTGGGCCGTCGTTCCCCCAGGGGGTCCTGCGGGGCGGGCTTCGTCTCGGACACGGGCTTCGTTTCAGGTGACGGCCTTACTTCCTCGGGCTCGACCCCTTTCAGCTCATACGCATCCAGGGCCTCTTTGATGGCGAATCCCACCACCACGCCGGTCACGATTACCGCTCCCACGATGAGCTCCGGCGCCGCCAGGACGCAGAGCCCGATTCCCATGGCGGCCGCACCCGCCGAGGCGACGGCGCATCTTCCCGTGGGGTCGTGAAACTCGATCCGGTCATGGTCGAGAGCGTGAAAGCACCGCTCCACCAAGATGGGCCAGGGCTGGGAAGCCTCTTGCACCACGCATTGCCCACCATCCGTCCAGGGCAGGTCCGCCGCTCTCCGGAGGTTGGCTCGCCGCGGGTTTCGGGCCGCAGACTCCTCTCCTGGGCCCGGTGCCGATGTCGCGCAAGCTGAGAGAAAGAGTAGAAGTGCGATGCACGCTCGGAGACGCACGGTCACATCCTCTCAATCATGCCAGGGAGCCGCGGAGCGAGGCTGGCCTGTTCTGGAGTATGCCAGCACGCATGACGGCGAGGAGGGTGCTGGAGTTGAAGCAGCCCGGGCGCCAGCCGCGCGGCGTGCCTGGGGCACGGAAGGGCTGGAGGCGGCGGGAATCGAAGCCGCCGCCCCGTGGGCCTCGTGGCTACGCGCGGTTGAGGATGGACTCGACCGCAGCCTGGGCAATGGGGTGGTAGCGCTCGGCGTAGCGGTTGAACAGGCTGCGCGCCAGCGCCTTGCCCTCGGAGGTGGCCGCCAGTGCCCCATACAGCGGCTTGAGGTACTTCATGCGCCCCACCTCGCCCAGGAAGGCCTCGGTGCGCCCCAGCGCCGGCGGCCAGCCCGCCCGCAGCGACGCCGCCAGCCACGACACCAGCACCTCCGCGTTGTGGCTCTTCGTCAGGTGGAAGCGCTCGTCCAACTGCCGGAACACGTCCCGCGACGTCCCCGGCGGCAGCGAGTGGATGTAGAGCTGCCACTCCGCCGGTGTCCAGTCCTTCACCTCGTCCTTCGTGGGCACCTTGGCCTTGTGGCTCGTCATCCGCTCCAGCCGCTCCGAGCGCGGCACCGGCGCGCCACCCGGAATGCCCGGCTTGTTCAGGTACGCCTCCGCGTCCACCTTCGCCAGCGCCCCCGGCAGGTGCTGCTCCACGAACGCCGTGAACTGCTCCGTGGTGAGCGCCTGGAAGCGGTGCGCCTGCAGGTAGCGCTTCAGGAAGGCGTCGAACGCCGGCCGGCCCACCGCGTCCTCCAGTGCGCGCAGCAGCAGGTAGCCCTTTTCGTAGGGCACCTGTGAGAAGGCCTCGTCCGGGTCCACGCCCGCCAGGTGCGTGCGCAGCGCCGTGAGCTGCGGATGGGCCTTGAAGTGCTGGACCGCGTCCTCGAGCGCGCGCCGCCCCAGCGACGCGTGCAGCTTGGCCACGTCCTCCCCGTACAGCGCCTCGATGATGCGCCGCTCGGCGAAGACGGTGAAGCCCTCGTTCAGCCAGAAGTGTTCGGCCGACGCGTTCGTCACCAGGTTGCCCGTCCACGAGTGCGCCAGCTCGTGCGCCACCACGCTCACCAGGCTCTTGTCCCCCGCCAGCAGCGTGGGCGTCAGGAACGTCAGCCGCGGGTTCTCCATGCCCCCGTACGGGAAAGAGGGCGGCATCGTCAGCAAGTCGAACCGCTCCCAGTCGTACCCGCCGAAGAGCTCCTCCGCCGCCCGCAGCATGGCGTCCACGTCCTCGAACTCCTCGGCCGCCTCCTCCAACACCTCGGGCTCGGCCCACACCCGCGAGCGCGGCCCCAGCTCCTTCGCCGCCAGCCTCCCCACCGCGAAGGCCAGCAGGTAGGGTGGAATCGGCTGCGGCATCTCGTAGCGCTCCACCGCCTCCACGCCCTGCTCCTCGCGCCCGGTGAAGCCCGCCGCCATCACCGCCTTGAGCTCCTTGGGCACCGTCAGCTCCGCCTGGTAGCGGATGCGGATTCGCGGCGTGTCCTGGAGCGGTACTACCGAGCGTGCGTGGATCGCCTGGCACTGGCTGAAGAGGTACGGGTACTGGCCTCCCGCCGTCTGCGCCGGCGTCAGCCACTGCAGCGCGCTCGCCTGCGGGGATGTCCGGTAGCGGATGGTGAGCTGCTTCGTGCCGGGGCGCAGCTCCACCCTCAGGCGGCTGCCGAGAATCGGTTCGGGCGGGGACACGAGGAAGGGCAGGGGCTTGCCCTCCGCGTCCACCACCGAGCGGATCTCCAACTCCCTCGTGTCCAGGTCCAGCGGGCCGGCGGATGCTTCCCTCAGGGCGAGGGTGGCCTCCGCGTGCAGCCGGCGCGTTCGGAAGTCCACGCGCGCCTTCCAGGTGAGGGTCTCGGTCTCGGGTTGGGTGTCGTCGTTGTACGAGTGCGGATCGAGTCGGGCCATGGGGGCTCGCACCTTACCTCCCACCAGCCGGTGACAGGGACCTCAAGAGCCGGTTGACTTTTGAATCAACCGGCGCAATGTCTCCTGCCATTCCTTTTTCAATCAGGGAGCCTCTTTCGATGACGATGCGGATCCGCAAAGTGGCAGTTCTGGGCGCGGGCGTGATGGGCAGCGGCATCGCCGCGCACCTGGCCAACTCGGGCGTGCGCGCACTCCTGCTGGACATCGTTCCCCCCAAGGCGGCACCGGGTGAGGACACGGCCTCCAAGGCCTTCAAGAACAAGTTCGCCCTCGGGGCGCTGGCCAACATGCGCAAGCAGAAGCCCAGCCCCATTGTGTCCGAGCAGGTGTTCACGGCCATCGAGGTGGGCAACTTCGAGGATGACCTGGGCCGGCTGGCCGAGTGCGACTGGGTCATCGAGGTGGTGAAGGAGGACATGGCCGTCAAGCAGGCCCTGTTCGCCAAGGTGGAGCAGCATGCGCGCAAGGGCGCCATCATCAGCTCCAACACCTCGGGCCTGTCCATCAAGGGCATGCTGGAGGGCCGGGGCGCCGACTTCCGCAAGAACTTCCTCGTCACCCACTTCTTCAACCCCGTCCGCTACATGAAGCTGCTGGAGCTCGTGGCGGGCCCGGAGACGGACCCCGAGGTGGTGAAGAGCATCCACCGCTTTGGCGAGGAGGTGCTCGGCAAGGGCATCGTCTACGGCAAGGACACCACCAACTTCATCGCCAACCGCGTGGGCACCTACGGGATGATGCGCACCATCTCGGAGATGCAGAAGGCGGAGCTGTCCATCGAGGAGGTGGACAAGATCTTCGGCCCCGCCATGGGCCGCCCGAAGTCCGCCGTGTTCCGCACCGCGGACATCGTCGGCCTGGACACCTTCAGCCACGTGGCGAAGAACTGCTACGACACGCTCACCCAGGACGAGGAGCGTGAGGTCTTCGCCATCCCCGACTTCCTCCAGAAGATGGTCGCCAAGGGGATGCTCGGCGACAAGAGCGGCGGCGGCTTCTACAAGAAGGACAAGAGCGCCGGGGGCAAGGACATCCTCGCCCTGGACCTGAAGACGCTGGAGTACCGGCCGCAGGTCAAGGTGCGCTACGAGTCGCTGGGCGCCGCCAAGGACGTGGAGGACGTGCGCGAGCGCGTGGCCACCGTGCTCAACGGCCAGGACAAGGCCGCGAAGTTCGCCGAGCGGATTACGTTGGACGTGCTCGCCTACGCCAGCCGCCGGATTCCGGAGATCGCCGACGACGTGGTCAACATCGACCGCGGCATGCGCTGGGGCTTCGCCTGGGACCTGGGGCCCTTCGAGACCTGGGATGCCTACGGCGTGAAGAAGGGCCTGGAGCGGATGAAGGAGCTGGGCCTCAAGCCCGCCGCCTGGGTGGAGCAGATGGTGGCCTCGGGCCGCACGTCCTTCTACGGCGTGGAGGGCGGCAAGGACACCTACTGGGACATCCCCAGCAAGTCCGTGAAGGTGGTGCCGGAGAACGCCCGCACGTCGCGCGTGGAGTACCTCAAGCGCGGCAACAAGAAGATCACCGGCAATGAGTCCGCCAGCCTGTGGGACATGGGCGATGGGGTGACGCTGCTGGAGTTCCACTCCAAGATGAACTCCATCGACGACAACATCATCGCGATGATGAACACGGCCCTGGACGAGACGGAGAAGAACTTCCGCGGGCTCGTGGTCGGCAACGATGGGGCGAACTTCTCGGCGGGCGCCAACATCATGGCGCTGCTGATGGCGGCCAAGAGCGACGAGTTCGAGGCCATCCGCAAGATGGCGGCGGGCTTCCAGGCGGCCAATCAGCGCATGCGCTACAGCCCGGTGCCGGTGGTGACGGCGCCCTTCAACCTGACGCTCGGCGGCGGCGCCGAGTCGGCCATGGGCGGCAACGCCATCCAGGCCAGCGCCGAGCTGTACATGGGCCTCGTCGAGGTGGGCGTGGGCCTCATCCCCGGCGGCGGCGGCACCCTGCAGCTCTTGCGCAACGTGTACGGCGCGTACTCGGCGGACAAGGACTTCGACGCCTTCCCCTTCATCAAGAAGGTGTTCCTGGCCATCGGCACCGCGAAGGTGGCCACCAGCGCCGAGGAGGCGCGCGAGCTGGGCTTCCTCAACGCCAACGACGGCATCAGCGCCAACCGCGACTTCCTGCTGTCGGACGCCAAGCAGCGGGTGCTCGGCATGGCCAACGCGGGCTTCCGCGCGCCGCGCCCCACGCGCTTCCGCCTGCCCGGCTCCAGCGGCTTCGCCACCATCGACATGATGCTCTACGACATGGAGCTCAACGGCCAGGTGTCCGCGCACGACCGGAAGATCGCCCAGAAGCTGGCGCGCGTGCTCACCGGCGGCGACACCAGCCCCTCCGTGCTCGTCACCGAGGAGCGGCTGCTGGAGCTGGAGCTGGAGGCGTTCCTCAGCCTGTGCGGCGAGGAGAAGACGCAGGACCGGCTGATGTTCATGCTCGAGAAGGGCAAGCCGCTGCGCAACTGAGGCGGCGGCGTTAGCCACTTTCCAAGTCATTCAGTGATTCGAGATTCTAAAGCCCGGGGGTCGCTCCCCGGGCGAGGAGACAGACAGATGCCCGGTCGAGTCGTGATTGCCAGCGCGGTGCGCACCCCGTTCACCCGCGCGCACAAGGGAGAGTTCAAGGACACCCGGCCCGATACGCTCGCGGCCCTCGCCATCAAGGAGGCCGTTGCCCAGGTCCCCGGCCTGAAGCCCGAGGAGATCGAGGATGTGATTCTCGGCTGCGCCATGCCGGAGGCGGAGCAGGGGATGAACGTGGCACGCAACGCCGCCCTGCTCGCCGGGCTGCCGGACACCGTGCCCGGGATGACCATCAACCGCTTCTGCTCGTCGGGCACGCAGTCCATCGCCCAGGCGGCGCAGGCCATCAAGGCGGGGATGATCCAGGTCGCCGTGGCCGGTGGCACCGAGTCCATGTCGATGGTCCCCATGGGTGGCAACAAGGTGAGCGCCAACCCGGAGATCATGCAGAAGTTCCCCGAGGTCTACACCTCCATGGGCGCCACCGCGGAGAACATCGCCTCGCGCTACAGCGTGTCGCGCGACGACGCGGACAAGTTCGCCTACGAGAGCCAGCGCCGTGCCGCCACCGCGCGCGAGCAGGGCAAGTTCAAGGAGGAGATCATCCCGGTGACCACCACCGTCTTCGACGAGGACGGCAAGGCGCACCTGGTGACGGTCTCGGTGGACACCATCCTGCGTCCGGACACCACGCTGGAGGGTCTGGCCAAGCTCCGGCCCGCCTTCAACCAGAAGGGCGTGGTGACGGCCGGTAACGCGTCGCCGCTGACGGACGGCGCGGCGGCCGCGGTGGTGATGACCGAGGAGAAGGCGCAGCAGCTCGGAGTGAAGCCGCTCGGCTACTTCCTGGACTACCAGGTGGCCGGCGTGCCCCCGGAGATCATGGGCGTGGGCCCGGTGCCGGCGGTGAAGAAGCTGCTGGCGAAGAACAACCTCAAGGTCGAGGACATCGACGTCTTCGAGCTGAACGAGGCCTTCGCCGCGCAGGCCCTGCACTGCATCCGGGAGCTGGGGATTCCGCTGGACAAGGTGAACCCGAACGGCGGCGCCATCGCGCTGGGCCACCCGCTGGGCGTGTCCGGTACGCGTCTGGTGGCCACCATCCTGCGCGAGCTGAAGCGGCGCAACGGCCGCTACGGCGTGGTGACGATGTGCATCGGCGGCGGCATGGGGGCTGCGGCCCTCATCGAGCTGGCGAAGTAGTCACTCCTCCCTCGCCCTCCGGGAGAGGGTCGGGGTGAGGGTATCTCGCCCCCCGGGTTCAACCCATCACGCGGCCCTTCCTGGCACTCCGGGAGGGGCCGTCGTGTTTCCGGGCTCAGGTCCTGGGCGAGAAGACGACGATGGCCGTGGGGGCGACGAGCAGATCGTCCTCGGTCGAGGCGGGCTCCTTGCTCGGCCGGGGCAGGATCTCCGTGCTCCACCGGTCCGCGGCCAGCCCGCAGAGCTTCTTGAGCTCCCTCACGGTCATGGGCCCCTGAGCGGTGATCGCGAAGATCTCCGAGGCTCCTTCGGGAGTCCGGACGTCGACCCACACCTTCATCACATCGGTGGAGAGGATCTCCCCGACCGGCACCTTGCCGGAGACCACGGGGAACCAGACCGCCGGGGTGAAGACGTGGAGATCGAGCTGCTCGATGGGGGTGCCAGGATGGCCGGTGAAGAACCGGCGGATGCCCACCAGCGTCTGGACGAACGGGTGGATGGGGTTCCACAGGCGGAACTGCCCCGCGGCCACCGGACCGAGGTGCACCCGGCGGAACCCCGCGTCGCTCGCCTTGCCCAGGGCCATGTAGACCGCTTCATCGATGATGCTGAGATTCCGGCGGTCCTTGGGCTCGCCCGGAGCGGGGGCGCCGACCGGGTTTTTCACACGGGCGGCGACACCGAAGATGGGCGAGCCGTCGAACCGGTACGCATAAGACGGTGACGCGTCGAGCGCCCGCCAACGATGGATTTCCGTATCCGCGATGAGCCCTGCCTTGTGCGCCTCGTCGAGGAACGTGCTGGCCTGACTGCCATGGATGGGTTGATTGTCCGGCTCCCTGCCGAGGCTGAGGATGACGCACTCGTCGCTGTCCCGGGCGGGAACCTCCAGGGTGGCGTACCTCAGCCGGAGTCTCTTCCTGGACGGGCTGAACGGCGGTTTGGCGCCATTGGTCAGGCTGAAGCCCAGCTCGTCCGGCAACCACCCCACGGGCTGGGCGGCACTCGCCCTTGGTGCATTCCCCGGACCCGAGACGCTCTCGGCCAGACGGTCGAGCAGGCCTGGGAGCTCGCGGTGATCCGCGTAGAACACGGGGATGATGCCGAGCCGCATCTGGAGGAACCGGGGATCGAGCGCCGTCCGCTTCTCCTCCGGGACCAGCGCGAAGTGGGGATGGGGGCCGGGGCCATAGTGGTGGGCGATCTCCCCGAAGAGGTTGACGAGGTAGTCCTCGAGGAGGCCCGAGCCCAGGAAGAGGAGCGAGCGCCGGTGGAACACCTCGGCGAAGGCGCGCCGGAAGTGCGCATGGGCGTTGATGGCGTTCTGGTACTGCTGGTGGCCAACGACAACCTGTCCCGCCAGCTCGAGGAGCCGTCGCGAGTGGGGAACGAGCGTCTCGGGCGTGGCAGCCTGTCCTCCCAGGAAGCCCTGCACGGCCCAGAGGATGGGCCGCGTGGGTGCATCCAGGGCCCGGACGACCTTGTGACAGTCCTCGACGCTCCGCCCGAGCACCTCCGGGATGTCTGTCTCGTCCGACCCTCCCATCCGGCTTACCGCGTACAGGTCGTCGTAGTTGGTGGTCACCACGAGAGGCCAGTTGCGCCGCGCGAGCGCCCGAGTCTGCTCCGGGACGGTGCACTCGCCCGCACGCTTGCCTCCTCGGTTCAGGGCGCGGCGATAGGCGTCCGCACGCTCTGTCGCGCCCAGGGCTCCGAGTCCGAGCACCGCCGAGTCGGCCAGGCGGTACAGCTCCGATTTATCTCCTGCGTCGCCCTTGCGCAGGTGGTCGGGGACGGGAACGCCGGCCGCATCCGCCAATTGGGTAAGGAAATCCAGCCAGCCCGTGCACGCGGGAATGCTCATCCCCGAGCCGATGAAGGGGACGAGCACGCCTCGCCGGTACGCGCTGGCGAGGAACGGAAGGATGTCATCGAAGGTCATGGGCTCCCCTCCGCACGGACTCCGCGGACGGTGCGGAGTCTGGCGGCAGGAGGCGGGCCACTCAAGGTCCGAGGCGGCGCGGGGGTGACGTCAATCCACTGCCCGTGTCGTTCCGCCGCCGCCCAGGACGCCAGGCGACGAGCGCGTGCAGACTGACGTAGAGGCACGGCACCACGAAGAGCGTGAGCAGCGTGCCCACACTCAACCCGGAGAGCGTGACGAGCGCGAGCGGACGCAGCAGCTCGGTGCCCTCGCCGAAGCCGAGCGCGATGGGCACCAGGCCCAGCGTGGCCAGCAGCGTGGTGATGAGGATGGGGCGCAGGCGCATGGGCGCGGCGCGTTGCATCGCCTCCAGGCGCGACAGCCCGGGGGACTCCTCGCGCAGTTGGTTGGCGAGCTCTACCAGGATGATGCCGTTGCCGACGATGACGCCCACCAGCATCACCATGCCGATGAGCGCGGTGGCTCCCATCGCCACGCCCGTCACCACCAGGCCTAGCGTCCCACCCACCAGCGCGAGTGGGATGGTGAAGAGGATGACGAGCGGGTCCACCAGCGAGTCGTACTGGACGGCCATCACGGTGAGCACCAGGAAGATGGCGAGCCCTCCCAGCACGAACAGCGAGCGTTGCAGCTCCCGGTTGCTCCGGGCCGCGTTGCTCTCCATGATCGACACGCCGCGTGGCAGCTCCACCTCGGAGAGCACCTGCTCCACCTCCGCCAGGGCGTCGCCGAGGCTCGCCCCTTCCGCGAGGTCTCCCGCGATGATGAACACCTGCCGCTGGTTGATGCGCTGGATCTCCGCCGGCGTGGTGCCCTCGGACACGCTCGCCACCTCGGAGAGCCGCACCGGCGCCTGCCCCGCGTAGACGATCGGGAGTTGCTCCAGTTGGGAGCGGGTGCGCAGCGCCTCTCGCGCCAGCTTCACCCGCACGTCCACCAGCCGCTCCCCACGCTGGAGTTGCGTGGCGATGGAGCCCTCGAGCGCCGTCTGCACCGCCTGGCCGATGTCCCCGGAGGACAGCCCGAGCAGCCCCGCGCGCTCCGGATCCCTCCGCACCTGCACCTCGGGCTGCACCGGGTCCGCGTCCGGGCGGTAGCGCGCGAGCTTCGCCTTCTCGTCCAGCGCCGCCATCACCCTTTGTCCCGCGCGCTCCAACGCCTGGGGATCCTCGCCCTCGAGCACCACGTCCACCTCGGCGCGCACCGGCGAGTTGCTGGTGATGAGGCCGCGAATCTGCTCCGGCGAGAGCCTCAACCGGATGCCCACCAGGTTGAGCTTCGCCATCTCGGCGTTGACGCGGGCCACGTAGGCCTGCACGTCCGTGCCCGGCTCCAGGGTGATGGTGCTCGAGGAGCGCAGCGCGTTCTCCGACGTGGCGTTGCCGAAGAGGAAGCCGCCCACCGTGGTGAAGACGTAGCGCGTCTCCGGCTGGCGCATCAGCAGCTCGTCCACCTGTTTCATCAGCCGCTGGTTGTCGGCGAGCGGCAGTCCCGGCGGGAGCTGCACGATGAGGCGCGCCTGGCCGGTTCCCACGCGCGGGAGGATCTCCGTGGAGAGGAAGGGCAGCACCAGGGCCGCGAGCAGCCCGAGCCCCACGAACACCGCGGGGATCACCGCCAGCCGGTGGGCCAGTGCACGCGAGAGCAGCGCCCCGTAACCGTGGGTGAGGCGCTCCACCCGGGCGCCGAACCAGCGCACCGGTTTCAGCCGGGACAGGCCGCTCGTCTTGCGGACGGCGAGCAGCCGGGCCGCCAGCGAGGGGATGACCGTGAGCGCCGTGACGAGCGAGGCGCCCACCGTGAAGAGCACGGTGAGGATGAGCTCGTTGAAGAGCAGCGACACGAAGCCGCCGATGAGCAGGAAGGGCACCACAGCGACGAGGTTCGTCGTGGTGGAGGCCACCAGGGCCGATTCCAGCTCGGTGGCCCGCGCCTGGGTGAGGGGGACGAGCTCGGAGAGGGGGAGGGTGTCGCGACGGCGCCGCTCCTCCACGCCTCGCACGATGTTCTCCAGCACCACGATGCAGCTGTCCACCGCGCCGATGCCCACCGCCAGCCCGCCGAGGCTGAAGATGTTGAGCGAGGCGTCCGCGAGCGACAGCAGGCTCACCGCCATCAGCGTGCCGAGCGGAATGGACAGCACCACGATGAAGGTCTGCCGCAACGAGCCGAGGAAGAGCAGCACCATGAGGCTCGCCAGCGCCGCGCCAGCCAGGCCCGAGAGCGCCACGTCCTGGATGGAGCGCTTGATGAAGACGGACTCGTCCAGCGTCGCGGTGAGCACCGTGCCCTCCGGTATCGTCCCCCGGCGCCGCAGCTCCTCCACCCGTGCCTTCACCGCGTCGACGACCTCCACCGTGTTGGCGTCCGGCTGCTTCTGGATGCTCACCTTCACCGCGGGCTGGCCGTTGAGCGTGACGAAGACGCGCTCGTCCTCGGTCCCGTCCACCACGGTGGCGAAGTCCCCCAGCAGGACCTTGCGTTGCTGGGGCGCCACGGGCGGCTCTGGCGTCCCGGTGCCGGTGGCGCTCTGTGCGGGCGTGCCGTCCACGAGGAAGGGGAGGCGCTCGAGCTCGGAGGCGTCGCGGAAGCGTCCCACCGTGCGCACGAGCGACTCGGCCCTCCGGCCCTCCAACCGTCCCGCGGAGATGTCCTGGTTCTCCGCCGCGAGCCCCTGCAGCACCTCCACCAGCCCCAGCCGGGAGGACTGCAACCGTTGCAGGTCCACCAGCACCTGGACCTCTTCGACCGCGCCACCGGACACGTCCACCGCCGCCACGCCGGGCACCACCGCCAGCTGCCGTCCTAGCTCCTCGTCCGCGAAGATGCGCAGCGCCCGGCCCGAGAGGCCGGGGGAGGTGAGCGCGAACTCCACGACGGGCTGCTGCGAGGGGTCCACTTTGAAGAGGCGCGGCTGCTCGATGGTGTCCGGCAGGTTGCCCTGGGCGCGGTTGACGGCCGCCGTGGCGTCGTTGAGCGCCTGGTCCACGTCGCCGCCCGGCTGGAAGTACAGGTTGATGCTGACCTGCCCCTCGCGCGTCTGCGAGAAGACCTGCACCACACCCTCCGTCGCGGCGAGGGCTTCTTCCAGCGGGCGGGTGATCTCCTCCACCGCCACCGAGGGCGCTACGCCGGGCGCGTTCACCCGCACGCCGATGCGCGGGTAGGTGATGGCGGGGAGCAGATCCACCGGCAGGCGGAAGAGAAAGAAGAGCCCGAGCACCACCACGGTGGCCGCGAGCATCAGGGTGCCCACCGGGCGCCGCACCGCGAGTGCGCTCAGTCCTCCCCGCTGGCGCGGCGCTCCTCCCGAGGGCTCCCGTCCGCTCTCACTCACGGCCACCTCCGCCGCCACCCTCTGGCGCGGGCGTATCCGACAAGGCGCTGGGACGCACCTCGCTGCCTGGCTTCAGGGGCCGCTCACTGCGGACCACCACGCGTTCGCCCTCCCGCAGCCCGGAGAGGATCTCCACTTGTCCATCCGCGCGAGCGCCCAGGCGCACCTGCCGCTCCTCCACCCGGGCGCCACCGCCATCGGCTTCCCCCGTCACCACGAAGACGCGCCCCTCGTCCGGTGACGCCTCCGGGAGGCCGCCATCGGTCTCGGTCCCGGAGCCGCCCTGTGCGCCCGAGAGGCCACCCGGGGCGCCAGGCTGGTCCACCCGGAGGGCCGATTCGAGCACCAGCAACTGCTCCGCGCCCCCATTGTCGAGCCGCACCCGGGCGAGCAGTCCGCCGCCGATGCGGCCCCCGGGGTTGTCCAGCACCACCTCCACGGGCACCAGCCGGCTCTGCGGATCCGCCTGCGGAGACACGCGTGCCACGGTGCCGGTGAAGGGCGTGTCACCGAAGGCATCGAGCTGGAGGGAGACCTTCTGCCCGGGCTTCACGCGCGAGAGCTCCAGCTCGGACACGGAGACGGCCACCTCTACCTGCGAGAAGTCGCCCACGCGCAGCACCTCGTTGCCCGCCTGCACGAGGTCTCCCAGCGAGTGCACCCGCTCCACCACGCGCCCATCCATCGGCGAGCGCAGGCTGGCGAACGAGCGGCGCTCCCGTGACGCCACGAGCAGGGCCGACTGGGCGCGCACCCGGGCCTTCGCCGCCGACACGAGGCTCCGCTGCGTGCGCACCTCCTGGGACGCCGCCCGGACGGCCTGTTGCGCGGTGCGGGCCTGGGTGGCGCGCTGCTCCGCCTCCTGCCGGCTGGCGATGCCACGCTGGGCGAGCCGCTGGTACCGCTTCGCCTCCACCTGCGCCTGCACCTGCGCGAGCCGCGCCTGCTCCAGCGCGCTCCTCGCCTGGGCGACCCCCGCCTCCGCGCTCGCCACCTCCGAGCGGGCCTCGGCGAGTCCCGCCTCCGTCTGGTGCACCTCCGCGTCGAGGAGCGCGGTGCTCAACCGCCCCAGTTCCTGGCCCTCCTTCACGGTGTCTCCCACGTCCACCGCGAGCCGCTCCAGGTGTCCCTCCACGCGGGCGCGGATCGCCACCAGCTCCACCGGCTGGGTGGTGCCCACCAGCGTGAGGGGCGCGCGCAGCTGTCCCCGCCGCGCCTCCTTCACGTCCACGGCCACCGCGCCCTGGCCTCCGTCGCCCGTGCCTCCCTGGCGTCCGCCTCCGCCTTCCGGTCCGCGGGCACACGCTCCGAGCACCAGCAGGAGCACCAGCCCCATGGTACGTGGCGGGCGCGGGGTTCGATCATTCTTCAGAGAGGACATGCCGCCTCCACCATCAACGCCTCCACGCGCGCCTGCACCAGGTCCAGCTCGCGCAGAGCGAGCGTGCGTTCCGCCTCGCGCAGCTCCTCGGCGCTCTGCACCAGCTCCAGGCTGGTGCCCACGCCCTCCTGGAAGGCCTCCTGGGTGAGGGCATCCGTCCGGGCCGCGGCATCCCTCGCGCGCCGCGCCGCCACCCGCAGGGCCTCCGCCAGCGCCACGCCCCGGCGCGCCTGCTCCACCTCTACGTCCAAGGCCCGTCGCACGGACTCGAGCTGTTGCTCGGCCACCGTGAGGTTGGCCCGTTCCGCGCGCACCGTGGCGCCCCGCACGCCCCCGTCCCACAGGGGCACCTCCAGCACCGCCGCGATGTTCCACACGCTCACGCGCGCCACCCCCGGGTCCACCGAGAGGGCCGTCAGGGAACTCTGCACCCCCAGCCTGGGCACGTAGGCGGCGCGTGCCCCGGCCACCTCCCGCTCGGCCGCGTGGATGGCCTCGCTCGCGGCCACGAGGTCCGCTCGGGACTCTCCCTTCAGCGGGCGGCACAGCGTGGCCAGCTCGTCCCGCAGGCCGTCCAGGCGGAAGCCCGGGGCCAGTCCCACCTCCGCATCGGCGCCGAGCGCCAGCCCCAGCCCGGCCCGTGCGCGTCGCAGGGACTCCACGCTGGAGAGCAACTCGGCGCGGGCGACCTCCAGGTCCCTCGCCGTGCGCAGCGCGTCCAGCTTGCGTCCGGAGCCCAGCCGCTCCGCCTCCAGGGTGAGCCGGTGCCTCTCCTGGGCCTGCGCGAGGCTCATGCGGTTGAGCTCCACCACCCGCTCGGCGGCCACCCCCGACACGAGGCTCCGCGCGAGCTCGCGCACCAGGAGTCTCCAGGTGTCCTGCGCGGAAGCACTGGCCGCCCGCCCCCGGGCCCGTGCCGCGGACAGTTGGTGCCAGGCCGGCACGTTGAGCACCGACTGGGTCACGTTGGCACGCAGCGCGAGCAGGGGCGAGGTGGGCCTCGACTCTCCCTCGTCTCCACCCACGTTGATGCCGCCACCGCCGCCCTCGACGACGAGCGAGCCTCCTCCTCCCGCCAACCGCTCCTGCAGGGACAGGGAGGCGCTGACGCCAGGCAGCAGGGGCGCGAGTGCCAGGCGGCCCTGGGCCCCGGCCAGCTCGAGCTGGGCGAGCGCTGTCTGTAGCTCCACCGAGCGTGCCCGGAGCCGCCCCACCGCCTCGTCCCAGGTGGTGAGCACCACCTCGGGGGTCGGGGGGACCGTCAACTCCGCGACGGGCTCGGGCTCGGTGTTCGCCGACGCGGGCACCCCGGCTTCACCGGAAGCGGGAACGGCGGCGAGCAGGAAGAGGGCCAGCAGCATGGGCGAGAAGGAGATGGGTTCCCCATGCTCGATCCGGAGCCCCCTCGCAGCACGGAGCCGACGTTGTGCCGCGGCAGGGTAGGGGACCCAACGCTTCGCCTGCTCGATCGCGCACAGAGTCCTCGTGCTGGAGGGCAGGCCGTGACGGGCGAGCGGGTGGCGTGCGTCAACAAGACGCATGAAGTGCTCCGCGCGTACCGTTAGGGTGTCTTCCCCAAGGCCAACGGGTGAAAGACATGCTCTATCAGGTGATCCTCTACCTTCATTCCTGGTTGCGCTGGGGAGTGGTGCTCCTCGGCGCACTCACCCTCGCCCGGGCGGTGCAGGGCTGGGGGCGTGGCCGGGAGTGGAACCAGACGGACCGGCGCGTGCAGCAGCTCTTCGTCGCCTTCTTCGACAGCCAGGTGCTGCTCGGGCTGACCCTCTACTTCTTGCTCAGCCCGTTGACGCCCAGGAGCCTGGACGGCTTCCGGGTGGCCATGTCCAACACCCTTCTGCGCTTCTTCGGCATCGAGCACGCGTTCGCGATGGTGCTGGCGCTCATCATCGCGCACGGGGCCTCCGACGCGAGCCGTAAGGCCGAGCGCTCCACGGTGAAGCACCGCCGGTGGGCGGTGGGCCTGCTCATCGCGCTCCTCTGCATCGTGGTGGGAATCCCCTGGCCCGCGTTGCCCTACGGAAGACCGCTGCTGAGGACGTTTTGAGCATGGGCGTGGGGTGAGCGGCGGTCTCGTCTCGCGCCACGGATGCCGTGCCCGCTTCGGGACGCCTCCGGGGGCTTCCGCTTCTCGCAAGGGCTCGAAATGACGGAGGGCCTTCCTGGCCCGTGGCTTGCCCTGGGTCTGGAGCCGCCGCACGCGCGCTCTCGTGAACGGAGACGGACACCGGCGGCCAGGAGACACGAACATGACCAGCGTAGGCCCGAGGCGGAACGACGACACCCTGGTGCTCGGAATGAACCCGCACACCCAGGCAGAGGCCGAGGCCATCCAGAAGTCCAACCCCAGCGCCCGGGTGACGACGCTCCAGGACTCCTTCCGGGACGATCAGGTGCGGGCCAGGGGCTCGGATGGCGCGATGCGGGTCCACGATTTGAGGACGGGGGCGGGCATCCGGAGCTTCGTGGCCACCCTGGGGTTGCCGCTCGCTCAGGGACAGCAGGTGGCGGCGGCCATCGCGAGTGCCGGGGAGGATGCGCGCGACGAGCTGGCGCAGTTGGCCCAGGTGTGGGCCCGGGCGGAGAAGGGGGGCGTCGTTCCCTCGCGTCTCGTGCTCTCCGGGCACAGTGGGGGCTCGGGCCTGTGGGGCGAGGAGGGGAGCTTCTCGAATGGAGTGCTCTCCCGTCGCAGTCTCGCGATGCTCGCGGCGGCCATGCCCCGGGCGGCGGCGGGGGTCGAGGATCTGTGCATCGCGGCCTGCTACAACGGCGGCGAGACCACGATGGAGGCCTGGCGCTCGCTCTTTCCCCGCCTCCAGACGATGTGGGCCTACGACGGCAGCGCGCCCGGTACGTTCTCCGGGGCCACGGCGCATCTGGCCCGGTGGGAGAAGGCGACACGCGGCGAGGTGGATTCACTCCGGCCGGATCTGCTCCGGGGGCTGCGCAAGGGGGAGAATCTCGCGGTGTGGTCGCGTCTGGGTGGCCACCAGACCGCCACCGTGGGCACGAGCACCGCGGACCTGCGTGCCCGTCACGCCTCGGGTCATGCGACCTTCGAGCGTTACTTTCAGGGCGACGCGGTGGTGCGCGATACCCAGCGCGGCCCGCTGCGGGAGCACTACAACACCCTCCAGGCCCTGCTCGGCCGGCCCGAGGTTCCCGCCTCCGAGCGGACCGGGCTCGAGCGGGCGCGTGATCAGACCCTCCGGCTCCTCTTCCATGGGAACGTCTCCGCTCGATTCCAGGAGACGCACCGGGCCGTGATTCAGCGGGGGTTCTCGGCTCTGGGGTTGAGCGTTCCCGACTTCTCCCGGCTCGACCGGAAGAGGGCACTGGCGCTGATTCAGTCCTTCGAGGCCGAGCTCGGCCGCCGGAACCCGCGACCCGTGGAGGCCCAGCGGTTGAGGCCCCTGCTCACGGAGGGGCTGAGAGACCTTCAGAGCTCACGCATTCCGGACAACTGGTTGTGAGTGGGGTGGGGCACGGTGACGGGCACCCTCACCCCGTCCCTCTCCCGGAGGGCGAGGGGAGGTTGGGCAGTGAAGGGGACTCCGTGTCCTCCACCGGGACTCCCGCCATCCGCAGCACTCGCAGTGCGTTCGTGGTGTCCACCACTCCCGGCCGCAGCTGGTAGTCGAACACCATCTTTCCGTTCTCCAGGTGGTCACGGAAGTGCATGTTCACCACCTTGCCGCCGTGCTCCTCCGCCAGGCTCGCCAGGGACAGGTCGTGCGTCGTCACCCCGCCGATCGCTCCCGTGGCCAGCAGCAGCCGCAGCACCTCGCGGGAGGCGATCTGCCGCTCCCGCGTGTTCGTGCCGAGGAGGATCTCATCCAGCAGGAACATCGCGTGTCCCTTCGCCGCGGCCGCCGCGTCCAGCACGGCCTTGATGCGCTGGACCTCCGCGTAGAAGTACGACACACCCCGCTCCAGCGAGTCCTTCACCCGCATGCTCGTCAGCACCTGCAGCGGTGACACGGAGAAGCTCCGCGCGCACACCGGCGCTCCCGCCAGCGCGAGCACCGTGTTCAGCCCCACCGCACGCAGCAGCGTCGTCTTGCCCGACATGTTGGAGCCCGTGAGCAGCAGCGCGTTGCCCGGCCCTGGCAGCTCCACGTCGTTCAGCACGGGCTCGTCCAGCAGCGGGTGTCCCACGCCCGTCGTCTTCACCTTCGGCCCGTCCGCCTCCAACGTGGGCCAGGTGAAGCCCGGCCGATCAAAGGCCAACCCCGCCAGGCACGAGAGCGCCTCCAGCTCCGCCAGCGCCTCGAACCAGCCCCGCACCCGCGCCGCGTGCTGCTGCTTCCAGTTCTCCAGCGCGAACAGCGCGTGCACGTCCCACAGGGTGAACAGGTGCACGATGGGGTGGAACTGGTGCCGCTTGAACTCCACGAACGAGTAGAGCCAGCTGAAGCGCTTCAGGTGCGTGGAGACCGGCGGCTCTCCCTCGTGCTGCATTCCCGCCTGCACCCGCCGCAGCTCCGGGTGCTCGAAACGTTCCCGCTCCACCCGCTCGAAGATGGGCGCGTAGCGCACGAAGCCGTGCTCGCCCGCGCTCATCCGCTCCTCCATGGCGCGCAGCGGGCCTCGCGTCAGTCTCACCACCGCGAGCTGCACCAGCACGCCGGCCCACCACGCCCGCCCGTGCACCACGCCGAAATTCCCCAGCACCAGCAGCGTCAGCGTCACCAGCGGCAGAATCACCGCCACCGGCCTCGCCCACCGGATGCTCGTGAGGGACGGCCCGCTCTCCGCCCATTGGATGAAGAGGCCAGGGTCCGCCTTCTCCTTCGCCACCGTGCGCGCCTCCACGCACACGTCCTGGCGGAACTCCACCCGGGGCACCAGCTCCCGCGCCGCTCCCTGCCGGGCCCGCACCGCCTCCGCCTGCGCCGGCCAGGACAGCCACGCCGCGAGCCGCTCCTCGCCCGCCCGCGTCGCCGTTTCGTTCATGAGCTGGAAGACGCTGCCCTGCCCGAAGACGTCCAGGTCCGCCGCGTACAGGTGCGAGCCCGTCAGGAAGCGCTCCCCCCGCTCGGCGAAGTCGTGCCAGCCCCGCGTCAGCCGCGCGAGCCCCCGCTCGTTGAGCTGCACGTACAGCCGCTGCCGCTCCTCGCGCAGGAAGACCTGGTGGTGCAACACCGCCAGCAGCAGGTACACGGCGAACGCCGCTCCAGCCGCCCACCACCACGTCGTCGGCAACCGGTGGAACAGGACGAGCCCCGCCACCGCGGCTCCCGAGAGGAACACCACGGCACGCAGGTTGGCGTAGCGGGCGCTGACATCGTCCAGCCGCTTCAGCTCCGCCTCGGCGGCGGCGCGGCGCTCGGTGTACGTGCGATGCGGAGAGGAGGACTCGGGGAGCGGAGTGGTCACGGGCGCGCGCATGCTGGGTCGCCCGGGCGGACAGGGCAAGCCCGGACACGCACGCGGTGCCCGGAAAATGGCGAACCCCGGCGCCGAGCCCGTTTGACGGGCGGCTGCCGGGGCTCTCGGGTGTCGTGCCCGTCAACCGGGACACGTGGGGGCGGCACACCGGGTGGCCACCGCGGCGACTCGGCGACGGATGTCTCCACCCCCGTCCCTCTCCTCACGGGAGAGGGAAGACACCCGCTCTACAGCCGAATCACTTCTCCTTGGAAGCCAGCTTGCGCAGCGCCTTCTGGTCGCGGATGCAGAGGATGCGGCCCACGTTGCCCAGCACGCCGTCGCGCTTCATCTCGTTGATGAGCGTGGAGACGAAGGAGCGGGAGGCGCCCACCAGGTCCGCCAGGTCCTGCTGCGTAATCCCGCGCAGGTCGGTCTCGCCGCCGTGCGGGCAGCGCTCGCCGTGGGCCTCGGCCAGGGTGAGCAGGGTGTCGGCCAGACGGGCCGGCACTTCCTTGAAGGTCAGGCCCAGCACGCGCTTGCGCAGGGCACGCACGCGCTCGGCGTAGGCGCGAACCACGTCCACCGCCAGGGCGGGGCGGGCCTCGAGCTGCGCGCGGAAGTCGCGGCCCTCGATGCTCCACACCTCGGCCTCACCGGAGGCGATCGCCATCTCCTCCACCGGCGTGCCCTCGGGGCGGAACAGCTCGCCGAACAGGTCGCCCGGGCGCAGGATGCTCACCACCGAGCGCGAGCTGTTCTTGCCCAGCCGCATCAGGCGCACGCGCCCGCTCTTGAGCAGGTACACGCGATCCGTCGTGTCGCCGGGGCGGTAGATGACCGAGTTGTGCGGGAAGCTCTCGACCTTGAAGTAGCCCTTGAAGTCGATCGCCTCCTGACCAGGGATCAGCTTGTTCGCCGTGACGAGCATCCCGGAGCTGGTGGTCTGGATGGGGGCGACGACGTTGGAGCCGATAGGACCGAGGGGACGATTGAAACCGTGCATGTGGGGCACTCCTGCAGGCGGTTGAAAGTTGGGTTGCTGTGCTGCGGACGGAACAGTCCCTCTCCAAGCTTTGTGCCAACCCGAACGCTTCTCCCAACTCCTGAAAAACCCTGCAATGACGGCTACTTGGCGCTACACCCCCCGTTTCTCACCTTCCGAGTGTCCGAAACCTGAAACGGAACGTTCAAACAGTCTGATCAAGTTGAACGTTTCGTTCAATTCGTGCGGGGCGTTGTTGGACGTCCGACAATGTCCAAAAGGCGTCCTTCGACGTTCAAACCGGCTGATCCTGTCGCACACCGTACTTCTGGAGCTTGCGCTCCAGGGTGGGGCGACTGATGCCGAGGATCTGGCAGGTCTTGCCCTTGTGACCCTTGGTCACACTCATGGTCAGTTCGATGAGCATCCGCTCCGCCTCCTCCAGGGTGGGGATGCGGCTGGGATCATCGATTTGAGTGACCAGGAAGTTGGGCAGGGCGTGGCCGGAGTGTCCGTTGGTGTGGACGGGGTGGCCGTTGACGTGGGTCCCCCCGTGCTCGGACTCAGCGGGCCCGAGGGCGGGCAGGTTGTCGGAGAGCAGCACCTCGCCCGGGGCGAGCACCACCGCGCGCGTCAGGACGTTCTCCAGCTCGCGCACATTGCCCCGCCAGGGCAGGCGCATGAGGTGGTCCAACACCTCGGGGGGCACCCGGGTGACGCGCTTGTGCACCTTCTCGTTGATGCGGTCCAACAGGTGGTGCACCAGCGAGGGGATGTCATCGCGCCGCTCGCGCAGCGGGGGGAGCTGCAGGGTGATGACCTTGAGGCGCTGGTAGAGGTCCTCGCGGAAGCGGCCGGAGGACACCTCGTCCACCAGGGTGCGGTGGGTGGCGGCGATGACGCGGGCGCGCAGTTTGATGCGCTTGACGCCGCCCACGCGCTCGAACTCGCGCTCCTGGAGCACGCGCAGCAGCTTGGCCTGGAGCATCAGCGACATGTCGCCGATCTCGTCCAGGAAGATGGTGCCGTCCTCGGCCATCTCGAACTTGCCCGGCTTGACGGCGCTGGCGCCGGTGAAGGCGCCCTTCTCGTGGCCGAACAGCTCACTCTCCAGCAGCGTGTCCACGATGGCCGAGCAGTTGATGCCGATGAAGGGCTTGGGCTCGTCGTAGGAGTAGTTGTGGATGACGCGGGCGATGAGCTCCTTGCCCGTACCGCTCTCGCCGTGGATGAGCACGGTGGCGCGGCTGGCGGCCACCTTGCCGATCTCCTTCACCAACTGCTGCATCGACGGGCTGGTGCCGACGATGTCGCCCAGGCGCGCCGCCGCGGTCTCCACGTTCACCGTGGCCGCCCGGCGTGAGAGCTGCCGGTACTCCAGGGCGCGCGACACCACGATGTCCAGGGCGGTGAGGTCCGGGAAGGGCTTGTGGATGTAGTCGAAAGCCCCGGCCTTCATGGCCCGGATGGTGGTCTCCATGTCATGGAAGGCGGTGACGAGGATGATGCGCGCGTCCCCGCACAGGCTCTTCATCTCCTCGATGATGTCCAGGCCCGTGCGGTCCGGGAGCTTCATGTCGAGGATGACGACGCCCGGCATGACCTCCTGCGCCACCCGGAGCGCCTCGGAGGCGCGGGTGGCCGTCACCACCTGGTAGCGCGGACCCCCCTCGTGCTCGATGTCCTCGAAGTGCATCTTCAAGGACTCGAGCAGGGAGATGTCGTCGTCGACGATGAGAAGCGTCTCCATGGTCCTCAGGTGGCGAAGGTGAGTGTGAACACCGTGCCAGTCTCGGGGCCCGTCTCGGCGGAGACGTCACCCCCCTGGTGCTGCAGCACGCGGCGCAGGGCGGCCAGCGACAGGCCGGCCCCTCGCGCCAGGTGACACTCGTAGGGTTTGAAGAGCGAGTCGCGTTTCTCCTCGGGCAGCAGGCCGGCGGGCTCCTTGAGCTCCATCACCACCCGTCCCTCGGGGCCCGGGCGGATGGCCACGTCCACGTTTCCGCCCTCGGATGACGGCAGTCCCATGGCCACGTTGAGCAGCACCTGGGCCAGCACCGGCCGCAGCCTGCCCGCGTCCACCCGCACCCTGGGCACGTCTGGCGCCTCGTCCACGCGCACTTCCACGCGGCGCTCGGTCAGCTCCGGGGCCACCATGGCCATGGCCTCCTGGACGAGCGAGCGCGGCGCGTGCTGCTCCAGGTTGGGCGAGGTACCCCGGCCGTACTCGGAGAGCTGCCACAGCATCCGCTCCAGGGTGCGGATCTCCCGGTTGGCGATGGTCAACCGGCGCTGGTCCCTCTCGGAGAGGCCGGTGTTTCGCGCCAGCGTCTGCACCGCCATCTTCACGGAGCTGAGCGGGTTGCGCAGCTCGTGGCTCAGCTGCGAGGCCAGCCCGGAGAGCTGCACCGGCGGCGCGCCCTCCAACAAGGAGCGCAGGTCCACCACCACGGCGGTGGCCTCGCCCTCTTCCATGACGAGCGTCAGCCGCAACGGCACCGGATCTCCCGAGCCGAGCGAGGCGGAGAGGAACTCCACCGCCCGGCGGTCCTCGCGGGCGAGGGCGTCCAGGTGCCGGATTTTCTCCGGGGTGGTTCCCAGCACCACGTGGAGCGGCCGCTCATGCAGCTCCGACGCGGGACGGCGCAGCACGGTTTCACAATCGCCCGCGGTGCGGATGACGCGCAGGTTGGGAGACCATGAAAGCTGGACGGCTTGCAGCAAGTGGAGGTTCATGGGCAGGTGTGAAAGATAACGAATCGCCAGCGTTGATGTCCCCCCATGGCGATGTGGTTCCCCTTTAGAATCCGATACTTGGCGCTCCGGGCCCCCATGTAACGGCCCTGGCGGGCGCCTGACTGTCCGCCAGGTAACATCTTGAGCGGAGTGGAAGTCCGCCAGGTGGCAGGTCCATGGAATCCCAGGGAAGTGCGATCATCCTCCCGATGACGGATGGAGGGCGGGGGGGGAGCCATGTAGGTTGCACATCGTCGTTGGTGGCTACCCCCGCCACCCGCCACCCCGGAGATTCAAATGACCGTCAACCAGAAGAACCTGAAGAAGCTGGGCAAGCGTCGTGGTCAGGGTATGACCGAGTACATCATCATCGTGGCCCTGATCGCCATCGCGGCGATCGGCGTCATCACCCTCTTCGGCAACAACATCCGCAAGCTGTTCGGCGCGTCCGCCGAGGCGCTGTCCGGCGTGGAGAACGTCTCCAACACGGGCGAGAAGGCCACCCGCCAGCTGGAGAAGAAGTCCCTCAAGACGTTCGGTGAGAACGAGGCTCTCTAAGCCCGTCGCCGCAAGGCGTCTCACGCAAAGGGGCGGCTCTCCGGAAAAGGAGGCCGCCCTTTTCGCTTGCGGGGTTTCGCCCGCCGGGTGAAGGGTCGGGCCCGCGAGCGGCGCCGGCTCAGCTCGTGAAGCCCAGCCGGCGCAGCATGACCCGGCGGATGCTCGGGAGCCGGAAGCGGTAGATGAGGGCGTCCGAGAAGTAGTGGGCGAGCACCACGCCCAGGCTCAGGGTGGTGAGCCCGCGCAGCACCACGTGCGACTTCAGGTCCGCGGCCGCGGCGCTCACCGTGCCGTGCGAGGGCCCGGAGATGAGCAGGTGCACCACGCCCAGCGCCAGCAGCGGGAGCATGGACAGCACCATCATCGGCCACACCCAGGCGCGGCTCACGCGGGAGGGCGGGTCTCCCTCGCGCGGCTCCAGCATGCGGGCGGAGAGCAGGTAGTACTCGAGGCCATGCAGGCCGGGCAGCATGACGTTGCCCCAGGCGGGCGCCACCAGGGTGAGCCCCGTGGCCACGGCGACGGTGAGGAGGTAGAGCACCTTGGGCCCACTGGCCGTCCCGGAGCGCAGCAGGGTGCGGAACAGCAGCCCGAAGTAGCCCAGCCACACCGTGAGCAGCACCGCCATCGCGCCATGGGGCAGCGGCGTGCCCTGCTCGATGTCCAGGTAGGGCGTGTCACCGGGGCGGGGGGACTCGGCGACGAAGAAGAGGCGCACCAGCACCAGCGTCAGCATCACCGGGACGAACCCCACCTGCAGCCGGCGCTCGAGCGGGGCGGGGGCGGACAGTCCCGCCTGGAAGCCTCGCAGCGTATGCAGGGCCCAGAAGCCCTTGCACTGCGAGAGGATGTGGTGGAGCCCGAAGACATTGAAGAGGACGCCCACCACGTAGGCGTAGCCCGTGGCGTCCGCGTAGTAGAGGGCGAACAGGAGGGCTCCCACCCCGAGCATCCCGAGGCTCCCGAGCAGCACATGGCGCGGCTGGCGGGGCTCGGCGGTGAGCACGTCCCGGTGCACCGCGAAGAGCAGGAAGGTGAGCACCACGTGGGTGCCGTTGCCCAGGAGGTACTGGGCCGTCCAGATGGCCAGCCGGTTGGCCGAGCCGGACACAGGCTGGGCGAGCAGGGTGCTCACCATCCAGGCGAGCACCGTGAAGACCAGGGGCACCACCAGCAGGAGCGAGTCCAACCGGGGGGAGAACAACCACAGCCCTCGGAAGGAGAGGCTCCCGGCCGGGGCGGCGGACGGAGGGTTCAGCGCGGCGGTGGGGCTCGACGGCATCATCGAGCCGGAAGTGTAGCAGATGCCGCCCCGGGTCCGTTCAGAGGTTGACCAGCACCATCTCCAACAGGTCCGGCTTGCCCTCGGCGTGGAACTCGACGCGCAGCTTCTTGTCCTTGTCCCACTGCGTGCCATCCCCCGGCCCCAGCTTCAGGAGGGCGAAGTTGCGCTGCCACAGGATGCGGGTCCCGGGGTTGCCGGGGATGGGCATCAGCGCGCCTTGAATCTGCTCCCCATTCACGAGCGGGTGCCGCACCCGCTTCGTCCCTTGCTTGATGACCAGGGCCTTGACCCCACCAGGCGCCGGGTGGGCAATCCCCGACGAGGTCACCTGGTAGAACTCCGGAGCACTTCCGTTCGGCAGGGTGTGGATGGCGCTCCAGATGCGCGCCACCGCCCCGACGTGCGCGTCACCGCCCAGGAGCGTCACCTCCACCCCCGGGCGTTGCACCATGAAGTCGAACAGCCGCGTCAGCAGCAGCCGGCACTCCTCGTGGTTGTTCGGCGAGACCCAGTTGTCGCGCAGGTCGTCTCTCACGCCGAAGGCATCGCCCGTCGCGTCCGACAGAGCGAGCGCCGCGGACACCTCCGCGTGGACGACAGGCACGCCCACGACGACGTAGACCCAGCGCAACGTCTCGTCCTTCCGCCAGTCGTCGAGCACCGTATCGAGCACGCGATGCTGGTTCGCCCCCAGCACGCTCGAGCGGTGGTAGTCCCGGTTCGAGCGGCCATCCAGGAGGATGATCCCCAGGCCGTTCGAGCGGAAGCAGGAGAAGAAGGAGTCGTCCGCCGGCACCTGGGTCCCGTCCCGGTGCTTCAGGTAGGCCGGATCCAACGGCGGGTTGTTGACGCCCTGGAAGTCCCGGAAGGCTTGCGCCGCCGCCTGGAAGTAGCGCTGCGAGGACGGGAGCCTGTCGTCGTCGTTCGAGCCATAGCCGTCGTAGATGTCGTGGTCGTCCCACATCATCACGGAGGGACAGCTCGCGAGCACCTCCCGGATGTCCGGGTTGTCGCCCCAGAGGCGCACGTACTCGTCCCGGTACTCGGCGACGAGCTCTTCCCGGGTGACCGACGAGTCATGCTTCTCGTGCCAGCTCCAGATGTCGTCGGCGTAGATCTGATCTCCGCAGTGGATGAGCAGGTCCACCCGCCCCGCGTCGATCTGCTTGCGCAGGCGCCTCCACATGTCGAAGCGGTTGCGCTCGTCCGAGTGCTCGATGGCATTGCAGCTCAGCAGGACGACCCGCGGGGGCCGTCCGGTGTCGGCGGGCAGCAGGCGGAAGGAGTAGCGGTGCTGAGCCCCGGACATGAGCGCCGGGGCCATGGGGCTCGGCAACCCGAGTGGCTGGCAGTCCACGGCGTACCGGATGGTCGCTCCCGGTGTCAGCCCCGAGAGCTCGAATGTGACCATCCGGTAGGGGCGTGCGTCCCGGAGCGGGAGGGTGAGGAGCTGCTCTCCCCCCTGCGCTCGCTCCGACCAGGCCAGGTGCGCCACCTGGACGTTCGCATCCGCCACCACGGTGATTCGCGCGCTCGTGCGCGTGCATGCACCCACGAAAACCGCTCGGGCCTCGGCCATCGGGAGCTTCCCCTTCTCCCCGTCACTCGGGACGGCGGGCATCTTGGACCCGCGCGTCCGAGCCGGCAAAAGCCATCCCCTGGGGGTGTCCGGCAGGCGTCAGAAGCTCGCCTGGACCAGCAACCGCGCGGCGACGACGTTCTGCCGCGAGATGGGCGCGCCCTTCTTGAGCAGGGTGGTCTGGTCCGGCTGCTCGGTGAGGACGTACGAGCCGACCGCCTCCTCGAAGATGACCGGGGCCCCGAGCTGGATGGGCAGGTCCGCGATGATCTTCGCGCCGAAGCCCTTGAACGAGTAGGTCAGCGACGGGGTCACCTCCTGTATCGAACGCCTGCCGGTGATGGGCGCCTCGCCCACGGCGAACCGCTCGTCCGGGAGCACGAGCGCGTACCGGAGCGCGACCTGCACCGGATTCCACTGGTAGGCCACCTGGGCCCGGCCACCCGCCACCCGGATGCTGCCGTAGAGATTCTGGTAGACGCCGAGGTTGGCCTCCACCTCGCCCGATAGCACGCCAGGGCCCACGGGCGCGCGCGCCGCGGCGTCGGCTCCCGCCTGCCACAGACTGCCGAGGTTGAACGGAGCCTGAGCGACGAACGGGTTCCAGTTGCCGTTGATGAGCAGCGGCTTCTCCGCCGACTTGGTGTTGAACACCGTCGAGTGGCCCACCAGCGAGTCCTTCACGTAGAAGCCGTTCACGAAGAAGGCCATCTGGAGCTTGTCGGGCATGGACTGGGGGTCGCGGGTCGCGAAGACGTCCTCGCCGATGCCGGTGTCGATGCCCGCGCGCAGCACCACCATGGGGGTGCCGAGGGTCTGCGGCAGGTAGCGCTCGGGGATGTTCCGGCCGCCGCCCGTGAAGATGCCGAGGCCCGCCACCACGGGGCCCGCCTGGGTGTGGAAGGTCGCGCCCACGTCCCGGCCCACCCGGAAGGCGAGGTTCTGGATCGACCGGTCCGCGAAGAGCAGGGTGCCCGACTCGGTCAGGCGCTCGCGGCCGTAGGGCACCCGGAACTGGCCCACCCTCACGTACGAGTTCCCAAGCACCTTCACCGGGATGTCCACGTACATGTCCAGCAGGCTCAGCGAGATGCCCGGGGTGGGCGCCTTGATCTCCTCCTCACCCCCGAAGGCGACCATCATCCCGTAGCGCCAATCCTCCACGTTGCCGTTGAGCATGAGCCGTCCCTGCTTGAGGAACAGGTACAGCCGCTCGTCGTTGCGCGCCCCGTCGTCCAGCTTCTGGGCGAAGCCGAGGAGCTGCAACCGGCCTCCCACGTTCATGCTCGCGTTCTCGGTCCGGAGGACTTCGGCGCCTTGGGCCACGCCCGAGACGCCCAGGAGTGCGGCGGCCAGGGTTGCTGCCAGATTCTTGAGCTTCATGGTGTCTACCTCTTAGCGCCGTGCTCTCCACGGCTTTCGTCGAGCACCCGGAGTGCTCGATGGCGCTTGAACCAGCCGCCTCATGCCGTGAGCACAGAGCAAGGTGCGCGCCAACACGGCTTCCAGGCAGAGGAGGGGTTCGAGGCCTGCACCATCTGCGCGGATGCCTCTTCCCACGCAGGACTTGCACCTCGAGGAGCGCGCCTCCCCGCTGGGGCCTTCACGGCACATGGCTTGAAGGATGGAGGGGCGTACCCGATGGAGACCCCGATGCCCAATCTCTCTCAATGGAGCAGTCGCCGCCCCGCGGGCCTTCTCCGGGCGGCGCTCCTGCTGCTCTCGCTGGGAGGGCTGGCTCCGGCGGCTCTCGCCCAGGAAGCCCAGGCCGATGGCGATCGGCCCTTCACGGAAGGAGAGGTGCTCGCCTACCAGGTCACGCTGGGAAAGCACGGGCGGAGTGGGACGGGGTGGCTGCGCGTGCAACCCACCCAGCCGCTACGTGAGGAGCCGGTGGTGCTGCTGCGCTTCGACTTCGAGACCACCGTGGGGCCCTTCCACATCCAGCACCACTCGCGCTCGTGGCTGAGCTCGCGGCGCATGACGGCGCTGCGCTACGAGGTGGACGAGCGCGTGCCGCTCAAGACCGTGCGCGAGCGGGTGGAGATCTTCCCCGACGATCAGCGCTGGGAGCGGGCCGCCAGCCAGGGACGGAGCAGCTCGCTGGAGCCGCTGGACGAGCTGTCCTTCCTTTATGCGCTGCGCACGATGGAGCTGACCCCCGGGCTCGTCCACCGGTTGGATCGGCACTTCGATGCGCGGCGCAACCCGGTGGTGGTGCGCGTGTTGCGGCGAGAGCCCCTGCGCGTGCCGGCCGGAGCGTTTTCCACCGTGGTGGTGGAGATGGAAGTGCGAGACCCCGAGCGCTTCGGTGGCCGGGGCCTGCTGCGTCTGTACCTCACCGATGATGAACGCCGGCTGCCGGTGCGCATCGAGTCCCAGGTGCCCGTCGCCGGGCAGCTGGTTCTCGAGCTCAAGTCGCCCCCGCCGGACAACGAGAGGAGAGTCGAACCATGAAACGCCTTGTTCCCATTCTCATGATGATGCTGGCGTGGCCGGGGATGGCCGCCGCGCAGTCCGGAGTGGAGCTGTTGCCCGGTGGCGAGCTGGCCATCGACGGCAAGTCCACGGTGCGCGACTTCACCTGCAAGTCGAAGGGGATGGATGCCCGGTTCACCCCGGGAGAGACCGGCGGTGAGCTCACGCTCGAGCAACTGACCGGGGCGCTGCGCGAGGTGCAGCTGGAGATTCCGACCCGCAGGCTCGACTGTGCCAACGGGACGATGAACGAGCACATGTATGGCGCCCTGCTGATGGCGCAGCACCCCACCATCCGCTTCCGGATGAGCGGCTACGAGGCGGGAGCCGCGAAGGACGGCCAGGTGCCCCTGCGCATCCGCGGCGAGCTCACGATGGCGGGGGTGACGCGGCCGATCGAACTGGTGGCCCGCGCCACGTCCGCGCCAGGGGGGAAGCTGCGCGTGCAGGGCCAGTACCCATTGCGCATGACCGATTGGGGCGTGCGCCCGCCCACCCTGATGCTGGGCACCATGAAGGTGGGTGACTCGGTAGTCGTCCGCTTCGACTTCGCACTGGCGCGGAAGTAGCCCCCCGGCTCACGGGGTGCCGGGGCCGGCCAGCGGGGGCGCGGCAGGCGACAGCACCTCGGCGAGCCGGCGCGACAGCCTGGGCCGGCCGCTCGACTCGTTGAGGTGCGTCACGTCGACGAAGTCCTCGGGGGCGAAGTCGGGCGCTTCCGACAAATCCACCACCGGCACGCCCGCCTCACGCGAGAGGCGGGCCACCACCTCGGCCAGCCGGGCGCGGCCCTCGGGCGTCAGCCGCACCCAGGCCCCGTTACGGGGCGCGAGCAGCAGCACGGTGCGCTCGGACACGCTGGCCAGTGTCCGCAGCGCCTCCCCGAACGCTGCCACCTTGCCTTCGTCGAAGCGCAGCTCCAGCAGGTCGCTCGACTCCACCCGCCACGCCAGATCCTCCTCCATCACCTCCGGCGCCGAGCGCATCCGGGCCCAGGCGAGGTAGTCCTCGCGCGTCTCGTCGAACAGGAGGCGCGCCTCGCCCCGGCGCAGGGGATCCCACTCCGGCACGGGCCGCCCCTCCGCCCGCTCCCTCCCGGCGCGCAGGCGTGCGGCCAGGGTCTTGCGCCCATCCTCCAGCTCCTCGGGAGCCAGCCCGTCGAAAAGCTGGTGCTCCAGCAGCGAGGTGACGGCCAGGGGCGAAGTTCCACCCAGCGCCTGCAGCGCGGCCAGGTGCGAGGCCTCCTCCGGTGAGCGCAGCGCCGTCTCCGCCAGCTCGCCCGGCGTGGCCAGCAGGGCCTGCTTCACCTGGGCCAGCTCGCGGAAGCGCGAGGCCCGCCCGCGCGCCAGGGTGGCCTGCAAGGGCGTGAACTCCACCACCGTCAGCCGCGCGCGATGGCCACTGCGCTGGAAGGCCTCCGCCACCCGGCGCGCGAGCAGCCGCTGCACCTCCGGCTCCACTCCCGGGAAGCCCAGGTTGTAGGCGGTGACGCGCGGCCCTCGCAGGTGGGCCTCGAACACCTCCGGCGAGAAGCCGTGCTGGATGAGGGACGAGCCGAAGACGAGCGCCGCATCCTCCCTCGCGGCGATGTCCGGCAGCACCCCGAGGAAGTCCCGGACGCGGCCAGCCCCCTCGGTGAGACGGGCCCGGTTGTCCGGGCTCGTGGTGCGCTCGAGCAGGGCGATGAAGCCGCGCGCCATCACCAGCGCCGCCAGCAGGACACCCAGGCCCATGGCCAGGGCCTTCGCGGCGGTCCGGTTCTCAGCGGGAGGGGAAGGGCTCATCCGGTGGACTTCGCCCCGCGGGTGGCCTGTTCACTCTTCTCGGCCACGGGCATGTAGACGCGGAAGGTGGTGCCCTTGCCGACTTCGCTCGACACCTCGATGCGCCCGCCCATCGCCGTGACGATGCCGTGGCAGATGGAGAGGCCCAGCCCCGTTCCCACTCCCACCGGCTTGGTGGTGAAGAAGGGCTTGAACAGCCGCTGGAGGTTCTCCGGCGGAATCCCCACGCCCGTGTCCTGCACCGAGACCACCACCCACATCGCATCCACGCGCGCCGTGGTGACGCGGACGCTGTGACCCTTCGCATCCCCCTCGGGAATGGCCTGGCCGGCGTTGACGAGCAGGTTGAGGAAGAGCTGCCCGAGCCTCGACTCGTTGGCCAGCACCCGCGGCACCTCTCCGTACTCCTTCACCAGCTGCGCGCGGTGGCGGATCACGCTCCGGGCCAGGCTCGCGCACGAGTCGAGCACCGCATGGATGTCCACCGGGCCCAGGTGCTCGTCCTCCCGGCGCGAGAAGCTCCGCAGGTCATGCACGATGTTGCGCATGCGCTCGCCGCCCTCGAGCGCCTCGCGCAGGGCCTGTTGCACCTCCTGCGCCTGCTCGTCCGACAGCGGCTTGCCCGCCTCGCCCGCCTCGCCCAGCTCATCCACCGCGAAGCGCAGGTTGCTCAGCACGTAGGAGATGGGGTTGTTGAGCTCGTGGGCCACGCCCGCCGCCAGCGTGCCGAGCGACACCATGCGATCGGTGGTGCGCAGCTTCTCCTGCACCTGCTTGCGCTCGGTGACGTCGCGCGCGATGGACACCACCGCCGGCTGGCCGTCGAACGGGATGGAGAACGTCACCACCTCGCCCAGTACCTGCTGGCCGCCCCGGTGCCGGAAGCGCACCTCCCGCGCCGCGCCGGGCATGGACGTCTCGGCGAGTGGATCCTGCTCGCCGGGCATGAGGAGCTCCTCCACCGCCAGGCCCCGCAGCTCCTCCTCGCGCGCATAGCCCAGCAGGGTGACGGCCGCGGGGTTGGCGAAGAGCAGCGTGCGCTCGCGGTGGACGAAGATGGCGTCCGGCGAGCGCTCGATGAGGGTGCGGAAGCTGGCCTCCGAGCGCCGCAGGGCCTCCTGGTCCTGGCTGAGGCGCTCGGCCATGTCATCGAAGGCGCGGCCCAGCGTCCCCAGCTCGTCCACCCCGCGCAACCTGGCGCGCGCGTTCAGCTCCCCCGCCGCCAGCTGGCGGGCCACGGACGCCAGGCGCCGCACGCGCCGCCCCAGCGCGAAGTGGAAGAACAGCCCCAGCAACCCGGCGATCAGCACCAGCAGGAGGCTCGAGCGCAGCGCGGAGTGCTCGGCCCGGTAGCGCTGCGCGGCCTTGAGCTGTGACAGGTCATGCTGGAGGTAGAGCAGGCCCACCCGCGGCCCCTGGGACTCCGGGCTGAGCTGGAGGGGGTAATAGCCCTCCACCCGGGAGCCGTCCTCGCTCACCCGCACGTCTCCGCTCATCCGCACCCGCGCGGCCTTCATGCGGGCGAGGGCCTCCGGACGGATGAGCTCCGGCCAGGCCTCCCAGACCGGTTGGCCGATCAACGCGAGCCGGGTGGAGGCCAGCACCGTGCGCTGGTCGTCCAGGAGCAGGCCCACCGTCAGGTCGGGATTGGAGCCCAGCTCCGCGAGCTCCTCGCGCACGGCTTCGAGCTGCCCGGTGCGCAGCAGGTACTCGAGCGTCCCCTGCAGGTGCGTCATCCGCAGGGTGATGTCCTGGCGCACGTGCTCCTCCACCTGCAGCTCGCGGTGCGCCACGTCGCGCCGCAGGGTGTAGAGGCCGAAGAAGCACGCATACGCGATCAGCAGCAGCGGGACGAGCACCCGCATGGACACCAACCGGTGCCACCCGGCGCGCTGGGCGGGGACAAGGGCTCTCATGGGGACACCCGCAGCAGTGGCGCGGCATCGAGCATCCGCGCGGACTCCGTCTGCCCCGGGTTCCCTGGGAGGAGCTGGTGGTGCCGCAGCAGCTCGCCCATCCGCTCGATGGTGTCCTGCAGGCCCGGCCGCGCGCCGGTGAGCAGCGTGCGCTGGGCGGGCGCGTCCATGAACCGCACGCCGGACAGCGCCTCGTGGAGCCGCCGCGGCTCCAGGCCGAGCCGTCCCGCCATCCGTTGTATCGCCTCCTCGGGGTGCTGCTGTTTCCAGGCGAGGGCGGCGAACCAGCCGCGCAGCAGCGCGTCCACCTGGTGCGGCCAGGCCTGGAGGAAGTCCTTGCGGACCACCAGCACGTCGACGATCTCCCCGGGGATGCTCGAGCTGTCGAAGAGCTTGTGCGCGCCCACGCTGGCGAGCCGCTGGCAGTACGGCTCGAACGTCACCACCGCGTCCAGCTCACCCCGCTGCCAGGCCTCCACATGGGTCTCCAGGGGGCTGAACTCCAGCCGGACGTCCTCGCGCCGCAGCCCGGCCCGCTCGAGCACGCGGGTGAGCATGTACATCCCGAGGAGCGACTCCTCGGAGCCGATCCGCTGGCCCGCGAGCCCGGAGAGGGAGGCCATGCCGGGGCGGACCATCAGGCAGTCGGCCCCGTGAGAGGCGTCGAGCACGAGCACCACCCTCGGCTCATGGCCGAACTGCTCGAGGGACAGCACCTCCTCGAGGCTGGCGGACACGGCGTCGATGGCGCCATTGCGGAAGGCCCGCAGGAGCTGGGCGGAGGACCTGTATTCGATCAGGTGGACGCGCTGGGCGGGGATGAGGCCCAACTGTTGGCCGAGGAAGAGGGGCTCGCTGCCGGGCCAGGGGATGGTGCCCATCCGGAGCCGTGGCTCGGGTGTTGGCGTGCAGGCGCACAGCAGCAGCAGTGCCGCGAGCAGCCAGCTCTGGGATCTGGGCGCGTTCATCAGGGGTCCAGATCCAGGATATCAAGCAAAGCCCCTCCGCCGTGAAGATCCGCCCGCCTGTCCCCCCATCAGCCAACCAGGCTCAATTGTGGGAGGAGAAGAGCCCCAGACGTCTCCGGGGGGCTGACGCCGGGGGAGCCCGCTCAGGACTCCGCCCGGCCTGTCTGGTGGGCGGTCAGGGGAGGGTGTCCGTCGGAGGGGCCGCCGCCTGGCACACGCCCTCCACCAGCTCCAGCTGCGGCTCGGCGATGAAGATGCAGATGGAGACGACGTCACACTGCCGGTTGAACCGCTCCTCGCGCTGCTCGAGCCGTTTGAGCGCCCGCAGGAGCGCGTTCTCGTCCGTCGTCTCCGAGCAATAGACGACGTAGTCCCTCGGTCCACCGCAGGCCTGGGCTCCCACCGGAGCGGCCCGGCACTGGCTGACGTCCGTGCACCCCGCGGCTACGGCGAGTTCCCGGGCCTCGGTCTCGAGCTGCGCTATCTCCGCCCGGTTGCACTGCCGCTGACCGGCCTCCTGGGCGATGGCGCTCGTCCCCAGCAGCGCGAGCCCCAGGCCCGCCGCCTTCATCCATGTCCGCATCATCTGGCCCCCCCTCGTGTTGTCACTGACGACACCTGTCACGGTGCGCACCCGGGGAGGCCGTCACCATTGTCGGCCTTCCGCCGGACAGCCGCCCGTCAGGAGAGCCGGAGCACGGGCCCCAAGTCCGGAAAAAGACGATTTCGAGACATCCTGGATAAACCGCGTTTAAGTGCTGGGTTGCTGAATAATTCCAGCTTAACTGTCAAAACGTGCGCTTCCGTTGGCTTTCGCTGGTGCACAAAAGATGCTCATGAAACGAGGCTTGCCATGACGAAGGACTTCCTGAAGGACCAGGTGTGCCTGGTGACAGGTGGGGCGCAAGGGATTGGCTGGGCGACGGCGCGGCAGCTCGCGGCGGCCGGGGGGACGGTGCACGTGTGCGACATCTCCGAGGAGCACCTGTCGACGGCCCCCGCGCGGGCGGCCGAGACGCCCTGGCCCGAGCGCTTCCACTTCTCCCGCTGTGACGTGTCGGATCGCCAGCAGGTGGAGACGTGGTGCGCGGGCATCCTGGAGAAGGAGGGCCGCATCGACGTGCTCGTCAACAACGCGGCCTTCGTGCGGTGGGAGAACGTGCTCGACATGTCCGTGGAGGACGTGGAGCGGACGATGGCGGTGGGCTTCCAGGCCATCGTCTACACGACCCACCGGGTGCTGCCCGCCATGCTGGCGCGGGGGCGGGGCCACATCATCAACATCGGCTCGTCGGCGGGGCGCGTCTTCGCGGGCAGCTCGTCCGCGGCGTATGCGGCGGTGAAGGCGGCGGTGGACGGGTACACGCAGACGCTGCAGGTGGAGCTGCGGGCTACCCCCGTGCACGTCATGCTCGTGCGCCCCGGGACGGTGGCGGGCACGGAGTTCTTCGGCAAGCACGTGCCCTCGTCGCGGATGCCACGGCTGGCGGACTTCGTCTCGCCCCTGACTCCCGATGAAGTGGCGAGGGCCATCCTGGAGGGGCTCCAGCGGCGCCGGCCCATCGTGGACGTGCCGCGTGCATTAGGGGCTTTCTACCTGCTCTTCGAGCACGCGCCGGGCTTCATGCGCTGGCTGGCGCGCCTGGGCGGCAATGCCCGGAGCGACTTCAGCATGCTGCCGAGCCGGACGGGCTGACGCCCGGACGTACTCGAATGGCACGGTCACCTCTGTCTGGAACGGCGGCCTCGGATTGGCACCGGCCTGGTCCAACGGCTCGCCAGTGGCCCTGGAGGAGCAGCAGGTCGTCTCCGCGTGCCTGGGGGCCCTCGTCAACAAGTACGGGCGCAGCGTCCTGATCTCCATCCTGGGCTCCACCGCGTAGGGGCAGCCCATTCCCGCCACGCCCTCGGAGCTGGACAGCTTCACCATCCGGGAGGGCTGCTTCTTCGGAAACCTCTTCAATGGCGAGGGGCTCTTCGTCGGCAACGACCAGGGCCTGCTGCCCCCGGCCCAGAGCAGCCTCCGCGCCTGTGCGCTCGCGGGCCCCAACGCGTGCCCGCCGCTCACCCATCTGGGGAGCTGCCACGCGAGCTGCCAGCAGGACAGCACGGGGTCTCACTTCACGCAGTGCACCTTCAATGGTGTCACCTACCACGCCCTCACCACCCGCCTCCGCCCCCAGGACATCTACACGTGCGGTGACGGCATCTGCCAGCCCAGCGAGTCCTGCGGCACCGGCGATCGCCCCGACGGCTGCCCGCACGACTGTGGCTCCTGCGGCTGAAGCGCTCAGCCCCGGATGATGGGCGGCCGCATGGGCGCCCCGTGGATCTGCGCCCCCAGCTTCCGGGCCTGCTCCACCAGGGCCGCGTCACCGCTGGCCTTGACGGGCTCGAGGGCCTGACCCTTGCTGAGCCCCGCGCGGCGCTAAGCCAGGAGGGGTAGGTCCTGTCAGGGGGGAGGTTCCGGCCGCGATGGGGAGCAACTGGTCCGATGGTCGGACCAGTCGGCACGCCGCACGGCCGGAAGGCGCCCCCGTGCTTTCCCGCCGGAGCACCCCTGAAAGAACTGACTTCCACTGGCTTGGCCGTCCCTCACCGGTGGACCAGACGGATGGCCTGGCCACACGTCAGATGGCGCCGCCCGGTCCAGTTCTGGCGGTACCGGGTCGAGAACCGGCGCTCACAGCGGGGACAGGTGAGCCACCCATGTTCATCGACCACCGCCTCCGCCTCGGGCCCGGTGTCGGCGAAGTAGGGGACCACCTCGGTCGTCGTCCCCAGGCCTCCACAGGCGGGGCACTCGTCCAGAACGTAGGTGTCCGGGCTGGGTGACGTGCAGACCGTGCGCCGCCCACCGCACCGCGGACAGTCCTCCAGGATGAGCGGGTTGTGGTCGTTCTCGTCCGTGAAGACCGCCGCGTCGCGCCGCGGGTAGCGCGAGAGCCGGAGCCGTCTCCGGATCTCTTCCTTCCGCTTGTTGACATCGTCTCCCATGCCCGGGCGCCTCGCGATGGAGGGGCAGGATGACATGAAACGGGCGCCACCGACCGGGTGGGGAGCCCCTCCCGTCTTGGCATTTCCATCAAGCAGGGGTGGCCGGGACGCGGCATGAGGGCGCGGAGGCACCCTCCCCGTTGGGTTGGATGGTGGGTGGGCAACCCGTCAGTGTCATGGCGGAATGCGGCGCCACTTCGGGGGTAGGACGCCCCAGCGCCCTCGGTTACTTTCTGGAATGGGGCACGGCCCGGTGCGGAGCAGAACGCCGGGCCTCGAAAAGCCCGCGAGGTGCACGCGTGAAGAAAGAGCCGAAGGGGAACATGCAGGAGGAATGGGAGCAGCTGGGGCCGTACCAACTGCGCGAGCAGCTGCCGCAGGATGAGCACCACCAGGGGGAACTCTACCGGGCCACGCACGAGACGAGCGGCACGACGGCCCTGGTGTTCAAGCCCCCGGAAGGAGACGGCGCGCCGCCGCCAGGAGACTGGCGGGTGCGCTGCGTCTCCTCGGCCGAGCCTGGCTACGTGGCGCTGGAAGCGGAGGACTCGCGCTGGGCCGTGGCCCCCGACAAACACTCGGTGGAGGCGCTGATGTGCCTGTTCGAGCAGGTGCGCCAGGAAGTGGGACGGATGGCCGCGGCCTTCCCCTCCTACGACGAGCCTCGTCCCTGGCGGCGCCTGGGATGGGGGCTGGCGGGCGTGGCCACGGTGTGCGCCCTGGTGTTCGTCCTGGTGCGCATGGACTCCGCGCCATCAGGCGGTCCGGAACCCCTGGCGGGAGCCGCGCCAGCGGCCCTGCGCCACGAGGAGCCCATGGACGGCGGGGCGCCCCATTCGTTCAAGAGCGCCTGGCTCACGGACACCATCGCCGAGGGGAAACCGTTCGCGGATCCCCTGCCGCGCGAGCCCTTCAAGGGGCAGAAGCGGCCCCCCTGCAATCGCCGCATCGAGGTGGAGCTCGTCGGCGCCTGCTGGGGGCCTCACGAGCTGAAGGCGCCATGCCCGGAGGAACTCTACGAGCACCAGGGCAAGTGTTACGTGCCCCTCTTCAGCGCCAGGCCGCCGCCCCAGTCGATCGGGCCGTAAGCCGGAGCAAGCCCGGGTTCTCCAGCTGGAGGGGGCTCACGCGGAGGTGAGCAGGCGCGCGGTGGTGTCTCGCACCGCGCGCCATGTGGCCTCGTCTGACTCAACGCCATCCTCCAGCAGGAGGGCTTCACCGAGAATGGCGCCCGCGCGAGGAGCGGCGCCGCTTCAAGGCCATCCTCGCCAACTGCCGCAAGCACGGGGTGGCCTCGCAGGCGAGGGGCCGGCCGGACTTCGAGCGCTGGCTGGAGGGCTACGCGGCCTATGTCCGCATGGTGCACCCGGAGCTGGGCGCGCGCTGGCAGCACCAGGGCGAGGAGGGCGCGCTGGCCTTCCGCTCCAAGACGGCACTGCCGAAGCTGCGCCTGTTGGATCTCCGGGACATGGCGCTCTCGGCCCGGCAGTTGGAGCCGCTGCTCAAGCGGCTCGGCTGGGGCGTGAAGCTTTGATGGCAACTCCACGTGTAGGGTTGGGTACACGACGCAGGACGTAGTACCAACTTCCCTGGACAGGTTCTCTGAGGTAGGACGCGAGACCTGACTGGAGAAGACATGTCCACGACCGTTACCATCACCATGCAGGAGCGAAGGTTCTTCGAGCGCATCTACCAGGTCGTCGAGCAGGTGCCGCACGGCCAGGTGTCCACCTACGGGGACATCGCGATCATCGTGGGAGGCGGATGCGATGCACGCATCGTGGGGCTCGCGATGGGTGACCTGGGGCCGCGCGCGTCCAAGGTGCCCTGGCAGCGGATCATCAACCGCTCGGGAGGCATCAGCACGCAGGGGTACAACCAGCGCGAGCTGCTGGTGGCCGAGGGCGTCGAGTTCGACGAGAAGGGCAAGGTGCACCTGGACCGTTTCCGCTGGGCCGGGCCGAGCCCGGAGTGGGCGGCGAAGCACGGCTTCACCCCGCTGCCCGCGCGCAGCTCGGGCAAGGAGGAGGACAAGTCCCAGATGCGGCTGTTCTGAGCCGCCGTGCCTTGGAGGGTGTCGAACACGAGCACGTTCAACACCCTCTCAGGCGAGGCGCAGGAGGTGCACGCCGTCCGGGCGCACGGCGACGCCGGTGGCGGCGACGGTCGCGTTGTTCTGCGACCCATAGACGGCGGTCCTGCCAGCACGCAGGTGTTTGATGGAGACGCCGCCAATGGGCCGGCGCCAGACGGGGGCGCTGGGCCGTCCGGGGCCCGCGATGAACAGGGTCGCGCTGTCGGTGCCGGCCCATTCACCGGGAGCCCAGGGCAGGGGCTCCCACTGCGCGCTCTCCGTGGGGGCCAGCCAGCGCAGGGCGTCACGCCAGGAGCCGTTGGGCTCCTCATCAGGCGGCAGCAGGGCCCATGCTGCATCGGCTTCGCGACGCGTGTACAGGTCGCCATGGAAGGCAAGCCATGCATCGCCAACGCGGCTGATGGTGGGCGAGCCAGAGCCGGCCAGGAGTGGCGGAAATCCCTGGCTCCAGTCCATCAGCAGCGGATCTCCCGCATGGCCGCGGTAGATGCGCATGCGGTTGGTGGTGACGAGCACCTCGTTGGTGCCGATGGGAAACAACTCAGCGATGAGTTCGGGGCCCGCATGGGGAAGCCGCCATTTGAGCACCGGGGTGTTCGCGGTGACGGCCATCACGTGCTCTCTCTCCGAAATCCAGCACTCCTCTCCCAGCAAGATGGCGGCACCCCCAACGCGGTCGCCGGGCAGCGGTACCGAGGTCCACCGGACGCCACCATCACGTGATTCGTGCAGCATATGGCCGGTCACCGCGAGCCACCGGTCCGGGCTCGCCACGATGGCGTGAATGCACTCGGGAGCGACAAGTGGCGTGAACGTGCTGCCGGCGTCATCGCTGCGGTAAAGGCGGGTCTCGCTGCCAGTTCCCTCGCGGCGGGCAAGCAGGAGCACGGTCTCACCGGCCACGGGAACGAAGAAGCTTTCGAAGCGGTCGCCGGGTCCCGGGAACATGCACCTCAGCATAGTGGCGCAGCGGCTCACTGCTCCAGCCTCCAAAGGCTTCATCGGCGGCAGCCGGAGCCGGTTGTAGGCTGCGGAGTCCGCCAGGGCCCTCGGAGGTGCCAATGTCGCAAGCCCGGTTGCCGTGCCCTCGCCCTTCAGTGCTGTCGGCGAGCCTGATTCCCTTTTTCATGGTGCCGAGCGCGCTGCTGTGTGCCGCCAGCGCGACCTTGGTGCTCGCCTCTTGGGTGGGCTCTGGCGGGGATCTCGTGTCTGGACAGGGCCGCCCAGGCCCGGACGTACGCCACCCTCTACCGGCGCGAGCGCTCGCCCTCGTCGTGCAGCAGCCGGGCGGCGTGCGGTCGTCGTCATCGGCCGGAGGGGGCGGGCAGAGGACGTGTGCTGCGGCACAGTGCCCCCTGGTCGCGCTGCCGGTCGGCGCGCTCTTCCCGGTGTGGCGGCAGGCGGAACTGTGCCTCCAGGAGACATACGGTGATGATCATCGGGGGAACCTGGTTGGCCGCAACAAGGGATGGCTTTCGCTCACTGGAAGCAGTGCGCCCGAGAAGAGCGCGCTTCGTTGCTTGAAGAAGGAGGGGTTCACGGGCAAATCGGGCATGGCTGAAGGCGAGCCGGACCTGTGGGATTTCACTGCTGCGACCATGTATGAGATCACGACGCCCTCGGGAATGGCGTTCCGCAGTGGCAAGCTCGCGGCGCAGCTCGAACTCGCCAACGAGATCTGCTCGAAGATGGAGTGCGGCGGCGTCAACTTCAGTCCGGGGGCGTGGTCGCCCAAAGGGCCCTGCTATGCATTGGGCAGCGCTCTATACATACGCGTTGAGAACATCAGCGGCATCCTAAGTAGGTGACCAGAAGTTCCTTTACACAAGGGCCCCCACCCTCCGGTGGAGTTCGGGCGGGACGGGTGCCCCTGCCGGGCTCGGTCTTCAGAAACTTGTCCAACTGTTGGACAAGTTCGTGCAGCGCGCGGCCGGGA
>DASQMW010000228.1:0-4809 GCA_035645295.1 Archangium sp.
GGGTGGGGGGGGGGGGGATGCTGGTGGACGCGTCGCTGGCGAGCGCGGAGACGGTGTCCCGGCTGTTGAACACGGAGAGGGGAGCGCGAGCGGCATGAAGCTGGCGGGACACGAGGCCCTGGAGAGGGCGGTGCGAGAGCACGAGAAGTTCCTCTGGGGCCTGTGCTACCGGATGACGGGGGTGGCGGCGGACGCGGACGAGCTGGTGCAGGAGACGTACGCGAGGGCGCTGACGTCGCCACCGGAGAGGATGGAGGAGGTGCGCCCGTGGCTGACGCGGGTGGCGATGAACCTGGCGAGGGATCGGCTGAGGAGGAGGAAGAGGGAGGGGTACGTGGGTCCGTGGTTGCCCTCGCCGGTGGAGACGGGGGAGGAGGCGGTGCCGTCGGTGGAGGCGGAGCTGCCGGGGGGAGGGACGACGGAGGGCCGCTACGAGCTGTTGGAGAGCGTGTCGTACGCGTTCCTCGTGGCGCTGGAGGCGCTGACGCCGAGGCAGCGGGCGGTGCTGCTGTTGAAGGACGTGTTCGACTACTCGGGGAGGGAGGTGGGGGAGTGCCTGGGGATGAGCGAGACGAACGTGAAGGTGACGCACCACCGGGCAAGACAGGCGATGGAGCGGTACGACCGGGCGAGGTGCGTGCCGACGCGGGCGTTGCAGGAGCGGACGCGGGAGGCGCTGATGGGCTTCCTGGGCGCGTTGGCGTCGGGAGACGTGGAGGCGGCGGAGGCGTTGCTGGCGGAGCCGGTGAGGGCGCTGACGGACGGAGGAGGCGAGACGTACGCGGCGCGGGTACCGGTGGTGGGGCTGAAGCGGGTGTCGCTCTTCTACCGGCGGGTGCAGGAGCTGCGCGGCACGCCAGACATGGTGGAGCTGCGGATGCTCAACGGGCTGCCGGCGGTGGTGGCCGAGTGGCGCGAATGCCCACCGGGGGCCGCGGCGCGGGTGGTCATCCGGGTGGAGCTCGATGCGGCGGGGCGCATCATCGAAGTGCACTCGGTGCAGGCGAGCCGCAAGCTGGCGGGCCTGCGCGCACCCGAGGTTGCGTGACGGATGGGGCGGCCTTGCATGTATGCAAGGCCGAAGGAGAAGGCCCTTGGGCGGCTCACCCGGGAACGGCGACGAGCTCCTCGACGAGCTGGCCTAGCCGTTGGGAGCGGTGGGTGATGCGGAAGCCGGAGGACTGGACGAGGGAGACGGTGTCGCGGTTGAGCTGACAGCCCATGGCGAGGTGGCTCCAGGCGGGGGTGAGGCGGTCCTGGAGACGGGCGACGGTGGGGTGGGGAGAGCGGACGTGCTCGAGGAGGCGGAGCTGCCCGCTGGGGCGGAGGACGCGGCGGATCTCCGAGAGACCGCGAGCGGGGTCCGCGACGGTGCAGAAGACGAGGCAGGCGACGACGGCATCGAAGGAGCCATCGGGGAAGGGGAGCTGCTGCACATCGGCCTGCAGGAGGGTGACGCCGGGGTGGCGGAGACGCGCGCGGGCGAGGAGCCCGGGGTCGATGTCGATGGCGGTGGTGGAGACGCCGGGCGGATGAGCGGGGAGGAGGAGCCCGGTGCCGGTGCCGACCTCGAGGACCTGGCCGGAGAGCCCAGCGACGAGCCGTTGCCGGGCGCGGTTGAGGCCGAACCATCCGGCGGGAACCATGACCGCGTCATAAAGCAGCGCCTGGACATCGAGCATGAATCCCCCTCCACTGTGGGACCCTCCCCTCGCCCTCCGGGAGAGGGACGGGGTGAGGGTGCCCGTCACAAGGGTTGCACCCGCGTCAAACCCCCTTTCCCTCCGGGAGAGGGACGGGGTGAGGGTCTACCTGACCTGAGGCTGCGCATTTCCCCCGGTGCCAACGGCGAGGGAGTCCTTCCTGGGGGGGGCGTGCCACTTCACGAGGCCGTAGATGCCGAAGGCGATGAGCCCGAAACAACTGAACTGAGCGGGTGTCAGGCCGAAGTAGCGGGCATCGACATAAGCAAGGTCGGTGGCGCGGAGGGTATCGAAGAAGAAGCGACCGCAGGCGTAGAGGAGGGCGAGCAGCGGGAGCAGCTTTCCGCGCAGCATGCCGGAGTTGCGCAGGAGGAGCAGCAGTCCGGAGATGGCGAAGAGGAAGACAGCGTCATACAGGCCGAGGTCATGACGGGGCCCACCGAGGGTCGCGGGGAAGTCGACGGCGAGGAAGAAGTCGGTGGGGATGCCCTTGTGGTCATGGGCGGCGAAGCAGCCGAGGCGGGCGATGGCCCAGCCGGGGGCGACGGCGAGCGCGAAGGAGTCGGCGTAGTCGCGGAAGCGCAGCTTGCGGACCTTGAAGAAGACGACGGCGGCGAGGATGCCGCCCATCAGCCCGCCGAAGGAGGACAGACCATCCCACACGCGGAAGATCTGGAACGGGCTCTTGGAGAGCTCCTCGGGGTGGTAGGCGAAGAGGTGGAACAGGTGGCCGACGACGACACCCACACCCACACCCCAGGGCGCGTAATCGGCCAGGGCATTGGAGTCGAGCCCCTCGCGCTCGGCGTTGCGGGTCAGCATGTGGGCGGCGAAGAGGATGCCGAGTGCCACGAAGATGCCGAAGGGCTCGAGGGTGAGAGGGCCGAGCTTGATGGAAGGAGGCTGGAAGTAGGGAATCACGAATCTCTCCGGCGGGGACGGCGTACAGCTCTTACAGCCATAGTCCGCCTTGGCACCGGGAGGCGAACAAATGTAGGGGGCGAGACACTTCCCCAAAGCCTCTGGAAGCAGGCAGGCGAGCGCAATCTCCCCAGCGGACACTCCGCCCGGCCGCTATTTTCCGACCTGTCACGGTTCGTATTACGCTTCCCACCTGTGAATGCTTTCCGGTTTCGTACGTTGGGAAAGTCATCCACTGGAACGCACGGGGGGCCGATGACGTCCAGAGCGGGGGAACTCGCGATTCATGTCAGGGGTGACCGCTCTAGTCCCACTGTGAGCCGACGGTGTGAACGAAGACGGTGTCCCACCCCGACTCCGCCTGGGAGTGGCCGGCACCAGGCTGTGGCCGCCGGGCAGTCAGTACAGTCGGTATTCTGTAAAGGAGCGAACCCATCATGAAGTCCTACCTCCTGGTGCCGAAGGAGTCGATCGAGACCCACGCCCATCCGGGCGTGCGGGGCACGGAGCAGGGAGAGCGCGTGTTGCAGCGCACCACCGCCCTTCAGTTCATGATCAGCGGGCGGGCGCCGGACATGCTGCGCACCCTCGGGTTGCGCTCCGCGACGCTGCCCGGGCGTCTGCCCGAGGTGAGCGGGCCTCCCACCTCTGGGAAGAAGAAGGCGGCGAAGCCCGCGAAGGGCCGAGGCAAGAACGAAGTCCAGGTGGCGGTGAACAACGATGGCCCGGTGATGGAGCCGGCGTCCGCCTCGGACGTGGGCACCTACCGCCACATGCCGCTCATCGGCGCCACCATGGCGCACTTCACCTCGGAGCAGGCCGAGCGGATCGCCAAGGAGGAGCTCGGGCGCGACTTCGAGTTCATCCCGGACACGGTGCAGCTCACCTTCCCGGGCCCGGTGTCCGCCGGGCAGCTTGGCCCGCGCAACCGCGGCCTGTCCTCGCTCGTCAACCGCGAGTGGCCCGAGGAGTGCGGCATCCACTCCGCCCACGCCCAGGGCATCAAGGGTGCCGGCGTGATGCTGGGCATCCTCGACACGGGCGTGGACGCGGACCACCCGGAGCACCAGGACCGCGTCATCCAGTTCCGCTACGTCTCGCTCTTCCCCAACTCGCCGCACAACCCGGCGCGGGACGTGCGCGGCTTCGACCCGGATGGCCATGGCACGCACGTGGCCGGCATCGCCGCCGGCCAGTTCCACGGCGTGGCGCCCGAGGTGGACCTCTACGTCGCCTCGGTCATCGAGTCCGAAAGCATACGCACGAGCCTGGGCCGTGTAGCCGCCGGCATGGAATGGCTGCTACACCAGTTCTCACGTCCTGAGAACGCCACCCGTCCAGCGGTGGTGAACATGTCCCTGGGGTTCCCCGTGCAGCCACCTCAAGGTGTCAGTGACATGGAGTACCGTCTCAACATCCGCGCGCTGCAGACGCTGCTGCGCCGGTTGGTGGACTCCAACGTCCTGCCCATCGTGGCGGCCGGCAATGGAGGCGCTGGGACGGCTGGCTACCCAGCGGCCTTCCCAGAGTCCCTGGCCGTGGGGGCGGTCGACTTCTCGCGGCGGGTGGCCAGCTTTTCGGCCAGCGGCGTGGTGAACCAGCGATCTGTTCCCGACGTGATGGGTTATGGCGTGAACGTCTACTCGAGCACAGAACGAAGGTGTAATAATCAGGCGTTCTATGAACGAATGAGCGGAACGAGCATGGCCGCCCCTTACGTCGCTGGGCTCGCCGCGCTATATCGCTGCCGTTCCCCGGACTTGACGGCACTTGAAGTCAGGGATTTGATTCTGGACAATGTGCTGAAGCTGCCCAAGACGCCTTCTGGGCGCGCGGGCAGGGGTCTGGCGGTCTACAAGTGATGGCGGCTAGCAGGGCCGGCGGCAGGTAAGCGCCGGGCCTGCGGGAGGAAGCAGGATGAGCAGGAAGACAGCCACATCGCCGCGCCGGGCCTCCGGCCGTTTCCCGAAGATCTCCGCGGTCACTCCGCTGCCGGGCTCCCGCGTGGAGAGCGCTCAGGGGTGGATCGAGGCCATGGTCATGCCCCGGGAAGTCCCCGGAGCCGCCTGGCAGCCGTCCATCACCCGCGACCGCTCGCTCGTGCACAAGAGCGCGTGCGAGCAGAGCAGGCAGTTCCGCGACTCGGTGCTGAACTTCCTGCAGTCCCATCACCTCATGGGCGCCG
>DASQMW010000229.1:0-7974 GCA_035645295.1 Archangium sp.
AGTGCGGTCCGTGGGGGACTCGCTGGTGGGCACGTTGAGGGAGTTTCACGTATCGCTGCTGTCCGGCGAGACCGGGGAGGCGGTGGTGGGCGCCAGCGGCTGCGTGCTCATCGTGCTGGGCCTCAGCGGGCTGGTGCTGTGGTGGCCCGGCCGCCGCAAGCTGGCCCTGGGCTTCACGTTGCGCCGGCCTCTCCTGTGGCGCCGGGCCAACTACGACGTGCACAAGCTCGGTGGCATCTTCTCGCTCGTCTTCCTGCTGCTCGCCGCGCTCACGGGCGTGTCCCTCGTCTTTCCCGCCCCCTTCGAGCAGACGCTGCGGTGGACCACCCGCGCCCCTGCCCGGATTGCGCCGCCGGTGCCGGGCCCCGCGGCGGGTGAGCCGCTTCCCATCGACGTGCTGCTCGCCGAGGCGGACCGGGCCCTCCCGGGCGCACGCACCACCCGTGTCGATCTGCCCGCTTCGCCCACGGCGCCCCTCCGGGTGCGCAAGCGCTTCCCCGAGGAGCGCCATCCCGTCGGGATGAGCCTCGTGTACGTGGACCGCCACAAGGGCGTGGTGTTGCGCGCGGACAATGCGCTGGAGGCCCCGCTGGCCTCCAGGCTGCTCGCGCTGCGCTACCCGCTGCACATTGGCGTGTGGGGAGGTACGGCCACGCGGTGCCTCGCGGTGCTCACCGGGCTCTTCCCGGCGGGCCTCTTCCTCACCGGCTTCTTCCTCTGGCTCAGCAGGCGGAACCCACCGCGCCGGTAGGGAACCGGCGCTATCATTCACCCATGGCCCACCACGAAGAGGCGCAATGACTCGAGAGAGATGCCTGCTTGCCCTCATGGTGAGCCTCGTCTTCGCCGCCGCATGCGCTACGTCGTGGCCACGCCCTCCAGACGATGGGCAGCAGGTACCAGCTCCGGTGAGTATCTCCCCGCGCTCGGCCTCGCACGAGGAGGTGCCTCAGCGGACCGAGGTGTCCGCCACTGCTGATCGACGAGCACAGACTTCAGGAGGTGGAATCTCGTGGGGGGAGTCGCCCCCCGTGCGAATCAGCACTCTGCCCGAGGGCCAGCTGCGACTCACCTTCCCGCTCCCGACGTTCCACCCCGACATGTCACGGCTGGGCGTGGAGGAGGTGCGCCCGCTACTCGCGGCTTTCAGTTCTCTCGGCCCGCAGGGCCGCCTCCCGCTCCGGCTGCTGGAAGTGCCAGGATCAACCCACTCGAATCGGAACCCCGCCGCTCCGTGGGAGTCGCGGCTGCGAGAGGACTTTTTTTCCATCTACGGTCCGCCGATCCTCCCCCTACCAGAGTCATTGGAGACGAGCCGCTTGCTGCTCGCTCTCCAGCATTCCACGCGCTACATGGATGACGGCATCCGCGAGGCCGCTCAGGAGCTCTTCAACGCCCCGGCCTTCATCGTGAGTGTCTCGCTCTCCATCACGGTGTATTTCGCCGCCTGGCTGGCGCCCGAGCCATTCTTCTCGAAAGCCTTCGCCGCCGTGCTCACCGTGCGTCTGGCCCTGCTGGTGGGATTGGTGGAACTGGGCCGTCTGGCGCTGGCGTGCATCCGCTTGTACCAGGAGGCCGAGTCCGCCACCTCGCCCCAGGAGCTGGAAGCCGCGTCCGAGCGCTTCGGCAGGGCACTGGGCGGCACGAGTCTACGGGTGCTGGTGGTTGTGGCGAGCCTGGGAATGCCTCAGGTCCTCCCCAAAGTGCCCGAGGGGGGCCTCTGGACCCTGCTAAGCCCCCTGCGCCATGCACCCTCGGGCGGGCAGGCATTGGAGTCAATTGCCACGACCCACGTGGTGGCGGACGGCTCCTTGGTTGTCACCGGGGTGGCTGCGGGCACCTCCGCCACCTCTCTCTGCGGCGAACTCGCCACCTGCATGATAACGGGCGGGGCGGGTGGCGGCTCGGGAGGTGGACCGACGCTTTCCACCCGCTACGGCAAGCCCCACACCCGGAAGAATCCGCCACACAACGAGGCCATTGAGGAAGAACTGGCCAGGCGAGAGGCGGCTGGTCATACCGGTTTGAAGAAGAACGAGGCGCAGGTCAATGCCGACAACATGCGTGTCAATGACCCGAACCCACTGGCCAGGCCCCGTTTCCGTAAGCCAGATGTGTCGTCCCGGCGCCCTGACGGCGTCCGGCACAACACCAACTACGTCTCCAATTTAAAGGACTTGCGGCGCGAGCTGGATGCATTCCATTCCATGGTCCAGGCCGACCTGAAGGCTATTCACGAACTGTATCTGCTCGATGGCAGCTTGGTGCGGCGGTACGTGCCTCCAGGTGTCAGCTTCCCATGACGAGGTGTTTGAGAGATGGCCCGCGCAACGGACATGGAGCAGTTGAAGGACGAACTGGTGGAGGCTCACTCCTGGGGGGAAGAGGACCGGGCTCGTGCTCTGGTTTCGCGGCTTGGCGAGCAGCCCAGGAAGGCGAGGGCCTTTCTGGAAGCCCTGATGCAAGACCCTGATGCGCGAGTCAGACAGGCTGCTGCCTTCGGCCTGGGTGAACTCGGTGGCGCTGCCAGTGTCAAGCGCTTGGAGCAGCAGTTGACCCTGGAAGAGTCCCGGGGTGATTACGATGGGGCATCTGTCGCGGAAGACATCACCCTGGCTCTAGGACGCATTGCGGAACATGGCGCACGGGCGAGTCTGGCTCGGAGATTGGAGCGGCTCGTCGTGAAGGAGTCAGACACCTCGAAGGTGAACACGGTGGCGTACGCTCTCTGGCGGAGGCGCCATCCGGAGTTGCTCCCCGTCGTCCGGCGGAGTCTGGAGCGGCTTGCATTGCCAGTACCGAATTGCTTGCACGGCTTGCTCATTCTCCTGGAAAAGTCTCCCGAGGAGTTGTTCATCTGGGCCCGTGATTCCTCAGTGCCCGTGGAGCACAAGACGGGGGTTCTCGCACTCCTCCAGGAAGAGCTGCCGGAGGCACTGGTCTCCACCCTGCGTTCGTTCATTTTCGTCGCCAATGCCCTGCCCGAAACCACCCTGTGCCAGCAAGAGGCAGCCGAGTACTACTGCGATCGCCTTTTCTCCGTGCTGCTGGAGCACCACGAGCGGAGCCTCCCCGTGCTTCCCAGGGAGGTCCGCTCCGAGCTGCGTGACGTGGCTCGCAAGGTGATCGTGGCCACCGCGCCCAACAGCTCCCTACGAGCCGCGAGCCTGCTCCAATTCATTGGCCAGCCCGAGGATGCGGCGCTCCTCGAGGCCCACCGTCCGGCGGAGCCGATCCTGGCCGAGGTCTTCGATAGAGCCACGAGGGTGTTACGGGGCCTCCAGAAGGAGAACCCCCCCGAACCTCAGTAGAGGTTCACCGCGTCGAACGGGCGGTTGAGCTTGCTGCGCGCGCGGGGCAGCGCCTTGCGCACGGCCTCGGCGTCACCGCTCGAGAGCGCCTTCACCAGCGGCTCCGTCTCCGCCGGGGTGGTGGTGCTCGCCTGGGCGCAGCGCAGCGCCTCCGTCCAGTCGTGGCTGCCATCGGCCAGCGCCTGTCCCGCCAGGCTCTGCGCCGCCCGCAGCGGATCTCCAATGACGCGCGCCTGCTCCGCCGCCCGCGAGAACCACTGCGCCGCGGTGGCCGGCTGCGTGTCCAGCAGGTGCAGCCCCAGGTCCGCGGCGATCACCTGCTGGTGCAGGGGGTCTCCCAGCTCCCCGGCGCACGTGAAGGCCTCGGTGTAGCTGGCCACGGCGGCCTCGCGCTCCCCGTTGGCCATCTGCAGCGCCGCCAGCCGGTAGCGGTGGTGCTTGGCGAAGTTGGCACCCCAGTTCGCGCTGATCTTCTCGAAGCGCCGCCAGATGGCGATGGACTCCGGGAAGTTCCTCGCCGTCTCCTGCAGGTAGCTGGCGTTGGAGATGAGGTTGATCTTCAGGTGCGTGGCGCTCGCGTCGTGCAGGTCTCCCACGCAGCGCATGGCCAGCTTCTCCTGCTCCTGCGCCAGGGGGAGCTTCTTCTCCAGGAAGTACGTGAGCGCGTAGACGTTGCGCAGCCAGGCCTCGTGGAGCTTGCGCAGCGGCGTGTCGAGCCCCTCCATCAGCGCGATCCCCGCCTCCACCTCGGCACGCGCATCCGGCAGCTGCGCCAGGCGCTTGGTGCGGGTGAGGGCGCGGAACATGCGCAGGTGGGCCAGCCGCTCCGGCGGTGCCCGGCGCTCCAGGCCCCGGCCGAAGGCCTCCAGCGCCTCGTCGTGCTGGCCGGTGAAGACGTGCACCACGCCGATGCCGCGCTCGAAGAGCACGCGTAGCTCCTCCGCGTCCCCCAGGCTGCTCTTGTCGATCTCGATGGCCGGCGTGGAAAAGCCCGTGTCCAGCGCGTCCCAGCCGTCGGCCACGCGCGCGGGGGAGAGCCCCGCACCCGCGGCATCGAGCAGCGCCAGCCCGCGCTCGGCGGCGAGCATGGCGCCCTCGTAGTTGGTGGTGAAGAAGCAGCTGCGGATGGCGAGCACGGCCGCGGCGATGCGGTGCTCGAGCGGCGCGTCGTCGTCCACCACCGCGCCCAGGTAGCGGCCCTCCAGGTCCACGGCCGGCTCCAGCGCCCGGCCGGACACGGGGCCCACGCCGCCGCCGGGGGCCGTGGTGCGCATGCGCTCGCACAGCGAGCCGAGGAAGTCCCGCCGCCGCGTCTCGAAGGAAGCGGCGTAGTGCGACCGGCGCCCGTTCCAGCCGGTGAGCAGGATGCGGCCCTCCAGCTGCTCCAACCGGCCCCACTCGGCGGCCCGCATCACCGCGCGCAGGCTGACGAGATCACACTCGCCCGCGCCGTGGATGACGAGGGGCCGTCCGCTCACCCGCAGCGTCTCCACGATGGCGCGCGCCGCCAGGTTGAGCACCCAGAACATCTGCTCGGACTCGCGGTGCAGCCGGCGCTCGGACGGAGTGAGGGCCAGGTCCGTCAGATCCGGCGCGCCCTGGATGGAGCCGGGGAAGAGGCGGTTCCACTCGGAGGGACGCTGGAGCGCCAGGGGACGCACGGCCTCGGGCGCGGCGTCCTCACACGCCCGGAGGATCTTCCGCAGTCCCCCGAACGCCACGGGCAGCGCCACGCCGGCATCCACTTCGATCGCCCTGCCGGGCAGTACGCCAGGCGAGCCACCATCGACCAACACCGCGATCGCGCTCTGATTGCTCACGTCTACCTCGGGGGGAGAGGTCCTTGCAGGCCGGACAGCCCTTTTCAGCCCCATTGTCACTGTTCTCTTGGATTCCAGCAATCGGCCAAACCCCCCCGGTGCTGCTACAGTGGGGGCGTCCATGAGCACTTTGGCTCCGGGCGAGTCCCCGGTCCTCTCCTTCCGGCACATGCTGTCGGACGCGGTCGGTTCGTTCCTCCAGGAGACGGGGTTGAGTCCCGCGGACGTGGGAGACCCCCTCAGCGAGCTCATCGTGACGCTGTCGCGCTACCGCGAGGAGGGTGAGCCGCTCTTCCCGGTGGCGTTCCTGGGGGACGACCTGGAGGGGATGCTGCGGGTGCTGGGCGGGACGGAGCCGATCGCGATCGGCAAGGGCCCCCGGTCGCGGGAGACGATTCAACGGGCGCTCAAGCAATGCGCGCCGTTGGGCCAGGGGCGGTGGTGGTCGCTTTACGTGCTGCTGGTGCCGGAGGGCTTCGCCTACGGGGTGTTCCGGACGGAGCCCTTCCCGCTGGTGGAGACGCCGCTGGAGCGGATGCGGCGGGCCGGAGAGCGCTCGCTGCGGATGGTGGGCGTGCTGCAGCTGGCGGAGAACGTCATCGAGCTCCGGGGCATGGGAGGCCTCTACCGGCACGTCTTCCTGTCGGGCGCGCGGGTGGAAGCGACGCTGCCCACGGTGGCCATGGACGAGCTGGCGCTGGGGCTGACGGCGGACGTGCTGGAGCCGGCGCGCGGCCACACGCGGGACTTCTACCGGCGGGTGCTCTTCGAGGCGCTGCAGGCCTCGCACGGCACGCTGGTGGCGGTGTTGCCCAAGAAGAGCGAGGGCTCGCCGCTGTTCGTGGACGGCGTCTTGTTGGAGGAGCCGCTGGACATGGTGGCGCGGGTGATGCGCTACCACGAGTCGCGGGGGGCGGAGGCGGCGTCGGCGGTGAGCTCGGCGGCGCAGCTGCTGCGCGGGATGATGGCGACGGATGGCATCACCGTGCTGCGCTCGGATGGCTGCATCCTGGGCTACAACGTGTTCATCCGTCACCCGGAGTCGCTGAGCCGCGAGTCCGTGCGCGTGGGCGGCGCGCGGCGGCGGACCTACGAGGTGCTATGCGCCCGGGTGGGACGGGAGCTGACGACTGCCTTCTTCCGCTCCCAGGACGGCGCCATCGCCTGCTGCCGGGACTGAGGCCTCCGGGGGCTTCCAGTCGGGACCGCGGAACACGAGCCCCAGCCGGACGCGCAGTGGATTGGGACGCCGCACGTCATGGAGGATGGCTGCGTACTCGTGGAAGGCAATGCGCAGCGGGTTGTACGTCTGGATGTTCTTGGTGAGGCCGTAGACGGGGCGCTCGTCCTCGGCCTGGAAGGTGCCGAAGAGCCGGTCCCAGATGATGAGGATGCCGGCGTAGTTGCGATCCAGGTAGCGCGGGTTGGCGCCGTGGTGCACGCGGTGGTGGGAGGGCGTGTTGAGCACCCACTCGAGCGGCCCCATGCGGCCGATGGCCTCGGTGTGGATCCAGAACTGGTAGAGCAGGCTGAGGGCATGGGCGGTGAGCACCATGGCCGGATGGAAGCCGAGCAGCGGCAGCGGGGCCCAGAAGAGCAGGCCCGTCATGGGCGTCCACGTCTGCCGCAGGGCGGTGGAAAGGTTGTAGTGCTGGCTGGAGTGGTGCACCACGTGCGAGGCCCAGAAGAAGCGGGACTCGTGATGGACGCGGTGGAACCAGTAGTAACAGAGATCCTCGGCGAAGAAGAGCAGCACCCAGGGCAGGAGCCCGTTGCCGAGCCTCAGCGGCGTGGCCTCGTAGAGGACGGAGTAGAAGGCATACTCCACGCCCTTCCAGCCCATGTAGATGAGGGAGTAGACGGTGCCCATGGTGAGGCTGGCCGCGGTGTCCTTGGCGGCGTAGCCCACGTTGCCCTCCTCGCGGTGCCGGGCGAGCCAGAAGGCCTCCACGACCATGAGCAGGATGAACGCCGGCGTGGCGAGCTGGGTGGGATCCAGGGACTGAAGGTCGGCCATGGTGCGGCTCCCTAGGGGGGGGGTGGAGCGGAGAAGGCGCTGCGGGCGAGCTGGACGAGCAGCGCGAGCATCTGCCGGTGATCGGGATTGGCGGGGAGGGCGACGCCACCGACGGCGGCGCCCTGAACGGCGTTGAGGATGAGCTCGATGATGGCGTCGAAGCCGGGGTGGGTGGCGGCGACGTCGGGGAAGAGCTCGCGAGCGACGCGGTGGAGGTGGCGGCGGTGGGGCGGGTCCACGGTGCTCAGTGCGGAGGCGAGCTCCGCATCGGTGCGCGCGGCGACGTACAGCTCGATGGCGGCGAGGAGCTCGGGGCGCTGGTAGATGGACCACAGCCGCTCGATGGCCTGGGCGACACGGTCCCCCGGGGAGGGGACGGTGGCGTCGACGGTGGAGCGGTACTCGCTGATGAGGCAGGGGAAGAGGTGCTCGACGGCGGCGCCGAGCAGCTCGGCCTTGGTGGGGAAGTGCTTGAAAAGGGCCCCGTGGGAGATGCCGGCGCGCTGGGCCACGGCGAGCGTGGTGGTCCGGGCGTAACCCAGCTCCACGAGGCACTCGACGGTGGCCTCGAGCAGCTTGAGACGGGTGGTGTCCCGCCGCTCCTGCTGGGTACGCCGGACGCGCGGCGCCGCCTCCAACTCCGGGGATGATCCAGACATACGCACAGTGTAGCGCCGTCAATTTCAAAAAGAAAGTGAGCACTCACTCTCCAAGTTGAAGGTCAGAGAGACCGAGCAACCAACCCCCGGAGCGTCAGATGGCCCCCCGGGCGGAGTGCGAAAACCCCACCCCTCGCCCTCCGGGAGAGGGACAGGGTGAGGGTGCC
>DASQMW010000230.1:0-42706 GCA_035645295.1 Archangium sp.
CATCATCGTGCCTCCCGCGTTCACCACTCAACCCCGGAACGTCCGCCAGGCGCTCCGGACCGCGCGGACGTGGAGGCACCCCCACCACGTTGCGCAACAGTTCCTTCAGGGACTCCAGCGGCGTGCCCAGCGCGTAGCAGCCGCGCGCGCCGAGACTCACCGCCAGCCGCCGCAACCGCTCGTCCTCGAAAGGCAGCAGCGCGAGGACAGGCGCGGGGCCCGCCTCATTCCCGGCCACCCGCAGCACGCGCGACATGCTGTCCTCGCGCTGCACCAGCGCGAGCACCACGTCCGGCCGCTCCGCCCCGCCGCCGGCACGCAGGGCGATGCCCATGTCGCCCAGCACGTCGCTCAACAGCGAGCGCAGCGACTCGTCCGCGTCCGGCGCGAGGATGACGCAGCTCGGCAAGGGGTGACGCATGGCGGCTCCTCCCCCTCTGGCCTCAGCAAGTCACATGCCTGTAGCCGCTCCCTCGGGAGAGCCCCGGCGCTCCGCGGCGCAACGTGGCACCGTGCAAGAGTCCCCTGGCGGATTGCCACGGCTCCGGCGCCGGGATGGCTCAGCGGATGACCTGGGCCTGCGAGGCCGTGGTCAGGCTCCCGCCGGACACGGCCACCGTCGCCGCGCCGGGCTGCGAGGACTTGAAATAGAAGGCCGCCTCCGCCTCCGGCTTCGAGAGGTCCACGGTGGTGATGGCACCCGTGGTGCAACCCGGGTCCCTATAGAAGGTGACACCCGGAGCCGCCGGGCCCGAGGCCGCCAGGGTGAACGTCCCTTCCGAGGGCACGAGGTTGCCGTCCTTGTCCTGGCTCTGCACGGTCACCTTGCCGGAGCAGGTGCCGGTCGGGACGTCGTACGCGGACGTGAGGAACGTGAGCTTCGACGCCGGATGGAAGGTGTACACGGCCACGGCGAAGGTGCGGTCGGGCGCCGTCTTCGGGTCATAACCCGCCCCGGAGATCTGGTTCGAGGTGATGACACTCCCCGTCGCGAAGTAGTCCACGATGGCGGCTTGATAGGTGGGATGGGTCACCGCCTCGTGCTGGAGCACGTTGTTGGCGATCCGCGCACGCGCCGACGGAGCCGGCGGGTCGCCCGCGTCCTGGTAGAGGTAGATGCCGATGTCGTTGTCGGTGAAGGTGTTGCCCTCGACGACGAGCCCGGACACCAGGGGCTGGCCGGGATCCACCTTGACCAGGACCCCCGTGCCCGACGCGGCACCGTCGGTATAGGCATTCCCGGAGACCCTGTTGCCCGTCACCCGCGCCTTGGCCCCGTCACGGACCAGGATGCCATTGCGCGCGACGGAGCTCACGGGCCCGCCTCCTTCCACCGTGTTGTCCGCGATGGTCACCTCCACGGCGCCCGTGGCCACGATGCCATTCTTCAGGAAGGCCGAGACACGGTTGCGCAGCACGTCCACCCGGAAGGGGCCGCGGCTCGCGTCGCCATTGCTCACCTCGATGCCGAAGCCGTCCTGACAACCGCTCGCGGTGCCCTTGAGGAGGCCGTTCACCTCACTGTCCACGACTTCTCCCGAAGCACCGTCGAGCAGGATGCCCCGAAGCCCCTGCGCGCCGGCGAAACACAGGTTCCTCAATCCGCTGGCGGTGACGGTCACGCCACGCACGCGTGCCACGGCCCCCCGGTTGCGGATGACCGCTCCCTTGAAGGCCTCGCTCGGAGGATCCACCGCCGTGACGGTGTGGCCCGCCCCATCGAAGGTGTAGCCGTCCGGGATGAGCAGCGTGGCGTCGGTGGTGCAGTCGGCCGCCAGCGCGAGACGCCCGTCCTCGAGCGAGAACAGACACGGAGGCCGCGTGCAGATGGGGCCCGTCCAGGTGACCGGGAAGGAGTGGGAGGTACTGAGCCCCGCCGCACTGGTGACCGTCACCGTCACCGTGGGCGTCACGCCCGCGGGCAGACAGGAGGGAGACGTCCAGAGGGCCGCGTTGCCGCCGGTGCCACGCACCAGGGTGCCCACCGTGCCCGCGGTCGTGGCCCATGCGTAGGACAGCTCCCCACGAGAGACCGTGGCGGAGACCCCCAGGCGCAGCACCTCTCCGGGGCCCACGGAGACAGAAGACGTGGACACGTCCTGGATGGAGGGAGGCGTCGCGGGCGGGTCATAGGTGACGAGGGGCGCGCTCTTCTCGTCGCAACCCGTCCCCCCGAACGCCAGTCCCACGACGAGCAGCGACAGGTGCTTCACATCCACTCGGCTCATGCTCACTCGGCTCCCATACCAGACCCGGAATAGGCGTCACGATAACCGGTGGGCCGAATCCAGGGCTCCGCCTCAGCGTGGGCGACTGACCAGCTCTGAACGCCCGATGGGGCTGAGACCCCGGGCCAGGAGCTGCCTCGCGGCCAGGACGGACACGCAGTCATCCCACACACGTCACGCCCTCGGGTTCTGCCCGCCTCCCGGCCGCGCTCCTCACGAACTTGTCCAACTGTTGGACAGGTTTTGCGACCCCGGGCCCGGAGCGCTCCCTCCTGCTTTCAAGCCGAGGGCAGAACCCTGCACGGACCTTCTTTGGATGGCTTAGATAGGCCCATGGACACTCCCTCCCGGGGCCGGTGGCTCGCCTTCCCGCGCATCCTCTGGCTCTCGCTGCTGGCCGCGCTGGTGCTCACCCTGCCCACGGCTTGGCTCGGCTTCATGAGCGACGACTTCATCCACCTGCTCATCCTCGAGGGCTTTCCCGCTCCGGGGACGCCCTGGGACCTCTTCCGCTTCGCGGGCGGTGACCCCGTGGAGCTCCAGCGGCTGATGGACGAGGGCCCCTATCCCTGGTGGACGCTGCCCGAGCTGAAGCTGACCTTCTGGCGTCCCCTGTCGAGCGCGCTCGCGGTGATGGACCACACGCTCTTCGGCCGCAACGCCGTGGGCTATCACCTCCACTCGCTGGCCTGGTACCTGGGGATGGTGGCGCTCTTCGGCACCCTGCTGCGGCGCCTGCTGCCGGGGGCCATCGGGGCGCTCGCGCTGTTCCTCTTCGCCATCAACGGCGCGCACTTCATGGTCGCGGGGTGGATCGCTAACCGCAACGCGCTGGTGGCCGCCGTGCCCGCGCTGTTCGGCCTGTGGATGCACCTGGAGGGGCGCGAGTCCCGCCGGCCCTGGGCCCTCCCCCTGTCGCTGGCCGGGCTCGCCGTGGGCCTGATGGGAGGAGAGAGCGCGCTGGGCCTCTTCGCGTACGTGCTGGCCTACGAGCTGCTCGGGGACAAGGGCGGCGTGAAGGAGCGGCTGCGGGCCATCGCTCCGGCGGCGCTGCTCGGGCTCGTCTACCTGGTGGTGTACAAGCTGAACGGCTACGGCGCCTCCGGCTCCGGCTCCTACATGGACCCGGTGGGCGAGCCCGGGCGCTTCCTGGTGGGAGCGCTGACGCGCGTGCCCGTGCTGCTCGGGGGGGTGCTGCTGCAGGTGCCCGCCGACCTCTGGGTGGCGGGCGAGCAGGTCCGTCCCGCGCTGGTGGGCCTGGGGCTCCTCGGGCTCGGGGGGGTGGGGTTGCTGGTGCGTGCCGCGTGGCCTTCCCTCCCCGACGAGGAGCGCCGGCACTGTCGTTGGCTCTTCCTCGGCGCGGCGCTGTCGCTGCTGCCGGTGGCCGCCACCTTCCCCTCCAACCGGCTGCTGCTCCTGCCGGGCCTGGGCGGCTCGGTGGCCGTGGCGCTGGTGCTCGTGGCCGCGTGGCGCTCGAGGGCGCGCGGCTGGCGGCCCCGGGGCGTGGCGGCCGCGGCCGCCGTGCTCGCGCTCCTGCACCTGGTGCTGACGCCGATGCTCTGGCCGCTGATGACCAGCGCCTTCCGGCAGGGCTTCGCCCAGACGGAGCCGAGCTTCTTCCTCCTGGAGCGCGAGCTGGACTACCAGCGGCTCCCCCAGCAGCGTCTGGTCGTCTTCCCCACGCCGGTGCCGATGATCTCCATGTACATCCCGATGATCATGGCCACCCGCGGCATGCCCAGGCCGCTCGCCTGGTGGCCCATGTCCCTTTCCCCGGAGCCGCACGAGCTCACCCGCTCGGGGCCGGACTCCCTCGAGCTCACGCTCACCCGGAACGAGTTCCTCACCAGTGAGTTCGAGACCGTGTTCCGCGGCCCGCGCCACCCGCTGCGCAAGGGCGCCCAGGTGAAGCTGAAGGGCATGACGGTGACGGTGCTGGAGGACAACGGCAAGGGCCCCACGCGGCTCGGCTTCACCTTCGACAAGCCGCTCGAGGACCCGTCCTTCGTGTTCATCCGCTGGAAGGACGGCGCGCTGCGCCCCTTCACCCCGCCGCCAGTGGGCGAGCGCGTCGCGCTCTGAGCGTCCCGATCAGGGGCTCCCCCGCCCGGCCGCTCCCGGCCTCCCTCGGAATGGCTCGTGGGGAGTGGAGGGTTTTCACCAGTCCGGCCTTTTTCGCCGGCCAGCAAGGAACGGCCATGAGCGCCCAACTGAATCGACAAATCGAACAGGCGGCCGAGTGGATCGCGGCCAGCCGGCACCTGGTGGCCTTCACCGGCGCTGGCATCAGCACCGACTCGGGCCTGCCCGACTTCCGCGGCCCCGATGGCGTGTGGACCCGCCGCGATGCCGGCCTGCCTCCGCCCAAGTGGGGCAAGCCCGCCTCTCAAATCCGCCCCAATGTCGCGCACCACTCGCTCGTCGAGCTGGAGCGCCTGGGCAAGCTGCGCTTCCTCATCTCGCAGAACGTGGACAACCTCCACCTGGAGTCCGGCTTCCCGCTCGAGAAGCTCGCGGAGCTGCACGGCAACGGCAAGCTGATGCGCTGCCTGGCCTGCGATAGCCGCTACACCCTCGAGCAGGTGGGCTGGGACCGGCGCGTGTGGGGCGAGGGTTACCGCACGCAACGCCCGCTCAAGGGACAGCCCCGCTGCCCCAAGTGCACGGGCCGCATCATCTCCTCGGTGGTGAACTTCGGAGACCCGTTGCCGGGGAAGGAGATAGAGGAGGCTTTCGTGCACTCCGAGCGCAGCGACGTGTTCTTCGCCATCGGCTCGTCGCTGGTGGTGTCGCCCGCCAACGAGATGCCGCGCGTCGCGCTGGAGTCGGGTGCCCGGCTCATCCTCCTCAACCGGGGCGAGACGCCCTTCGACGGGCTGGCCCACCTGCGCATCGAAGCGGGCATCGGCGAGGTGCTGCCCCCGGTCGTCGAGCGGGTGAAGCAGTTGCTCGGCGCCGGAGCGCACACGCCCGGGTCCGGCGCCCACTGACGGGCCGCGTTCAGCTCCTGCCCGAGGGGCCGTCCTCTCCCCCGAAGAGCGCATCGGCATCCTCGCCGAAGAGCTCCTTCAGCATCGCCTGCTGCTCCTCGAGGTACTGGGGCGAGTGGGTGTCCACCTGGAAGAGGAAGACGGACTCCCGGCCGCAGTCGTCACAGGCCACCTCCAGCCTGTCGAGCTTCAGGTGCTCGGGAAGCGCCGGGCTGGAGCCCACGGACTGCTGCACCAGGGACCACCCGCCGCCACACTCGCATGGGTTGTTTCGGAGCCACGCGTACTCCTCCGACACCGCCGCCACGGCAATGTGCCCCGGGTCTCCCCGGGGCATGGCCCCGGAGGCCCCCTTCACACCCGGCTCATCCCTATCGAACAGCCGCGAGAGAAACCCCATGGGCGGCTCCACCTTCTTGGACGACGAGAATGGTCCGAGGCTACCCGATAGGGCCGACACGGGGCATTGCACCCGGGGCCCAAGCCGGTCTTCCGGCCGCGCGGCGTGCCGACTGGTCCGACCATCGGACCAGTTGCGCCCCCTCGCGGCCGGAACCTCCCCTCCTGTCAGGACCTACCCCTCCTGGCCTAGCGGCAGATACCCCACAGCAACTGGATGCCGCTGCGGGTGAGGACCGCCATGTCCCGGACGTTGTCCGAGTCGAAGTCCGACACGAGCAGCCCCTGGAGGCCCACGTCCTGGGGCCAGGCGGTGAGCGGCACCTGCGGCGAGAAGGTGCCACCCGACTGGCCCAGCAGCAGACCGACCTGGTTGCCCGTGGCGCTCGTCACCAGCACGTCCGGCAGGGTGTCCCGGTTGATGTCCGCCAGCACCAGCCGCGACGGCGCCTTCACCACGGGGTATGCCACCGGCTCATAGAAGCGGCCATTGCTCTGGCCGCGCAGCATGAGCACCTGATTGCGGCTGGCGTCGGCGACCAGCAGGTCCGTCACCGTGTCGGTGTCGAGCTTCGCCGCCACGAGGCCCCGCGGCGTGCCGCCCGTGGACGTGAGGAGCTGCTCCTGGAACGTGCCATCGGCCTTGCCCAGCAGCACGCCCACCGACTGGCACGGGGTACTCGACGACATACCGCAGTCCGTCTCGTGGGTGAGGGCGAGGTCCAACCTGCCATCCCCATTGAAGTCCTCGGCCACCAGCGCGTGGGCCCCCAGAGAGGAGGCGTAGTCGGCCGACGTCTGCAGGGTGCCGTCGCTCTTCACCGGGAACACGGAGACCACCTGCTCGCTCCCGCGCAGGAGGGCCACGCTCCGGGCCGTTCCATTGAAGCGGCCCACCACCAGGTCATTGAGGTTCAGGCCGAGGGCGCCCACGGTGACCGGCGCCAGGAAGTCCCCGTTGCCCTTGCCCCGGTACACGCCGACGGAGGAGTCCCCGCTGTTGGCCACGAGCAGGTCCAGCGACCCGTCCCCGTTGAGATCCTCGAGCGCCAGGGCCGTGGGCTCCTTGCCGGCCGTCCACAGGCTGGGCGTCTGGAAGACGCCATTGCCGCGGTTGAGCAGGACGGCCACCGACTTGCCATCGTTGTTCGCCGTGACGAGGTCATCATCGCCATCCTCGTCGACGTCGCCGAGCGCGATGTCCTTCGGGTCTCCGGCGAAGGGCAGCGTCACCGGGGCCACGAAGCCGCAGTTGTTGCCCGCGCAGATGACGCCGCCATCCGGACAGGGGCCCGCGCACGAGGCACCGCTGGCGCACGAGGGCTTCGCCGGGAAGTTGCTGCCATCACTGCGAATCACGAGCACCCCTCCATCCGAGGTGCCTCCGTCCCCGTTCCCATTGGGATTGCCACCCGGCGGAAGGGGCCCGCCTCCTCCGCCACCAGGAGGCGGCCGGTCCGGCTCACAACCCGTGGACAGCACGAGCACCGCGCTCAGCGTGCAGACGAGGAGGGGAAGGAAGGAAGTGCGTGAGGTGGACACGAGGCGTGAACCTCCAATGAAGAGAGGTCCGCAGTGTAGACACCCTCGCGCGGCCTACGCGCTGTTTCCGCTCCGCTCGCGCTCACGGCGGTGGATGGTGGAGACGTCGATGCCGAGGATTTCCGCTGCCTTCGTTTTGTTGCCACCGCATTGCGCGACCACATAGGCGATGTACTCGCCCTCGAGCTGACGAAGGGGGATGAGCTGGCCCTGGGCCCGTGACAGGGGATGGGCATCCACCGTCACACCGGGCGCATGGAGCTGGAGCGTGGGCAGGTCCACCGTCTCCTGCACCGTCACCACGGCGAGGCGCTCGACGAGGTTCTCCAGCTCGCGCACGTTGCCGGGCCAGGGCGCGGCGGCGAGCGCGGCGAGGGCCTCGGGAGAGAAGCCGGCGAGGCGCGCGCGGGGGTTGCGCTTGCGCGACTGGGCGACGAAGTGCTCCACCAGCAGGGGAATGTCCTCGCGCCGCTCGCGCAGGGGCGGCACGAGCAGCGGCACCACGTTGAGGCGGTAGAACAAGTCCTGGCGGAAGCGGCCCTCGCGCACGCGGGCCTCGAGCTCCTGGTGCGTGGCGGCCACCACGCGCACGTCCACCTTGCGCGAGGCATCCGCGCCCACCGCGCGTACCTCGCCGTCCTCCAGCACGCGCAGCAGCTTGGCCTGGAGTTCGGGCGCCATGTCGCCAATCTCGTCGAGGAAGAGCGTGCCCCCATCCGCCTCCAGGAAGAGGCCCCGGCGCGGGGTGGTGGCGCCGGTGAAGCTGCCTTTCACGTGGCCGAACAGCTCGCTCTCCAGCAGGGCGTTGGGGATGGCCGTGCAGTTGACGGCCACGAAGGGCCCCTCCTTGCGCGGGCCCTCGAAGTGCAGCGCGCGGGCCACCAGCTCCTTGCCGGAGCCGCTCTCGCCGCGCACCAGCACCGGCGCGGGGGAGTGCGCCACACGCTCGACGAGCTCGTACAGGGTGCGCATGGGCGCGCTGCGGCCCACCAGCGCCGCGTAGGCCGAGCGGTCCCCCACCGCCTGACGCAGCGCCCGGTTCTCCTCGCGCAACCGCCGCTCGGCGATGGCGCGCTGCACGTAGAGGAGCACCTCGTCGAGCCGGAAGGGCTTGGTGAAGTAGTGCGTGGCCCCGCGCCGCATGGCCTCCACCGCGTTCTCCACCCCGCCAAAGGCCGTCATGATGAGCACCGGCAGCGTGGGGTCCACCTTGCGCACCCCGGCCAGCACGTCGAAGCCGTCCACCTGCTCCATGCGCAGGTCACACACCACCGCGTCCAGCACGCGCCCATTCACCGCCGCGAGCGCCTCCTGCCCGCTGGTGGCCACGTCCACCGTGTAGCCCGCGTCCGTGAGGTAGTCGGCCAGCAGCCGCGCCATCTCCACGTGGTCATCCACCACCAGCACTCGTCCCTCAGACGGCATGTCGCTCCTCGCTCGGCAGGGCCGTGGCGGGCCACCACAGCGTCACGCACGTGCCCTGGCCGGGCTCGCTCTCCAGTTCGATGCGGCCTCCGTGGTTGCGCACGATTTGCGCCACCATCGTCAGGCCCAGCCCCGTCCCCTGACCGCGCTTCTTCGTGGTGAAGAAGGGATCGAAGACGTGGTGGAGGCTCTCCGGCGGAATGCCGCACCCGTCGTCGCGCACCGTCATCCGCACCCCGCTCCAGCCCCCTGGCTCGCCCGGCGCCTCCAGGTGCGCGGAGATGCGCACCGAGCCCCCGGGCTCGCACGCGTCACACGCGTTGAGCGCCAGGTTGAGCACCACCTGCTGCAGCTGGTCCGGGTCCGCCGACAAGGGCGGCAGTCCCTCGGGCACCTCCACCTCCACCTTCACCTTGCGCCGCTCGGCCTCGCCGTGCAGCAGCTCCTGCGCCCCGCGCAGCAACGGCTCCAGCGCCACGCCCTTCACCAGCGCCGGCTGCACCCGCGAGAAGTCCAGCAACTGGCGGATGGTGCGGCTCACCCGGTCTATCTGGTCGATGATGACCTGCACGCCCGCGCCCTGCGGATGCTGCGCGCCCAGCTTGCCCAGCACGTACTCGGCCCGGCCGCGCACCACGCCCAGCGGGGTGCCAATCTCGTGGGCGATGCCCGCGGCGAGGATGCCCACGGTGGCCAGCTTCTCCGCGCGCAACAGCTGGGACTCGAGCGCGTGCACGTTGCTCAGGTCCTCCACCACGAGCAGCACGCGGACGTCAGGGTCCAGGCGCTCCAGGGGCACGGCGTGGATGCGGTACTGGCCCTCCTGGCCGAAGAGGGGCAGCGGCTCGCCATGCAGGCTGAGGACGCGCTCGGCGGAGCAGGCGGCCTCCACCAACGAGGCGAGCCGGTCCACCACGGCGGCGGGCGCATGGGGGAAGGCCTCGGGGAGCGAGGCGCCCACGGCGGTGGGAGGCAGCCGCTCGCGCAGGGCCTGGTTGACGGCGGTGATGCGGCCGGCCGCGGAGAGCGCGAGGACGCCGGTGGGGATGTTGTCGAGAATCTTCTGCGTCTTCTCGTGCAGGTGGGCGAGCCGGTCCGCGTGGCGGCGGCTCTCCTGGAGCGCGACGGCGCGGCGCGAGGCGACGATGACGTAGGCGCCGAAGACGGCGAGAAAGAAGGCCACCAGGAGGGCGCCGAGCGCCACGCGCAGGATGACGCCACGCTCGTGGGCGCGCAGCTCCTCGGTGGAGGAGAAGGTGGCCACGGACCAGTGGGCGCCGCCGCGCATGCGGATGGGGGTATAGGCGGCGATGACATCGGCCGCGCCCAGGCCCAGCAGCGCCGCCTCGTTCTCGGGGATGCGCACCGTGCCGCGCCCGCCCGAGCGCATGTGCCCCACCAGCTCCACGTAGGCGGGGATGCGGCCCGCCTCGGCGTCCAGCCGCTTGTGCCAGTCGATGAGGGTGGGGTCGCTCGCCGGGGTGGGCACCCCGTGCGCGCCAATGAGCAGCCGCTTCGCCTCCGGCTGCGTGGCGATGAGCTTGAGGGCCGCGAAGGAGGGCTCGGTGTCCACCAGCACGGCGACCGAGCCCCCGGGCCCATCCTCGGAGGGCGCATAGGCGGTGGCGAAGACGCGGAACCAGCCGCCGGGCGCGGCGGCCACGGGCGGCGAGGTGAGGATGTCTCCGGGCGTCCGGGTGAGTGCCTCGCGAGCGGTCTCGGTGAGGACGGTGCCCACGGCCCCGCGGGTGACGGCCGGGCCCGCGCGCCGGTCCATGATGGTGAAGCGCTGGGCTCCGGCCGCGTCCAGGACGACGATGGCCTTGTACTGGCCCACCACCTCCAGGAGGGCGAGCAGCTCGCGCCGATGCTCGGTGATGGAGCCGGGCCGGGAGAGCAGCTCACCGGCGAAACGGAGATCATCGGCCGCGTCGTCGAGCGCATCGGCCACCTCGCGCGCGGCGGCCTCCACCTGGGCCTTGCGGTCCGCGGCGAACTGGTCCACCAGGGCCGCCCGGTCCCTGCGGATGAAGTGCACGACGCCCACCACCACGCTGGCGAGCGCGATGCACAGCAGGAGCACGGAGGCGAGGGCCTTGCGATTCATGGGAGCCGGGGGGAGCCCAGTGTAGCCCGGGGACCCGGACCCGGCAGGGAGCGTTTTACCTTCCCGTGTGCCCCGGCCGTCCGGGAGGCAGGCACGTGGAGCGCTCCAGGCGCATGCGGGTGGGCACGGCTACTGGGCGCGGTCGTCCAGCACGTCGGAGAGGGTGGCGGCGTTCAGGGAGCGATCGAACCAGCGATCGAGGGTGGCCATGTCCGCGCAGGTGAGGATGCGCTGCCGGGCCTCCTCGTCGACGTGCACACGGCGCGCACTGAGAATCCGCAGGATGCCCTCGGCACGTCCTCGGATCAGCCCCTGCTGCAAACCCTCTTCCCGGCCCTGCGCCAGGCCCTCCACCCGGCCTCGTTGGAGTCCCTGCTCGATCATTTCCTCGGCCCAGGTTCCCATCAACTCCTCCGCTCGTTGCTCATCCACCAACGAATGTAACACCCGCCTCGCCGCTGTGTGGACGGCCTTGTCCTCGGTCCACAGCAGGTAACGGATGACGACCACCAGATGCTCGGCGCCTTCGGGGCCCGCCTGAAGCTGCGCGAAGAGCGCCACCCAGTCCGGCAGCTTCCGGGCCAGCTCCCCGGTGCGCCCGTAGCGCAGCACCAGCCAGGCCAACCGGGCCAGGGGCGGTCCGGGGCGCGCACTCAATGCCGCCTCCCGCTCGGCCGTCAGGTCATCGAGCAGGTACTCGAAACGCGGCACCAGCGCTCGCCATCGCTCCCGCTCCGCCTCTCCTTCAGGCAGGTCGAAGAGTTCCTCCACCCGGCGTGGCGCCGTCCAGGCCCCGTCCGGCCCGTGGTACATGACGAGCGGGATGATGATGGGCAGCAACTCGCTCTTCGGGTGCTCCTGGCGCCAACGCTCCACCTGGCGCACCACGTAGCGCAGCATGCGCAGCGCCATCCACCGGTCCACCGAGGATTGGTGTTCGAGCAGCACGTACAGCAGCAACGGGTGGCCCGTGTGTAGCCGGGCCGTGAAGAGCAGGTCGCTCTCGGTCTCCCGTAGCTCCGGGTCCACCACGCTCCCGGGCTCTCGCCGCAGGGACGACCAGTCCACCTCGGAGACGACATGAGCGGGCAGCACGGCGCGCAGTTCGGCGGCGGCCCGCTCGGGGTGGCCGAAGGTGTAGCGGGCGAAGAGGTCATGCGGTCCAGACATGGCGAGCCGTGCCTCAAGCATTCGGCGGGCCAGGAGCGCACAGCCTCCAGTTCTCTCGCGGCGTTCGACGCCGGAGCCGCTCATGCGAGCGGGAGCTCCAGTGTGGCCATGGCGCCCTGGCCCGGCCCTTCGCTCTCGAGCAAGAGCCGTCCTCCCAGCGGCTTCGCCGTCAGTGCGCTCGAATGGAGCCCCAGGCCCTGCCCATCCGCGCGGGTGGTGAAGCCCCGTGAGAACGAACAGCCAGCCGCCGCCGGCCCGCCCCTCTCAACGTGCGGCGGAGAAGCCGCCGTGGAACGTGACGGGGATGGGGTGGTCGAAGTGGACGGTCGCCAGGGGACCATCCTCGAGGTGCTGCCCATCCAGGACGGCGACGTACGAATGGTCGCTCGTCGCGTCATAGACGAGGTCGAGCACGTAGGCGTCGTCCTCCACCTCCCCGCGCGGCACGAGCACGGGCTCGCTCGGCACATGCCCGGACGGCACGGTCCACTCCGCGCTCCTCCCGCTGTCCAGCTCGATGCGCGTCACCCCCGGGTATTTCCCGTCCGCGCCACGGCGCTCGGTCTGCGCGAAGAGCGTGCCGTAACGCGCCCCGTGCACCCGCGGGTGGAGCTGGGGGAACTCGCAGGGGACGTCGAAGAGCTTCGTCTCCCGCGCCTTTCCGGTCTTCATGTCCAGGTGCAGGCGCGTCAGCAGCGGGGGCGGCCCCTTCTCCTCGAGCTCGCCGATGTCGTCGAGGGTGAACTCCGGGTAGCGGCACAGGTCGACGCACGGACCGCCGTCGTCCTCGAAGGCATTCGCGAAGTGCCAGGTCCAGAAGGCATCGAGTTCGAAGGTCCGGGGCGCCTGGATGTTGTCCAGGGGGACGACGATGAGCCGCGCTCCGAGCTCGGGCCTCCACTGGAAGAGCTTGGTGAAGTCGGCGAGGCCGAGCATGGCGCGCAGGAGGTTCAGCTTCACCGGCCCCAGGAAGAGGATGAGGTGCCGCTCGGTGGCGATGAAGTCGTGCAGCATGCCCTGCCAGGGCGCTTCCACCGTGCCGAGCTTCGAGGGGGCTCCCTCATCCGGCAGCGCGTAGAGGTCGATGAGCATCTTCGGGCCGTAGCGCACGCCGAAGTTGAAGGTCGTCCGAAGCGAGGCGACGCGGTGCGGGTGCGCGGAGAAGGCGACCGACACCACGCCCAGGTCCGTGGCCTCGAGCGTGTCCAGCGTGCCCGGATCCATCTCCTGCAACAGCCCGCCCTCCATCAACGCGAAGAGCCGGTCCTGCCACAAGAAGGTCGAGGTGTTCCCCGTGGTCTTCGCCGTGCCCTTGCGCGCGGCGCGCATGCGGTCCAGCCACGGGGCCGCCGAGTTGAAGAGGAACCGCCCCGCCGCTTCCTCCGCGCGATAGCCGGCGCTCTCGACGATACGGCTGGCGCCCTGTGCACCCCGGCCATCGAAGCGCACCGCCGTGACCGCACCATCCGCCTCGAACGCGTGCGAGAGCCTCGCGCCAAAACGCTCGAAGAGGCCCGGTCCCGCACGGAACAGCGTGCCCCGGAGCGCCTCGGGAAGCCGTCCCTCGACCCGCAGCGGCTCGAAACCGTGGGACCGGGAGAGAGACCGCAACAAGGGGCTCACGGCGTTCTGGCTGCTCATCGACCGCTCCTCACAAGGGTGGATCCGCGACGGAAGATAAAGTAAGTGAGTCTCACTTACTTGGCAACAGACTTCGTTTCCGTTCCCATCTGATGACCCTCATGACCCGGAAGACACCCACGCGCCCCTACCACCACGGGAACCTCAAGCAGGCGCTGCTGGAGGCGAGCATCGAGCTCATCCGCGAGGAAGGCGTGGACGCGCTCACCGTGGCCGAGGTCGGCCGCCGCGTGGGGGTGTCCTCCGCCGCCCCCTACAAGCACTTCGCGGACCGCCCGGCGCTGTTGCGCGCGCTCGCCGAGGAGGGAAACCGGCGGCTCGCCGAGGCACTCGTCGAGGCGACGCGGGGGAACACCGATCCGCGCGAGGCGTTCCGTCTCTCCGGCGTGGCCTATATCCGCTGGGCGGCGGAGAACCCGGCCCTCCACCGCATCGCGACCGACCCCGCCTACATCGACTACGCGGCGACACCGTCGGATGTCCATGCACCCGAGGCCCTCCAGGGCTCGATGGAGACGTTCTGGCCGGAGCTGGCGGCGCTGATCCGCTCGGGCGGCGCCCTCTCCGCTTCTCATCCGCTGATACAGCAGCTCCGCGGCCGAGCCCTGGCGCTGGGTGTGGCCAGCCTCTTCGTCAGCGGCGCCTTCGCCTCGCTCGGCATCACCACCGCGGACGCGGAGCGGATTGCCCGGGCGGTGACGGGAGAGGATGTCCCAGCCACGTCGCGCCGGAGCAACCCGCCACGCCCCCGCTGACACGGGAGCTCGAGCTGCTGGCCGCACGCTGAGCCCGCGTGTGACGGACTACGCCGCCGCGGGGTGGCAGGACACGGCCAGCGGGAGCCCGAGCGCGGCGAGCTCCACCAGTTCCTCGGGGGAGAACTGGAAGTCGCACTGCCGCTCATAGGCGACGACGAGGTAGAGCGAGGCCCCGGTGGCGCCCAGGGCCCGGAGCTCCGGCAGCCGCGCCTTCAAGGCCCGCAGCGCTTCCAGGGCGGAGGCGCCCGGCTCCAGGTCTTCGTCGAACAGCACCAGCATGGCGCTCCCGTACGGCAGGGCCTTGCCCTCGTAGCGCCCCGAGGGAGCCACGTCCCCGGGCTCGTTCGCGTCCACCAGCAGCAGCCCCGTGCGCGCCTGGGCGAACGACGGAGAGAAGGTGTCTCCCTGGAGGAGACAGTAGAGGAAACGCCGTGCCGGGAGCGGCTGGCTCATGCCGCCCATCTCACTCCACGTCCACCCGGAGCGCCAGACGCCGGGTCCGCCCCGTACGCCGGGAGCGGCTCCCGCCCGAGGAAGGCTTCGCCGCCGGACGCGGGCCCTCCACACATTCCGGGCCCAGCAGCTCGTCCACGGAGCGCTCCAGCACCCGGTACATCCGCCGCAGCGTCGAGGCACTCGGCACGATGCTCGAACTCTCCCGCTCGAAACGGCCATAGGCCTGCTCGGGCATGCCGATGCGCTGGGCCATGTCCGCCTGCGACAGCTCCACGAGCTGACGGACGGTGCGGAGGGTGTTCCGAAGGGGTTCGGCCAATCGTTTGCGGACCTCGGGAGGCACATGACCTGGCATGGTGGCCACAACCCTATCTACCCCCGACGTCAAGTCAACCCCATATCCTATTTTGGCGGTCACTTGTCTCATTCCCGCCGCCCCAAGTAGGGTCCTCCCGCGTGCACGGCGGCCCGGGGCATGGGCCCGCCACGCCTGGGAACGAGGGCGCGCCGGGAGGGGGCTTGCGTTGAAGGGATTCTCCCCGCGAGCACGGCGTGCCGCCGCGGCTCTACTCGGGGGTGAAGCCCGGCGGCGGGAGGGTGAAGTCCCTCACCGCTTCGCCGGGGTGTGGCTCCTCAAATGGCCTTCTTGCCGGACACCGGCGCCTTGCCTCCGGCTTCCATGGCCCGGTCCGACAGCAGCGCCCTCAGGGCCTCCTCGCGCGACCTGTAGACGTTCACCGCCGCGCCGTTGATGACGCCGCTGGTGCTGACGAACATCTTCGTCATCTCGTCGCCGCCGTAGCGGAAGGAGCGCCGCGTGTAGCGCATCAGCACCTCGGCGCGTTCGCGCCCGAAGACCCGGCCCGCCGTGTACTTCACCACCAGCCCATCCAGGTCGATGAGCAGGTCCACCTTCGATGGGAACTTCGACAGGTGGCCTTCCACCTCGGTGCGCCAGCGCGCCACATCCAGCGCGTTGTTGAGGATGCAGTCCTCGAACGTCGCCGTCACGACGTCGAGCTGCTCGTCGTAGTCGAAGGCTATCTTCCAAGCCATGGGGAGAGCCTCCTACGCGCGGCCCTGGCCAGCCAGGAAGGAGGTGAGCAGCGCGGCCGTCTCCGCGGGACGCTCCACCTGCGGGTAGTGCCCCGGCCCGGGCAGGTACGCCAGGCGCGCGTTCTGGATGAGTCCCACCACCTTCTCGCGCAGGAAGGCCGGCGGCAGGAACGGGTCATCCGTGGCCACCACCAGCGTGGGCGCGGTGATGGAGGCCAGCTTCGCCTCGAAGCCACCGCCCGTCCACGCATCGAAGCTGCCCTCGATGGAGCCCCGCGCCACCGCGCCCGCGACCGTCAGCAGCCGCTCCAGCGCCGCCCCCGAGAGCTGCTTGCACGCCAGGCCGAGGATGATCTTCTGCTTCTCCCGGTCGTTGGCCGAGGTACGGAACAGCCCCACGGCGTCCGGCGGAAGCTGCATGCCCGAGGCGGGCACGGTGTTGAGCAGCACCACGCCGTCCACGCGCGAGGGCTCCTGCGCCGCCACCCACTGGGCCAGCTGGCCGCCCATGCTGTGGCCCACCACGGTGAAGCGCTCGAGGCCCGCGTGCTCCACCACGGCCAGCACGTCCCGCGCGTGCTGCTCGAGCGTGTAGCCGCTCGCGGGCGCCCCGGAGGCACCCGAGCCGCGCAGATCCGGAATCACCAACCGCAGGCCCGTGGTGTCCAACAGCTCCACGAGCTCGTTGAACACCGCGCCCGACATCATCCACCCGTGGACGAACAGCACGTTGCGCGGTCCGTCTCCAACGACGCGGTAGTGGATGGGCGTCTGATCGCTGGAAGCAACACTGGGCATGGGAAGCTCTCCATCAGAGGGGGATGTCCGCGGTGGGGGCTCCGCGGTGAGGGACAGCGAAAGGTCGCGAACGCTACGCGAAGCCTCTGGCGGGACTGTAGCCTGTCCTGGGCGTGAAATCGCCTGGGCCGCCGGCGCTCCTGACACGCCGCGCCATGAACCCGGCGCCGGCGACCGCCTCGTGCTCACCACCGGGCAGAACGTGGGGGCCGGGGTGAGTCGAGAAGACCCCGGATTGACTCCCATGTCAGAGAGGTGCTGGAAGGTGGGACAGACGGGTAGGCGCGGGCCCGCCTCCTTGGCCTTTTCATTCCCCCCTCCGCGCTGGGAGTCACTCCATGAAGGTTTCTACCGGAAAATTCCGCCCCTGGCGGGCGGCCCTGCTCACCGCGGGCCTCGTCGCCGCGCCGTTGCTGTCCTGCGGCCCGGCCTCGGAGGCCGACGTCCTCCCCGTGGAGGGTGGGCAGGAGGCGGTGGGTGACACGCAGCAGGCGGCCATCTCCTGGACGCTCGGCGCGCAGTACGACTCGACGAAGAGCAACATCACCTTCAACGTCTACTCGTCGCGCGCCACCCGCATCGAGGTCTACATCTACAAGACGCCCAACGGCGCCCAGGAAGTCGCGAAGTACGTGCTGACGAAGAACACGACCACCCACGTGTGGTCCACCACGGTCTCCGTCGCCACGCTGCAGAACACCTACGGAATCACCGGCCCGGTGTACTACGGCTACCGCGCCTGGGGCCCCAACTGGACGTACAGCTCCACGTGGACCAAGGGCTCCAGCGTGGGCTTCATCACCGACGTGGACGCGCAGGGCAACCGCTTCAACCCCAACAAGCTGCTGGTGGACCCGTACGCGCTGGAAATCAGCCACGACCCCATCAACCCCAGCAACACGGACGGCAGCCTCTACGCCTCGGGCGCCACGCACCGGCTCAAGGACAGCGGCGCCCGGGCGCCCAAGGGCGTCGTGCTGGCGCCGGACACCACCAGCTACGGCACCAAGCCCACGCGCGCCCTGAAGGATGACGTCATCTACGAGGTGCACGTGCGCGGCCTCACCCAGGGCGACTCGAGCATCACCTCGTGCCGCGGCACCTACGCGGGCGCCGCGCAGAAGGCCGCGTCGCTGGCGGCGCTCGGCGTCACCGCCGTCGAGTTCCTCCCCGTGCAGGAGACGGACAACGACGCCAACGACGTCAACGCCACCACCACCACCGGCGACAACTACTGGGGGTACATGACCCTCAACTTCTTCGCGCCGGACCGCCGCTACGCCTGTGACAAGTCGGCCGGCGGCCCCACGCGCGAGTTCAAGGCCATGGTGAAGGCCTTCCACGACGTGGGCATCAAGGTCTTCATCGACGTGGTCTACAACCACACCGGCGAGGGCGGCGCGTGGAGCTCCACGGACAAGACGACGTACAACGTCTTCACCTTCCGGGGCCTGGACAACCCCACGTACTACACGCTGACCAGCGACATGCAGAACAGCTGGGACAACACGGGCGTGGGCGGCAACTTCAACACCTTCAACCCGGTGGCGCAGGATCTCATCGTCCACTCGCTCAAGTACTGGAAGGACGATCTGGGCGTGGACGGGTTCCGCTTCGACCTGGCCTCGGTGCTGGGCAACACCTGCCAGCACGGGTGCTTCAACTACGACAAGCTGAACACCGACACGGCGCTCAACCGCATCTGGCGGGACCTGGCCCCGCGTCCGGCCGCGGGCGGCACCGGCGCGGACCTCATCGCCGAGCCGTGGGCCATTGGCGGCAACAGCTACCAGGTGGGCAACTTCCCCGGCGGCTGGTCGGAGTGGAACGGCATCTACCGTGACACCTTCCGCAAGGACCAGAACCAGATGGGCCTGGAGACGGTGACGCCGGGGACCCTGGCCTCGCGCTTCGCGGGCTCCTCGGACCTGTACGGGGATGACGGCCGCAAGCCGTTCAACTCCATCAACTTCATGGTCGCCCACGACGGCATGACGTTGAAGGACCTCTACGCCTGCAACAGCAAGAACAACAGCCAGCCGTGGCCCTATGGCCCGTCCGACGGTGGCGAGGACAACAACCACAGCTGGGACCAGGGTGGCGTGCTCGCCGATCAGCGCAAGGCGGCGCGCAACGGCTTCGCCTTCTTGATGCTGAGCGCCGGTACGCCGATGTTCACCGGCGGCGACGAGTTCCTGCGCACGCAATACTGCAACAACAACGTGTACAACCTGGACTCGAGCGCCAACTGGCTCAACTACACGCTGAACACGGACCAGACGAACTTCAAGACGTTCGCCCAGCGCCTCATCGCCTTCCGCAAGGCGCACCCGGCGCTGCGTCCGGCCAACTTCTTCAGCGGCGTGGACAACAACGGCAACGTGATGGAGCAGATGCGCTGGTTCCAGCCGAACGGTGCCGTGGCCGACTCCACGTACATGGGCAACGGCTCCAACCACTCGCTGGCCTTCCGCATCGACGGCACGGAGTTCGGTGACACGGCGAGCGCCATCTACGTGGCCTACAACGGGTGGAGCGGGGCGGTGAACTTCTCGCTGCCGTGGCCGGGCACGGGCAAGCAGTGGTACCGGGTGACGGACACCTGCCCCTGGGCCGAGGGAAGCGGCCAGGTGGCCAGCCCCGGCTCCGAGGCGCTCATCGGCGGCGAGGGCTACAGCTACGGCGTGTGCGGCCGCGGCCTGCTGCTGCTGATCGCCAGGTAGTCCGCTGACGCAGGGCCGTTCATTCGCGGGGCGCGGTGCCTTCCGGGGCCGCGCCCCGCTGTGTTTCAAACCTCCACGGTGGCCTCATGCTACGACGCGTGGACACGGGTTACGATGGGGGGAAGCTTGTTTCAGATGACTCGAGCGCAGATGGACGCCTTTCGCCAAGCTGCCATCGACAGGTTCGTCGCGGAGATGGTCATCCACCTTCGAGAGACCTTTCCCGAGTACCACCACGCCGAGGGAGAGGTCGGGCTGCGTGACACCGTCCAGTATGGCATCGAGCGGGCCAGGACCCACGCCATCACCAGCGAGCAGGATCTCTGCCTCTACCTGGGACTCATGCTCACCTTCGGGCGAGATTTCGACCGGGAGCAGCCCTGGGCCCGTGAGATTCTCGAAAACTCACTGCTGGAGCCAGCTGCGGTGGTGATGGAGCGGCTGCACGAAGCCGGAATGGAGCAGCCATGACCCGGCGCAACTCGAATCTGGCGAAGAACAAGATTCGTTCGAAGTCCTCCCCCAAGACCAAGGCTGGCGCCACCCACACCTCGTGCCCACAGGAAGAGGAGTGCCCGCACGACCAAGTCATCCGCGAGCCCGAAGTGGCTCAATCCCCATTCATCGACTTCAAGGCAAGGAAGAAGAAGTCCATCACGCAATTGGAAAAAAGAATCGAACGCTTGACCAACGAAGTGAAGAAGGAGGAGACCCGCGGCAAGCCGCTCCTGGCCGACGCGCTCCGCACCCTGATCGTCGGCGAAGAGCGCAACCTGATTGGCGCCAGGTTCGAACTCGACGTGGGAGAGCAGACCAATGCCAGGGAGATGGACGTCAAGTTCAGCTGCAAGAAGTGCGGGAAAACGTTGGGCGATTTCGATGTCGTGACGGACAAGGGAATCGTGAAGGAGTGCAAGGCAAGCTGGAATCAGGTCAATGAAGCGCAGTTCTTGAAGAACCAGAAGCTCGCTCAAGAGCCCAGCCTCTTTGGCCCTGGCACGATCGTCCACGTGGCCATTCCCAAGGGGCAGCGAAACCGGCTGGACAACAAGTTCAAGGACAAGCAAGCAGTCGCTGGCAAGATCCAGGAGCACTAGGCATGGAAAAGGCGCCTCCCATCTCGCTGTCTCTCAGCAGCCTTCCCTCTCTCGACAAGGCCACCTGTTCCGCCCTGCTCAGACACTTGAAGACGAACCATGGGCTCCAACACGACCCGGCCCAGTGCTTCTCCTGGTTGATGCAGAACGAGCAGACCCACGATTGGCTCCAGGTCGCTCCGCTGGGCTTTACGCCCTCGGTGGAGCAGCTCGTCGAGGAGATCCGGTGGTTCAGGTTCGATGGAAGCGTGAACATCGGCCGGCATCGCACCGACATCGAGGTGTACGCCTTCCCAACGGATGGCACTCCGGAGGGAAAGGCCGTCAGCATCGAATTCAAGCTGGGCACCATCCCCTCCGAAGCCATGTGGAACTTCAACTGGGAGGAGGGAAAGCTGGACAGGGTCGCCAAGCAGAGCATCGTCGATTTCTGCATTGAAGTGGCGAGCACGCTGTCCTGCGTGGGATTCGTGCTCAATTGGGACAACGGAGAGCTCCCTCCTCTCACCGTGGACGGGGTCTCGCAGCGGCTGCAGCGCGAAACCCGGAATGGCAAGCGGGAGCTCCCGGGTCTCCTCACCGGGCTCCAACGCCGCATCCTCTCTCGGAAACAGCTCGTCCCCATCTGGGGAGACGAGGAGCAACTCTACGAACATCCCCTGGGTTACGTGATGCTGGATCTCATAGGGCCCCTCGTGCGTTGAGGAGCCGGACTCCTGAGCCGTGAGACCGGACGTCAGCGACAAACCCGGCTGGAGGGCCTTTCAAGGCGCGTAGGTGTCGCGCAGGCGCTCGAGCACCGCACCGCCCGGATCGCCGAACCGGTCCACGCGGAGGGTGCCGTCCGCCAGCAGCTCATCCCAGCCGCTGCAGTCCATCTCCTCCGTGCAGGGCCCACCTCCGTACGCCCACTTCAGCCGCTCGAAGCTCTCGGGCTCGGCGGAACCACAGCTCATGAGGAGTCCAAGCACGGCACCACCGGTGGCGAAACGGCTCAGTCGACGAAGCAGCGGGAAGGAAGGGCGCATGGCGCGCCACCTTGCAGGCTCCGGATCATCCGCAACCCCGCGAAATGGCGGGGCGACTCACGGCAAAAGCCTGGGTTTTCCGCGAGCCCCACGCGGATTCCCGAGGGCAACGCAGCGGACTCAGCCCCGTGCCGCCGCGGCCTTGGGGACCTCTGGCGTGATGTCCGCACGAGCCTCGGCGCCGGCCTCCACCTCCGGCAACGGGGCGCTCGCCGAGCGCAGGAGCGCCAGGGCGGGCTGCTCGCGGCGCAGGGCCACGTACCCCTTCACCGCCACCTCCAGGCCCACGTCCCGCTTCGCCCGCTCCGACAGGAACCACTTGTGCTCCAGCACCTGGCAGTAGAGCTCGGCCTCGTCCGCCGCTGGCCCGAGCTCCAGCTCCAGCTTGCTCAACGTCGGCCGGAAGCGCTCGTCCAGCCAGCGGAACGCCGCCACGCTCAAGGGCACGCTCCGGTTCACCTCGCGTGTCAGCGTGGCCTTCAACTCGCGCACCTCGTTGAGCAGCAGCGCCGCCTGCCGCTCCTCGGCCACCAGCCCCGTCAGGTTGTGGAGCTGGTGCCGGTGGTACTCGCGGTCCGTCACGATGGTCCGCATCCGCAGCTGGCTCCCATCCCCGCTCGCCACCAGGTCCACCTCGCCCACCGAGAAGCCCAGCTCGTTGAGCGCCCGGATGCGCTCGTGGATGCGGTAGCTCTCCCCCGGCGTGATGGAGATCTCCGTGTTGATCTCCGCCCACAGGCGCTCGTAGCGCTGGCGGATGCTCGGGGCCGTCTCGTACACGTCGAGCGTCGAGGGCAGCTCCACCATCGCCGCCAGGTCCGCCAGCCCTCCGGTGACGTTCTCCTCCATGATGAGCAGATCCAGCTCACGCTGGCCGTCGGAGAGCTTGGCGTGCAGCTCCGAGGTCTCCGCGTCCACCGCGTACGCCTGGAGCTCGCCCGCGTCGCGGCGGAAGAGGACGTTGGACAGGGAGCAGTCCCCCCAGAAGAAGCCGCCGAGGTGCAGCCGCACCAGCAGGCTGGCCATCGCGTCCAGCAGCCGCTCGCGGTAGCGCTCCAGGCCCTTGTTCATGAAGAGCACGCGGTAGGGCAGCGACGAGGGCAGGTACTGGGTGAGGAGGATGGCCACCTCGTCCCCCGGCTCGCCCGGGGCGCGCACCCGCGCGAGTCCCACCACCGTCACCGCCGGCAGGTGGCGCTCCTCCAGTCCGCGCAGCACGTCGTACTCGCGCTGCCCCACGGACAGGGGCAGCTCCTTGAGCGCGTAGATGTGCGCGCCGTAGCTGACGAAGACCACCGTGTGCCGGGAGAGGCCCCGGGGGACCTCCACCATCCGGGAGCACACGTCCGGGCGCCACTCCTCCAGGGGCAGGTGCCATGGCAGGTCCAGGAAGTCCGGGTGGCCCTGGTGCAGGTGCAGCGCGTTGAGGCCGCGAGGTGGCGTCATGGGGGCCATCCTACAGCGAAGGCGTGCACTCCTCCGGCGCCTCATTAGAATCCGCGCCCCATGCAAACCCTTCAAGGATGGACGGCCCTCGTCACCGGCGCCAGCGCGGGTATCGGCGAGGCCTGCGCGCTCGCGCTCTCCCAGGCGGGCGCGAAGCTCGTGCTCGCGGGACGCCGGGGCGACCGGCTCGAGGCCCTGGCCGCGAAGCTCCCCCACCCCGCCCACCCCCTCGTCCTGGACGTGCGCTCGCGCCGTGACGTCGAGGCCTCCCTCTCCGCGCTGCCCGCCGGGTTCGCTGACGTGGATGTCCTCGTCAACAACGCCGGCGTTGGCCTCGGCCTCGAGCCCGCCCACGAGGCGTCGCTCGACGACTGGGAGACGATGATCGACACCAACTGCAAGGGGCTCGTCTACGTGACGCGCGCCCTGCTGCCCGGCATGGTGAAGCGCAACCGCGGGCACGTGGTGAACCTCGGTTCGGTGGCCGCCAGCTACCCCTACCCCGGCGGCAACGTCTACGGCGCCACCAAGGCCTTCGTGCACCAGTTCTCCGAGAACCTGAAGGCCGACCTCGTGGGCACGCGCGTGCGCGTCACCGACATCCAGCCCGGCATGGTGGAGACCGACTTCTCGCTCGTGCGCTTCAAGGGCGATGCCCAGCGCGCCAGCAAGGTCTACGAGGGCATGGAGGCCCTCACCGCGGCCGACATCGCGGACATCATGCTCTGGGCCGTCACCCGCCCCGCCCGCGTGAACATCAACGTGGTCGAGGTCATGCCCGCCGACCAGGGCTTCGGCCCCTTCTCGGTCAAGCGCCGCTGAGCGCCGGGAGCCACCGCGTGGAGCAGGCACCTACACAGGGGAAGCGGACGGTTCACTGCGCGGATGCCCTCGCGTGGCTGGAGGCCCAGGGCGTGCTCGCCGGGTGCTCGCTCATCACCTCCATGCCCGACGTGTCCGAGTTCCCTTCCCTCTCGCTCGCGGAGTGGAAGGACTGGTTCGTCCGCACCGCCTCGCTCGTCCTCTCGCGCTGCCCGGACGACGGCGTCACCATCTTCTACCAGACGGACATCAAGAAGGACGGGACCTGGGTCGACAAGGGATACCTCGTCCAGAAGGCCGCCGAGCAGCTCGGGCACTCGCTGCTCTGGCACAAGGTCGTCTGCCGCACCCCACCCGGCAGCATCACCTACGGGCGGCCCGCGTACTCGCACATGCTGTGCTTCTCGCGCGGACTCCGAGCGGACCTCTCGAAGTCCACCGCCGATGTGCTCCCCCAGGCCGGCGAGGTGACGTGGACCCGCGGCATGGGCGTGCAGGCGTGTCTCGCCGCCTGCCGGTACGTGCTGGAGAACACGCCCACGCGCACCATCGTGGACCCTTTCTGCGGCCATGGCTCCGTGCTCGCCGTGGCCAACTGGCTGGGGCTGGAGGCCGTGGGCGTCGAGCTCAGCCGCAAGCGCGCGAAGAAGGCCCGGGCGCTCCAGATGCCCATCGGAGACTCGGAGCCTCCAGAGGCCCCGGAACCCGAGGGCGGTGAAGACGAATGAGCCGCGGCCCGTCGAGGCAACTCGGGACCGGTCAGGCCTGATAATACGGACAGAGCCGCACGGGAGCCGCCTCCCAATTTTCGAGAGGACGAGATGAGAATTCAGTCCAGGATCGCCGCGCAGACGCCGCACAGGACCGAGGTACCGGGGAAGGAGCTCGCGGGAAGGAAGGCGGGAGATTCCTTCGGGGCGGTGGGGCAGGCGGCGGCGCGCCGGACCGGCTTCGACACGGCCAGTGCGTTCAGCGGCCCGGCTCCGGACGCGCAGTCCACGTTCCGCCGCGAGTTCGGCGCGCTGGCCACGGACAAGCAGCGGTTCCACGACACGATGAAGACCGTGTTCGGCGAGGGCTACGACGCCACCAAGGCCGAGGAGTTCCGGCAGCGCGCCCAGGCGGGCGATTTCGGCTGGCTGCCCCCGGTGAAGCTCGTGTCCGCCGAGGTGCTGGGCGGGGCCAACGGCGCGTATGACGCCGAGTCGGGGACGGTGCTGCTCAACGAGTCGTTGGAGCCCTCGCTGGCCGCGTCCACCTTCGTGGAGGAGGCGGGCCACCACCTGGATGCGCAGCTCAACGCGAAGGACTCGGCGGGAGACGAGGGCGAGCTGTTCCGGCGCGTCCTCTCCGGCGAGAAGCTGTCGGCGTCCCAGGTGGCGGAGATCCGCGCCGAGAACGACAAGGGCATCATCCATGTCGACGGCAAGGCGAAGGAGGTCGAGTTCTGGAACCCCATCAAGGCCATCGGCAACGCGGCGAAGGCGGTGGTCGGTGGAGTGAAGGAGGCCGTCCAGCGCGTGGGTGACGGCGTGCGCGGCCTGGTCACGGGCGCGGTCAGCACGGTGGTGGGCGCGGTGCGCAACGTTGGAGAGGGAATCGGCACCTTCTTCGGGGGCGTGGGCAAGCTCTTCCAGGGGAAGTTCGGCGAGGGCTTCAAGCAGATGGGCTCGGGGCTGCTGAAGACGTTCGTGCAGACGCCCGTCGACGCGGTGTTGATGATGGGCGGACGGGCACTCAGTGCCGTGCAGACGCTGATGGGCGTGGAGCCACCGGGACGCAAGCTGAGCGCGGATGAGATCGCCACCCTGCGCAAGGTCTACGGCGACACCATCGACTACTCGGCCATGCGCATCAAGGAAGGCGACTCGGGGCTGTTCAGCAAGACGGGCCGCGCGTTCGCGCACGGAAACACCATCTACATTCCCCCGGAGAACATGCCGCTGACGGATGATCTCCTCGTGCACGAGTCGGCGCACGTCTGGCAGCACCAGAACGGCGGCACGGACTACATGAGCGAGGCGCTGCTCGGCCAATACGTCGGGGATGGCTACGACTTCGCGAAGGGCCTGGACGAGGGCAAGGCCTGGCGCGAGCTGAACCCGGAGCAGCAGGCCGAGTTCCTGCAGCAGGCCTTCCTGTCGGGCTTCTTCGACGGTCCCGGCCGCCGGTTCGTCTACAACGGCACGGACTACACGGAGCAGCTGAACGCGGCGCTGGCGCAGGTGCGCTCGGGCCAGGGAGCGCCCTAGCCGATGAGCGTGTCGCGCCCGGCCAGCCTGTTGCTGTGCACCACGCTGCTGCTGCTCGCCGCCTGCCGCCCGATGCTGCAGGTGTCGCTGGTGTCCGAGCAGGAGCGGCTCCCCGCGCCTCGCTTCGTGGTGGAGGATCCCGAGTTCCCGGAGCGCCCTCGCTACAACACGGTGCAGGTGCTGGACAGGGCGGGGACCGTCTTCTGGCACCTGCGCGCCGAGCCGTTCGGGGACCTCCGCAGCGTCAGCCAGCTCACCTACGGAGAGACGCTCGAGGGCTTCGCGGTGGTGGAGGGACCCAGGGCGCTCGAGCCCGGGGGGCGCTACGCGCTCTTCGTGATTGGGAAGAACCGGGGCTCCGTCCACTTCGGCGTGGACGCGGGAGGCCACGTCCACGCCGCCGCACCGTGATGGGCCGGGCGCTTGAACCCAGAGCCAAGGGTCCTTCGGCTACAGTGCGGACATGGTGCAGAGGAGAGGAACTCCAGTGGCCACACATGAAGAAGGTGGGAGCCCACGCTGGTTGAAGTGGGGACTCGTGGCTCTGGTGGGACTGCCCCTGCTGTGTATCGGCAGCGGGCTCCTGGCGTTTGTCTACATGCGCAGCGAGAGCCCGTACGAAGACGCCGTCGCCCGCGCGACGAGCCACGGCCGGGTGAACAAGGCACTCGGCGCACCGGTGAGCGCCAACTTCCTGTTCACGGGGAAGGTGCAGTCGAAGGGGAATGACGCCATCGCCCTGCTGGAGACCGGCCTCTCGGGCAGCACGCAGGACGGCACGCTCTATGTCCCTCTCAAATCAACGGGCCCTGAAGCGAGGGGAACTCCGCATCCCGAGTCTCCAGGCCTTCCAGCCGGGGCCGCTCCTCCACCCCGAGGAACGCGTAGAGCGCCGTCATCACCGCGTGCGGCTGATCCCACATGACGAAGTGTCTCGCGCGCTCCACCCGCACGAGCTTCGCCCCCGGAATCTCCCACGCCAGCCGCTCGCCCCACTTCACCGGCTGGAAGGTGTCCTCCACGCCCCACACCACCCGCGTGGGGACCGCCACGTGCGGCAGCCTCGGCGCCAACTCCTGTGTCTGGTTCGTGTCCAGCGCCGCCGCGTCGCGCACCAGCGATGTCTTCCCCACCTCCGTCGCGTACGGCGCCAGCAGCCCGTCCACCAGCCCGTCCGGCGGGGCCGTCGCGAAGCCCATCCGCTTCAACGCCACCTTCAACATCCGCTGCACCGCCTGCGCCGACAGCTTCCGCACCACCCCCGGGTGTCCCAGCTGCACCATCATCTCGATGGGCCACGAGTCGAAGCAGATGCTGTTCATCAGGCACAGCCGCGACACCCGCCGAGGGAAGCGCACCGCCAGGTGCTGGGCAATCCCTCCACCCATGTCGTGCCCCACCACCACCGCGTCCTCCACCCCCAGCCGGTCCAGCCACGCATCCAGCGCCTCGGCCTGCCGCGCGATGGACCGGTCGAAGCCCTCGCGCCGGTCCGAGTACCCGTACCCCAACAGGTCCGGAATCAGCACCCGGTGTGTCAGGGACAGTGCCGGCAGCAGCCCGCTCCACAGGAAGCCCCATGTGGGAATCCCATGCAGCAGCACCAGCGGCGCTCCCCGCCCCTCGTCCACGTAGCTGATGAAACGATGGCCCAGCTCCACCACCCGCTGCCTCGCCTGGTACTCGCGCCAGTTCATCGCAGTTCCTCCCCCACCACGAAGTCCGGCACCAGCCGCGCCTCCGCCGGGAAGGGCAGCCGCCGCTCGATGTCTCCCACGTCCTCCACCAGCGTCGCCATCCCCATCACCAGCACCGGCAGCCGCCACTCGCACTGCACCGTCACCCGCTGGATGCGCTCCGCGTCCTCGCGCAGCACCTCCAACCGCTCCTTCGACAGTGCCACCTCGTACGGCAGCCGCCGCGCCAGCCGCCTCGACGTCTCCAGCAGCGCGTCACACGCCCGGGCCCACTCCTCCGTCCGCAGCCGCGGCTTCAGCCGCGCCCACGCCGCCTCCAGGTACCCGGGCCACAGCGCCAGCCCCCGGAACTCTCCCGGCAGCGTGGGCGGCCCCACCGTCTCCTCGATGTCCTTGAAGAGGCTCCGCAGCCGCGCGTCGTCCGGCCGCTCCTCCACCTCCTCCATCGCCTTCATCCGCGCCGGAGCCCCCCGCTCCAGCCGCTCCGCGCTCCCCAGCGGCTGCAGCGCCCCCACCCGCTCGTCCTGCAGCGCCAGCTTCACCGCCGAGGTGAACACCAGCATCTTCGGGTTGAGGTAGTGGTACAGCTCCAGCGCCCCTCGCACGTGGTAGCGCTGGCTCTCCCCCAACACCGCCGCCTCCCACGCGCCCAGCCGCCCCAGCCGCCCGGCGGCCTCCACCCCTTGCGCCCTCACCTCGTCCGCCGCCGACTCGAAGGCCCGCGTCTCCGTGTTCGGCCCCATCGCCTCCCACATCGCCACCAGGAAGCGCTCGAAGCCCGCCCACGTGCGCACCGTCACGTCCAGCCCCGTCACCCGCAGCGTCTGCCTCATCTCGTAGAGGACCCGCTCCACCTCCCCCTGCGCCTCGTGCTCGCTCACCTGCTTGGGACTGGCCATGGACGCGCCTCCTCCGGTCGGAAGATGGGCGGTGCTTCCAGGCCCGGCAGCCAGGCACGTCCGCACGGCTGCCTCGCGGATGGGCGGGCAACGGGTAGCCGTCCGCCTTCCCTCCACGAAACTGACCTTTATGGAAGGGAAACACTACCCTATTCATGAAGTAGGGTGTAGACTCAGGCCATGGGTGAAAGCCAACCACGCAAGGCACGCTCCGCGGACCTGGAGGCGCTCCCAGCGCACGTCGTCGGAGAGCTCATCGATGGAGAGCTGTATGTCAGTCCCGCGCCCGCACTTCCGTATGCGATGGCGGCCGCGGAACTCTTTGGAGATCTGTCGGGCCCCTTCACCAAAGGGCGAGGCGGGCCCGGGGGCTGGCGTCTGCTGAGCGAGCCCGAGCTGCGCCTGGGCGAGGATGTGCTGGTGCCAGACATCGCGGGCTGGCGGCGCGAGCGCATGCCCCGGACTCCCCGCAGGGCAGCCACCTCGCTCGCCCCCGACTGGGTGTGCGAGGTGCTCTCTCCTTCCACACGCGCCTTGGATCGCAAGGCCAAGCCGCCCGTGTACGCGCGCGCGGGCGTGCGGTACGTGTGGATGCTGGACCCGGACGCCCGCACGTTGGAGGTGTTCCGGCTAGAAGGTTCCCACTACTACCCCCTGGAGTCCTACTCGGGCCAGGTCTCGGTTCGCGCCGAGCCCTTCGCGGCGCTCGAGCTGGAGGTGGCCATCCTCTGGGAGGAATGAGACGACGCGGAGATGACATTCTTCGCCCCCCCCCCTTTGACATCATGAGACCCGCTGGGTTCTCCTTGTCGGTACACGAAACCCTCCGTGCCGGAACATCGGTGCGAGGGTTGGGGGGATTCCAGCGATGCATCCACAAGAGGGGCTCTTCCACTCGCCTGGAGCTTTCAGTGGTGTCGTCGTTCTGCGGCTCAGCCGCAACGTGGCACTCCCGCAGCTGCGCGAGGTGGTGTCCGCGATCCACGCCGAGCTGAGCACGGCCGAGGGCCTGAACACGGTGCTCGGCCTGCAGCCCACGCTGGTCCACGGCGCGCCCGAGCATTCCGCGCTGCTGCCCCGCGAGGGCCCCACCGCGCGCTTCCCGTCCACCCAGTCCCACGTGCTCGTCCAGGTGAGCGCCGAGGGCCGCGAGCTGCTGCTATGGGCCCTGCGGCGGGTGCGCGCCCTCTCCCAGGCGGTGCTGTACCTCGAGGAGGAGGTGCTCGGCGGCCGCATCGGCGAGGGCCGCGACGCCTTCGGCTTCCGTGACGGCCTGCTGCGCCCCACCCCCGAGCAGGTGCGGCGCGCCGCCCTCGTGCCCTCGGGCCCCCTGGCCGGCGCCTCGTGGCTGCTCTACCTGCGCTTCCAGCAGGACCTCGAGCGCTTCGGCCTGCTCAAGCCCCCGGCCCAGGTGCGCGTGGTGGGCCGCACCCACGACGGGGAGCTCATCGACGATGCGCCCGCCGAGGCCCACATCCACCGGGCGCGGGCCTCCGGCGCCGGGGAGAATCAGCTCCTCATCCGCCGCGGCTTCCCCTTCCGCCACGGCGGCGAGGAGGGCCTGGCCTTCGTCTCCGCCTCCGCGGACCCGGACTACTACCAGCGCTCGCTGGACGCGCTGCTGGGCGTGGGGGGCCAGCCTCCGGACGCCATGCTCCGCTACGCCAGGGCCGTGGGCGGCGGGCTCTACCTCGCGCCTCCGCGGGACTGGTTCCAGGCTCCTTCCTCCTCCCTGGAGGCCACGCCATGAAGGTGCTCGTCCTGGATTGTGATGCCCGGGTGTCCCGGGGGCTGGAGCGCACCCTGCAGGTGCTCGGCCACGAGGTGCTCCGGCCCTCCTCCGCCGCCCAGGCCCGCGCGGCCCTCGAGACGGAACCGGCCGTGGATGTCATCCTCGCCGCCCAGCACCTGGAGGAGGGCGAGACGGGCACCGGCTTCCTGCGCTGGGCCGAGGCCCATGTGCCCCACGCGCGCCGCGTCCTCATCTCCGCCACCCACTGCCCTCCCGACTTCATCGAGCAGCCTGGCCAGCAGTGCTTCCAGGCCAAGCCCTTCGGCCGACGCGAGCTGGAGGCCCTGCTCTCCACGCCGGGTCCCCACGCCCCGCGCCCCTGAACAGTCCCCCCCCCGAATCAAGCAGACAACAGTCCGGTCCCAGGACCGGCGGAGGCAAGGCGGCAATGAGCTACAACGACATCCGTGGTCCGCGAGTGGTGGGGTTGAACGTGGCTTCCTCGCTCAGTGAGTACCTGATGCGCATCCAGGAGCTGGGCGCCGTGGAGGGTCCCGACGGCGCGCTGGAGATCAGTCCCGAGGTGAAGCCCATCCTGGAAGCCATCCACCAGGTGTTGGCCGGCGGTACGGTGGAGGTGAAGGTGGTCCACCGGGGCAACCCGGACATCTTCAACGAGCTGAACCGCCGCGTGGAGCAGGTGGGACGCGAGGCCAACAGCATCAACAAGGCAGCGGGCTTCTACCTGACCGCGACTTTATGAACCTTCCCGCCCGCTGGCGCCGGCTCGTCCAAGACTCCTTCAAGCGCTGGGTGCGCTCGCAGGACGCCCAGGAGGTGCTGGCCGCCTCGTCGCTGCAGGCGTGGCTGAGCTCCGCCCTGGTCATCCCGGCGGTGCTGGGGTTGGCGGTGGTGGCCCCGGGGGCCAAGGAGTTCTTCGCGCTGTCCTTCACCCAGGGCATGGCGTGCCTGGCACCAAGCCTGGTGCTGGGCGTCGTCTTCGCGCTGCTGCACCGGGGCCGCCAGCGCCTGGAGTGGTGGGGCTGGCTGTACCTGGTGGTGGGGACGGCCGCCCTGCAGTTCTACCTCGCCGCGTTGATGGCCATGGCGAAGATGCCGGGAGCCATGGTGTTCGCCGCGGTGCTGCTCTTCACCACCGGCTACCACGGCCGGCTCCACCGCGTGGCGCCCTCGCAGCCCTTCCTCGCGCTGGGCACGGCGGTGGCGCTGGGGCTGGCGGCGCTGTTGGCGAGCAGCAAGGAGCACGTGGCCCTCTTCGCCGTCATGGCGCCGCTGGCCGTCCTCCTCGAGCTGTACACGGGCAGCTTCGCCCTCCAGCACGACCAGGCCCGCGCCGAGACCGAGCAACTGCGCGCCGCCGTCCAGGCGCAGATGCTCGAGCAGCAGGAGCGCGACGTGGGCCGGCTGTCCCAGGCCCTGGTGCAGATTCTCGGCTACAACCACGACATCAACAACACGTTGATGAGCGTGAGCGCCGCGGCGGACATGCTCTCCGTCATGGGCGTGCAGCGCAACACGCTGCCCCGCGCCGAATTCGAGGAGCTGGTGCGCGAGCTCAACGAGGGGCTCACGCGCATCCGCGAGATGGTCATCGAAATCCGGCAGAAGGGGCGGCGCTCGGTGAGCCACGAGCCGGAGACCGTGCACCTGGTGCCGGTGCTCGAGTCGGTGCGCACCAGCCTGGGCTGGCGCTTCCCGGACGTCGACATCCAGGTGAAGGTGGAGGAGCAGGCCACGCACGCGCTGCTGCGCGGGGGGACCACCACGCTGCGGCGGGTGGTGGAGAACCTCGTGCTCAACGCCTGCGAGGGCAATGGCGAGCGGGGGGCCGCCACGGTGGACATCCTCGCGCGGACCGAGCCGTACAGCGGACGGCTGGAGCTGCTCATCGCGGATGACGGCCCGGGCTTCCCCCCGGACAAGCTGCAGGCCCCGATTGAAGGGCTGTCCACCACCAAGCCGAACGGCACGGGGTTGGGCCTGTACACCTCCGAGTGTCTCATCCGCGCCAGTGGCGGCACGCTGGAGCGCCACAACCGGCCCACTGGAGGAGCACAGTTGCGCATCCTGCTGCCGCGGGAATTGAGATGAGCGCGGGCGCCGTCTTCCAGGAGGCCCTCCGCGCGCTGCGCCGGCATGGGCTTCCGGAAGAGGCCGAGCGGGACGTGCTGGCGGCCATGGAGGCGGGACGGCCCGGACCCCTCGCCCTGCTGTACGCGGCGGGTGCCGAAGCGGGGCTCGGGCGCGCGGTGCTGCTGCGGCGCGCGGCGGGGTTGTTCCTGTGCTCGTGCGCGGCGAACCTCGCGGATGACCTCGCGGATGGCGAGTGCACGTACCTGGAGCAGCCCCAGCGGTTGGGGCCCGGAGTGCAGTTCGCCCTGCAGTCGCTGTGCTTCGCCACGCTGGCCCGCGCGGAGCTCCCCGCTCCCGTGCTGGCGGAGGCCTCGGAAGACATGGTGACGGCGGCGGGCCTGCAGGTGCTCGAGGTGCGCACGGCCGCGTGGACGGCGCCGCGATTCAGACAGGTGGCCGAGGGCATCGCCGGACAGCAGTGGGCGCTCTACCTACGGGTGCTGTGGGAGGGCACGGCCCGGGCCGGGCGGGCGGTGGCGGTGGGGCGCAGCCTGGGTGTGGCGGCCCACGTGGCCGAGGACGTGCGCTCGGGGGACCCGCGCTTCCATGGCATGCCCGAGGAGGACCGGCGCGAGGTGCTGGCCTGGGCGCGCGAAGCCGTGGACGCCGTGCGCCACGAGGGCCTGGCTTGCCTGGACGCTGTCCTTCGGACAGTGGAGCCGCTTCTCTCCCTGCAAGCACAGTGAGCGGGCGGGCGTCCTTCTCCCGGTCATCCCCATCTTCCTCCTTCAGCGCACCGGAGGAGCACATGGAGGCAGTCGAGCAATTCGAGTCCGAGCACGCCGAGCCACTGGCCTCGGGCCTGGCCGTCACCCAGGGCATCTTCTACATCGCCACGGGCCTCTGGCCCATCGTCCACCTGCGCAGCTTCGAGGCCGTGACGGGTCCCAAGCTCGAGGGCTGGTTGGTGAAGACGGTGGGCGCGCTTATCGCCGTCGTCGGGGGCACCCTGCTCGCCGCCGGCCTGCGCCGCCGCGTCCACCCCGAGCTCATCTCCCTCGCCGCCGGCAGCGCCGCCTCGCTCGCGGTCGTGGACGTCGTCTACTCGCCCCAGCGCATCTCGCCCGTGTACCTGCTGGATGCCGTCGTCGAGGGCGCCCTCGTCACCGGCTGGGGCGTGGCCGCCGCGCGGCTCTGGAAGCACCGGAGCATCCAGCCGCCGCCTCCCCAGTACACCTCTCCGGAGGATGCGGCCGGCTTCCCCACCTAGTCCTCCGCCGTCCCGGGGGCCACACGAGGCTTCTTGAATACGTGGATGGTCGACGCCCCCGGCTGCTGCTCCGGCACGTGCTGCTCGGCGATGAACTTCATCGGCGGCACCCGGGGCAGCCGCACCGTGAAGGTGCTCCCCTGCCCCGGCTGGCTCTCCACCCGGATGCGCCCGCCGTGGGACGTGACGATGCCGTGCACCACCGCCAGCCCCAGCCCCGTCCCCTCGCCCTCCGGCCGGGTCGTGAAGAAGGGCTGGAAGAGGTTGGCCTGCACCTCCGGCGCCATCCCCACCCCCGTGTCCCTCACCGTCAGCACCACGTCGTCCTCTCCGTCCGGCCGCGTGGACACGTACACCGTGCCCCGCTCCTTCATCGCCTGCGCCGCGTTGAGCAGCAGGTTCATCACCGCCTGCGAAATCTGCCTCGGGTGGCCGAGCATCGGCAGCAGCGGCCCCAGCTCGATGACCACGTCGCACTGCGGCAGCAGCTGGCTGCGCGTCATCCGCAGCGCCGCCTGCACCTCCTCGTTGAGGTCGTACTCGATGAGCGCCTCGGGGTCCCCCCGCGCGAAGCGCCTCAGGTCCGTCACGATGGAGCACACCCGCTTGATGCCATCCAACGTCTGCGGCAGCACCTCCGTCACGTACTCGCGCAACACCGGGGGCAAATCCTTCTGCTCCCGCAGCTCCTGATGGAGCGTGTGCACGTTGCTCTTCACGTAGCTCATCGGGTTGTTGATTTCGTGCGCGATGCCCGCTGCCAACATGCCCAGGCTGCTCAGCCGCTCCTGCTCCCGGGCCCGCCGGTGCACCAGGTCCAGCTCCGCCAGCGCCTTGGCCAGCTCCTGGTTGCGCTGCTCCAGGCTCTCCCGCGTGAGCTGGTTGAGCTGGATTCGCGCCTCCGAGATGCCGGCGATGGCCACGGACAGCACCAGGAAGGTGAGCGGCACGGCCGGCGGGCACCCGTCGAGCACCGCGAAGCCCACCACCACCAGCAGCGACACCAGCAGGCGCACCCGCGACCGCGTGTCGACGGCCCCGCCCACCCAGGTGCTGTTGAGCGGCAGATGCATCCAGAGCGGAAGCGCCCAGCCGGTGAAGTAGCCATAGAGCGGCACGGCGAGGAGCAGGTTGAACGTCATCCGGAGGGCATCGGCCGTCCGGGCCCGCTCCGCTGAAAGGCGCCGCGAGATGGCGAGGTTGAGACAGGACACCCCCACGAACATGGCCGTGATGATGCCGATGCGCACCCACTGGCCCCAGATGGAGGCCACCAGCATCACGTGGGTGGCGATGACCAGGCCCAGCACGAGCCATTCCAGCCGCGCACGTACCCGGTCCGCCACCGTCACTGGCTCCTGTCCCTTCTCGGGTGAACGCATACCTCCTCCAAGCCGTGGCCTGCGTTCCCGAGGTCAGGGGCCAACCCAAGCCCCTCACCCGTGCGCTCCCGGCGTGGGCCCTACCCCCCGACTTCCGGCGTGCAGGTCCCCTCCGAATGTAACAGACCTGACAGGCTCCCCGCGCCCCCGCCATCACCCTCCCGGGAGGGGGGCCGCACTCACGGTGCGGTGAACCAGACCAGCGCCTCGCGGGCGACGTCCGGAGGCACCGTATGCGGCCCGTCGAACTCGCGGTAGCGCACGGCGTAGCCCGCGTCCCTCAACAGCGGGAGAATGCTCCGGCTGCACGGCCCGATGGGCAGCACCGTGTCCTCCCTCCCATGGGAGAGGAAGATGCCCGGCTCGCCGTGCTGCACCCCCGGCGACAGGAAGCCCGGGGAGAACGCCACCACGTGGGTGAACAGGTCCCCATTGGTGAGGCCCAGCGACAGGGCGAACGAGGCCCCATCCGAGAAGCCCGCCAGCGCGAGCCGCCTGGGCTCCACCGCGTAACGCGCGAAGACGTGGGCCAGCGCCCGGTCGATGAAGGGCACGTCCGGCCCATACCCGCCGTCGAGCAGGACGATGTCCCAGGTGTGCCCCCGCGACTCCGGCGCGAGCAGCAACAGCCCCGCCTCGTCCGCGAGCTTCAACCACGGCGCCAGGCCGTCGCGGGCGCCACTCCTCGAGCCGTGCAGCACCACCACCAGGGGCGCGGGCCGGTCCGCCCGGTAGCTCGCGGGCACGTAGAGCAGCCCATCGCGCTCGCCCCCCAGGCCCAGCGGCCGCAGGCCCCGCTCCGGCGCCTCCACCGTGGGACGGCCCGGACGCGCCCTCAACCGGCCTTCGTTCTCGTCCCGCGCAACGGCCACCGCCCTCTCCCCCCCGGACTTCGGCTCCTTCGCCTGCTTGCACCCGCCCACCAGCAGCAGCGCCGCCACCAGGCCCCTCCACCACCAGACGGATACGGTACTCCCACGCATGGGGACGGAGCGTACCGTGCCGCCCGCGACCTCCACCAGCGAACGCCTCGTTCCCCCGCGGCGTCCTCCCCCCGACAGGAGGACCCCTCGCGGGCCGAGGTGGGTTGTCGCCACACCTCGCGATGCGGAGCTTGCCCCGCCGACAGGTTCCAGGAGGAAGCGGACATGGCGGCTGGCAAGCAGGCGAGAAGTCAGGACACGCAGCGCAAGCGCCAGAAGGCGCGCAAGGTGGGCTACGTGGTGGTGGGGCTCGGACACTTCGCACAGGATGCGATCCTCCCCGCCTTCAAGAACGCGAAGAAGAACTCGCGGCTGGTGGCGCTCGTCTCGGGGGACCCGAAGAAGCACCGCGTCCTGGGCAAGCGCCACGGTGTCCCCGTCTACGGCTATGACCAGTACGAGGAGTGCCTCGCGCTACCCGACGTGGACGCCGTCTACATCGCCCTGCCCAACTCGATGCACGCCGAGTACGCGGTGCGCGCGGCGCGGGCCGGCGCCCATGTGCTGTGCGAGAAGCCCCTGGCGCTCGACGAGCAGCAGTGCATGGACATGATTCGCGCCGCCGAGGACAGCGACGTGAAGCTGATGACGGCCTACCGGCTGCACTTCGAGTCCGCCAACCTCGCGGCCATGGAGGCGGTGCGCAAGGGGAAGATTGGCGAGCCGCGCATCTTCAGCTCCTCCTTCAGCTTCCAGATCGACGCCCCCAACATCCGCGTGGACGCCGACAAGGGCGGCGGAGTGGCCTGGGACATTGGCGTCTACTGCGTCAACGCCGCGCGCTACCTCTTCCGCGCCGAGCCCGAGGAGGTGTTCGCCTTCAGGGCCAAGGGCAAGGACGAGCGCTTCGCCGAGACGGAGGAAGCCGTGTCCGCGGTGATGCGCTTCCCGGAGGACCGGCTGGCCTCCTTCAACGTGAGCTTCGGCGCCGCGTCGACGTCCACCTACCAGCTGGTGGGCACCAAGGGCAGCCTCCGCCTGGAGAACGCCTACGACTACAAGGGGAAGATGACCTTCGAGCTGGAGACGAAGGGCAAGAAGAAGCGCACCCTGCCCGCGCGTGACCAGATCGGCCCCGAAATCACCTACTTCAGCGACTGCATCCTGAATGACCGCGAGGTGGAGCCCAGCGGCTGGGAGGGACTGGCCGACGTGCGCATCATCCGCGCCCTCTACCAGTCCATGGAGTCCGGACGCCCGGTGCGCCTGGAGCCCTTCGAGAAGCGCCAGCGGCCCACCGGGGAGCAGGAGCAGCGCCTCCCGCCCACCCAGCCGCCCGAGCCCGTCAACGCCTCGCCGCCCATGAGCGAGTAGGGCCTCCCGGCCTGCAAGAATCCACGGAAGTTGGAACCGCGAGAAGAAGAGCCACTTGCGTGGAATCCCCACTTCCGCTGGGGCGAGGCGTGGTGCATCTTCCACGCCCCCCGCCGCTCCGCGCGGGGTCTTCCAGGAGCCCTGCATGTGTCGCGCGCTCACCCTGGTGGGTCTGCTGCTCCTTTCCCTCCCCCTCCAGGCACGGGGAGAGGCGCAGGGAGGCGCCACACCCACCGTGGAAGCCGAGGTGCTCGCCCGGCGCCTGGGTGAGACGACGTGGGGCATGGAGGAGCTGCTCGCCGGCAAGGTGGAGCAGGTGACCATCACCCTGCGCGTGGAGGAGCTCGACGGGGACGGCAACGTGAAGCACACCCAGGAGCGGGTGGACCGCGTCACGGTGAAGGACGGCCAGCACCACCGGGAGGTCCTCCAGGCGCGCAAGGACGGCCAGGACGCCACCGAGGCGCTGCGCAAGGACCTGGAGGAGCGCCAGCGCAAGGGCGAGGTCCGCACCGCGTTCGACTCCGTCAACCTGCCCTTCGCCGCCTCCCACCTGTCCCGGCACCGCTTCTCGCTGGCGGGCCCGGATCCGCGCGAGCCCCACCGGCTGCGCCTGCGCTTCGAGCCCCGCGCCGACGACAAGGCCCCCTCCATCCACAAGGGCGAGGCGCTCGTGGACCCCAGCTCGGGCCAGCTGCTGCGCCTGAGCTACAGCCCCACGGAGCTGCCCAACCTGGCGGACCGGGTGGATGTGCGCATGGACTTCCGCGCCCAGCCCGGCATGGGCCAGGTGCTCGACACCCTCCACGTGGACGCCGAGGGCGGTTTCCTCTTCTACAAGAAGCACCTGCGCATCACCGCGCGCTACTCCAACCTCGTGCTCGCCAAGGCCCAGGCCTCCCGCTAGCCCCGCGCCTCCTCCGCGCCCGCGTCCGCCACGGCGACCCCCTGTCGGGACGTACGTGGCCGGCTGTCACATGCCCTGGGGCCAGGAAGCGATGGCCTCCCCGCTCGCCACCTTCACGAGGCGCCTGGACATGACTTCCGATGTCGTGTGGCGCTTGTCAACGTGACGGGTCAGGTGCAAACTGGGTGCATGGGTCATGGATTGATCGACCGTCCCTGGACGCCGCTTGAAGAGGCACCTTCGACTCCCCATGCTCCGGGCATGAGCGGGTCGAGGCGCAAGGCCACCTACGAGGACCTGGAGACCGTCCCCCCCAATTGCGTGGGGGAGATCGTCGATGGCGAGTTGTACGTGAGTCCTCGACCGGCCTCGCCCCATTTCCGGGCAGCCTCTCGGCTTGGAATGATTCTGGGAGGACCCTTCGACCTGGGCGAAGGGGGACCTGGTGGCTGGGTCATCCTGGACGAGCCCGAGTTGCACCTGGGGGTTGACGCCCTGGTGCCAGACCTGGCGGGCTGGCGCCGAGAGCGCATGCCGGAGATGCCGCACACGGCGGCCTTCACCCTGGCCCCTGATTGGGTATGCGAGGTGCTCTCGCCCTCCACGGCGGTGCTGGACCGCGAGAAGAAGATGAAGGCCTATGCTCGCGAAGGCGTGAACCACCTGTGGTGGGTGGATCCCCTCCAGAAGTCGCTGGAGGCCTATCGGTTGGAGGGGCGGCGCTGGAGCCGGCAGGGCCACGGGAGCGGGGAAGCCACCGTGCACGCCGAACCCTTCGCGGTGCTCCCGTTGAAGCTCGCCTCGCTGTGGGCGCGGTGACTCGAGACCTCACGCATGCGGCGAGGTCCAGATCTCCGTCAGTCGGCGGGCCACCACGGAGCCGCCGAACCGCTCCGCGGCGACCAGGGCAAGCCGGGGCCTGTCGTTCAGCTGGAAGGCCCGCTCCACGGCATCGGGTGAGGGTAGAACCAGGCGGCCGAGACGAGCCTGCGGGTGAAGGGACGGGGGGCCGGAGCCAGCCCCCGGCGGTTGAGGTGGACCATGTCGAAGCGCTGCCCGGTCCGGGCGAGTGCCGCGGTCAGCCCGCGCTCGAGCCGGAGCCGGTCGAGCCGGGGCCAGAAGCGCGCCGCCAGACGAGCCACCCGGCCGGGAGGAGCGATATCGAGCTCCAGGATGCGGGCCCCGGCCAGTCCGAGGCCCGTGCGGAGACGGGAGGCCGCCGACGCCGTGGCCACCAGGGTCACTTCGTGCCCGGCCGCCATGGCACTGGCCGCGACCTGCTCCGAGTAGGTGTCGATGCCGTTGAAGCCGCCCTCATGCACCCCGACGAGCAATCGCAACCGGGAGACACATTCCGACCGGGCAGGGGCATCCACATCGGCCTCCTCTGAGGAGCGCTGAGCGCGAGAGGAAGGATGTAGTGCTCGGTGAGCCCACCGCCTCCTGCCTTCCGGGGCGAAGGCACCGTGAAGGTCGCTGAGCGGACAGCGGTGTCGCGCTCGGACTCCACGGACGACTGCTATTGCATGTCTGAGAATGCTTTTCCATCGTTTGAGAGTGCGCGCGGGAGATTCCTGCTCACCCAGGCGCGGCGCGAGTCTCGAAACCAGCCTTCACCTCGGGCCGTTTGAGGACGGACAGCGCCCAGAGGCCCACCCCCGTCGAGACGCCACAGCACAGGTTGCAGAACGGAATGGCCGCGAGGACGGAGCCGGTGACCGCCAACCAATAGCTGCGTCCCCGGGCCATCTGGATGCCGCCCAGGAGTGTCACGAGGCTGAACACCGGACCCAGGTACTGGACTCCACAGATCGTCACGTTGACGTAAACCCTGAGGTAGGGGGCGTGGCCAGCGAGCTGGAGCAGCTGAACAACGCCCCCACGGCGGCGAGTGAGACAGCCGGGGCCGTCAGGACGCCCGTCATGTCTCCGCCGATGCGAGACGCGCAGCTCGCACAGATGGCTTCCCCCGGGCAATGCGCGCACATGAACGAGCCACACCGCGCACAAAGGGCCGTGGCCTCCTGACCGTGCACCTGGCACACGGAGCCCTTGAGGCTCGTCACTCCTGAAGTCATGCGGCCCCCCACGCTGAATGCACCGGCCACGACGGAGCGCATGATGCCAGCCCCTGAAGCCATGCTGAGTGCACGACGCGTGGGATTGTCCCTTCCCTGACGCCCCGGGCCACGCACTCGTGAGCCGGTGGAACATCATCGAGTTGCGGCCTCAGGGCGCGGGTGACCACTCTGGCCAGCAGCGCCCTGGCCTGGCGGGGTGGTGCTTCACACAGCGAAAGCCCGCACCGCACGAAGTGGGCTCATGAGGCTCGCAGGGCAGCTCGCAGGTTGCCGTGAAACAGAAGCGTCCTTCCGGACACGCCGGGAGCCCCTTGCCGCACTCCCGCACGCACGCCATCCACACCTTGCCCGGGGCCGTGATGCCATCGAGCACCTTGCACGTTTGACTCTCCGGGCAGCCAGAATCCTGACAGTTGGAGCCGTACACCTCCATGCAGGCCGAGACACCTTCCGCGAACCGGATGCACTGCTGACCCGTGGGGCAACCTCGTGCCTCGCAGGTTGGCAGGCAGAGTGGCTCGGGAACGGCGTCGGCGCAGAAGAAGCTCTCCGGGCAGTCCTTCGCCGCATCCAGCCGGCAGGGACGGCCACACCAGCCCTCCCGGCCACCGCACAGCAACCCGGGCCCACAGGCCTCATCCGCCCGGCTGGGAAGCTGCTCGCACCGCTCGCCTTCCTCACGGGTCCCCAGCAGGACGCAAAGGCGCATCAGCGAACCATCCTCGCTCGCGGCCACGCCACGGCAGACGCGCCTGTCTTCGCAATGCGAATCCGACATGCACTGGCTGTCAGCGCAGAAGGAGCGCCAGCTCCGAAGGTCCCGCAGACAGCGCAAGGGAGCCTCGCATTCGGAGCTGCGCATGCAGGCACGGCCGTAGGTCTCCAGGCGCATGCGCTCCGCGCCATCGAGCATCGGGATGAAGCGCGCTCCTTGCCGGGGTTCGGGTCGCAACACGCTTGCCAGGAGCAGGGCCAGGGGCAGGAGGAGGAGCACCACACAAATCCCCAGCACCATCATCCGCCACTTCATCGCTTCAGCTCGTCCAGCTTCGCCAGCTCGCCCGCGGCGATTTCACGGTAGAGGGGGACGACCTCCACCGCGAGCACCTGCTCCATCTGCCTGCGCGCCCCCTCAAGGTCACCAGCATCCCGGAGACGGTACATCCCACGGAGGGCAGGACCGAGCCGGTCGGAACCCTCGGCGATGCGGCGAGCTATCTCGCGCAGAAGCCCGGTCGCCCCCAGTAGGTCACCCAAGGCCTGCTCCACCTCATCCGCGCCAAGCGCCACCTGGCTTCCGGTCCTGCGCAGGAGCGCACGCACGTCCTCTGTCAACACGAGAGGCTCCTGGTTCTCCAGCACGCGCTGAGCCAGAACACGCAGGGGATGCCAGTCAATCTCTTCGGACATGGAATCACCGGTGGGTGCGTGGACGGCACGTTTCAAATGGCCACTTCCGTTGGCCTTCGCAATACCGCAGGCAGGAGCAGCAGGGGCCTGTCCACGACTCCTCCATGCATGCAACGTAGTTATCGACACACTCCTGCTTCCATGGAGGAAGGTCCGCGGTCTTCGCGAACTCGGCGGCGGCGGCGGCGGTGAGGAAGGCGCCTGCCTCCGATTCCGTCAACCCACAGCGCGCCGGGTCGAAGACGTGGGTCTTGATGCAACAACTCGAGGTGGAATCCATGGGGCCACACACGCCTCCCTCCGAGCAGCTCAGGATGCAGGCCAGCAATGGACCGGCGTACCACACCCATGGTCGCTCGAGACGCCCAGTGTTCGCGCCCATGCCAAGAGTCCAGCACACATGTTCCCATGAATCAACGGAGCGGGCTGCAAGCCGCCTCAGCGCAGCGCCGCGACTTCTTCGGCCAGTTCCTCCGCCGGGTAGTTCACGGTGGAGATACCGTGCCGCTGGCACTCGGCCAGGAAGGTGAAGCGCTCTACCCCAGCGAACTCAACCGCCGCCCCTGCGGACAACTCGCCGGACTTGAACATGAGCACGGCCGCATAGAGCAGGATGCGCCGCGCCAACTCGGCGGGCTCCACGTCGATGAGGTATTGCTCTGGGACGTTCAGGGTAATCTGCATGGCACCACAGCTCGCTGAGCAGCGCTTCTCTCCTGGATGATGCATCCCCGCGCATCCAGGCGCAGACGCCCGCCCGGTGGAGGGAAGATCAGCCAATCGGCAGCCCACCTCCGAGGCCAGCATGGAGCCTCCAGAGAAGAGCGAGTCCGCCGACATCCTCCCTTGTCACCAGCACCTAAGTAGGTGACCAGAAGTTCCTTTACACAAGGGCCCCCACCCTCCGGTGGAGTTCGGGCGGGACGGGTGCCCCTGCCGGGCTCGGTCTTCAGAAACTTGTCCAACTGTTGGACAAGTTCGTGCAGCGCGCGGCCGGGA
>DASQMW010000231.1:0-53920 GCA_035645295.1 Archangium sp.
CCGAAGCGCCAGGTGGCAGCAATCGACCAAGCCTGGTGGCCCACCGGGATAATGGGCGCGGCATGCGTGCAACGGTGGAGTGCGCAACACGGGAGGCCTGAGCGAGCGGGGTGAAGACCGAACACGCCGAAAGGGCGTGGCACGCCCAGGAGTCGGAGGGGCCCATAGTACCTGGGAAGCGGGTAACGACCGTGGAGGGAAGGGGCCCTGGTTCAGAGTGCTTTCTCGAGGAGTGGACGAGTGGGAGATTGGCGAGAGCCTGACAACCCCTACAAAGCTCGAAGAGTTCCAAGAGAAGCTCTACGTGAAGGCCAAAGCGAGCTGTCGGCGCTGAATGCCCCACGTGAAATCTGTCCGAGAGCCGGATGCGGGAAATCCGCACGTCCGGTTCGATGAGAGGCGAGGGGGAAACGGGCTGTGGGTAAGACTCGGCGAGAGGGAGAGCGGAAGCGAACCCTCGCAGTGGGCGCCGACGAACCCAAGCAGCACCGCGCCTCCCGCTCCCCTCTACTCCGACAAGGACCGATTTGGTCCCCTGATGCGAGCCGTGCCTCCTCTTCAGGAGTGAATTCGACTCAAGGCGGCGGGCAACCTCGATAGGAAGCGGCGGGAATCGAACCCGCCACCCCGAGAACCTCACGCTCCGGCGGCGGCGGGGACGGGAGGCGCGGCGGCCGGAGGCGCGGCGACCACGCCCGTGCGCACGGTGAAGTCACCGAACGCTTCCCCGGGCTGCCGGTCACGCGCGAACGCGGCGAACAGCGGCTCGAGCGCCGCCAAGAGGCCAGCCTCGTCCACGTTCTCGCGGTACAGGCGGTTGAGGCGCTGCCCCCGCTGGTCTCCACCGAGGAAGAGGTTGTAGCGGCCGGGCCCTTTTCCCACCAACGCGATCTCCGCCAGGTACGGCCGCGCGCAGCCATTCGGGCAGCCCGTAATGCGCAGCAGGAGGTTCTCCTTCTCCAGCCCGTGCACCACCAGCCGCTCCTCGATCAGCCCCGCCACGCGCGGCAGGTAGCGCTCGGCCTCGGCCATGGCCAGGGCGCACGTCGGCAGCGCCACGCACGCCAGCGCGTTGCGCCGCAGCGGGCTCGCGCTCCGGAAGCTCGTGAGGCCATGCGCCTCCACCAGCTTCTCGATGGCCGCCTTCTCCTCTGGCGGAATGCCCGCGATGATCAGGTTCTGGTTGGGCGTGAGCCGGAAGTCTCCCTGGTGCACCCGGGCGATCTCCCGCAGGCCCGTCAGGAACCGCTGGCCCTCCGTGTCCGCCACCCGGCCGCTGTCGATGTGCAGCGTCAGGTTCCAGCGTCCGTCGTGGCCCTGGATCCACCCGAAGCGGTCCCCGTTGTGCTCGAACGCGAACGGCCGCGCGGCCTCCAGCGGGTAGCCCAGCCGCTTCTGCAGCTCGGCGACGAACCAGGCGATGCCACGGTCCTCGATGGTGTACTTCAGGCGCGCGTGCTTGCGGTTGGTGCGGTCGCCGTAGTCGCGCTGCACCTTCACCACGTTCTCCGCGACCTCCAGCATCTGCTCGGGGCGGACGAACCCGATGACGTCCGCGAGCCGCGGGAACGTCGCCGCCTCACCGTGCGTGGCGCCCATGCCTCCGCCCACCAGGACGTTGAAGCCCACCAACTCCCCGCCCTCGATGATGGCGATGAAGCCCAGGTCCTGCGAGAAGACGTCCACGTCGTTCAGCGGCGGCACCGTGATGCCCGCCTTGAACTTCCGCGGCAGGTAGGTGGGGCCGTAGATGGGCTCCTCCTCGCCGCCGGCCACCTTCTCCTTGTCCAGCCAGATCTCGTAGTACGCCCGCGTCTTCGGCAGCAGGTGCTCGGAGAGGCGGATGGACCACTGGTACACCACCTCGTGCGCGCGCGAGTCCACCGGGTTGGGGTTGCACATCACGTTGCGGTTGACGTCTCCGCACGCGGCGATGCTGTCGAGCAGCACCGCCTCCATCCCCTTCATGGTGCTCTTCATGTCCCCCTTGAGCACGCCATGCAGTTGGAAGGCCTGACGCGTGGTCACGCGCAGCGTCCCGTTGGCGTACGTGCGCGCCAGCTCGTCCAGGGCGAGCCACTGCTTCGGGGTGCACACCCCGCCCGGCAGGCGGGTGCGGATCATGAAGCTGTAGGCCGGCTCCAGTTTCTGCTGCCGGCGCTCCTCGCGGAGGTCCCGGTCGTCCTGCTGGTAGCTGCCGTGGAACTTGATGAGCTGGGTGTCGGCCGGAGCGATGGCGCCCGTGAGCGGGTCCGCGAGGCTCTCGGCCAGAGTGCCTCGCAGGTTCCGGCTGCGCGCCTTGATGTGCTCCACCTCGGAGAGGGCCGGAGTCGTCGGATTCTTGCTGCTCATGGTGTCTCTCGCTCAGTAGACGTCGCGCAGATAGCGCTGCTGCTCGCGCAGCGAATCGAGGTAGGCCTTCGCGTCCTCACGGCTCTTACCGCCATGGGTCGCGATGATGTCGAGGATGGCTTCATCCACGTCCGGAGCCATGCGCTTGGCATCACCGCAGACGTAGAAGTAACCGCCGCCCTCCAGCCACGCATAGACCTCGCTCCCCTTCTCGCGCAGGCGGTTCTGGACGTAGACCTTCTGGCCCTGGTCCCGCGAGAACGCGAGGTCGAGCCGGTGCAGCGAGCCCTGCTTGACCGCCTCCTGCCACTCCACCTGGTAGAGGAACTGGGTGCGGAAGTGCTGCTCGCCGAAGAAGAGCCAGTTGCGGCCGCTCGCCCCCGTCTCGGCGCGCTCCTGCACGAAGGCGCGGAACGGCGCCACGCCTGTGCCGGGGCCCACCATGATGATGTCGCGGCTCGGATCCTTCGGCAGCCGGAACCGCTCGTTGGCCTCGATGAAGACGTCCACCATGTCCTGGCCCGCCTCGCGCGTCGCCAGGTAGTTCGAGGCGGCGCCCACGTGCCGCGTCCCGAAGGCCTCGTAGTCCACCAGGCCCAGCGTGAGGTGGACCTCCTCCCCTACCCGCTTCTGGCTGGAGGCAATCGAGTAGAGCCGCGGCGTCAGGCGGCGCAGCGCGCCCACCAACTCCTCCGCGCTCCACTTGCCGGGATGCTGGCGGAGCACATCCATCACCTGGTGGCTCGCGAGCAGCGCGCGCAGGGCCTCACCGCCCTCCGGCGTGAGCAGGCGCCGCAGCTCCGTGCCGCTGGAGCGTTCAGCGTGGCTCGCCAGGAACGGACGGCTCAGACGGGTGATCTCCAGCTCCTCGGTGAGCCAGCGCTTCAACGGCAGGATGCGCCCGTCGCGGGTCACCTCGGTGGCGCCATCGAGCCGCAGCTCGGAGAGCACCGCCGCGACCAACTCCGGCGGATTCCGGGGCACCACGCCGAGCGCATCGCCCGGCTCGTACTTCAGGCCCGAGCCCTCCAGCGACAGCTCCAGGTGGCGGACGTCCTTGAGGGCCCCGCGCCCGGTGATGCGCTGGTTGCTCAGCACCTGGGACGGATAGGGATTCTCCCGGCTGAAGGTGGCCGGCACCTGCACGGTGCGCAGCGGCGTGATGGTCGCCAGCGAGGGCGCGGGCGTGAGCTCCTTCTTCGCGTGCTCCAGGGCCTGGCCCAGCCAGGGCTCGGCCACGGGCTCGAAGTCCACGTCGCACTCGGCGCGCGCGAAAAGCCGCGAGGCCCCGAGCTCGGCGAAGCGCTCGTCCAGGACGCGGCCGATCTCGCAGAACTTGGGGTAGCTCGAATCGCCCAGCCCCAGCACCGCGAACCGCAGTTGCCCAAGCGCCGGAGCGCGCTTGCTCCGCACGAAGTCGAAGAAGCCGCGCGCGTCATCCGGCGGATCCCCGTCCCCCTGGGTACTGATCACCACGTACAGGAGCCGCTCGTTCTTCAGCTCGCGCACGGGGTAGTCGCTGGCGCGGAAGCCGCGCACGGCGAGCCCGGCGGCCTCGGCCCGCTGCTTCAGGCGCTCGGCCAGCAACCGGCTGTTGCCCGTCTGGGTGCCATAGACAATGGTCAGTGTCCCCTGGGGCGCGGCCTGCACCACCGGCGTGGGCGGGGCGGCCGGGAGTGCCCCCGGGAGCTGCCGGGCCGCGAGCCCGGCGAAGTAGCCACTCAGCCACGTGAGCGAGGTACCATCGAGCCCCTCGAGCAGGCGCTGCAGCAGCGCGCTCTTCTCCTCACCCAGCGGTGTGGCCAGGGCAGGGATGGGGGTATTCACGAAAGAAGTCACGGCCGGTTCTCCTGGGCGTCCAGGATCTGCTTCACCTGGCGCTCCAGCTCGTGGGTGGGATCCAGCTCCAGCCAGGGGACGCCGGCGCCGCGGAGTTGGTCACGCAGCCCCAGCCGCGCCTGCGGAACGGGGGTGTAGAGGATGGCGAGCAACCCCGCCTCGGCCAGCGCGAGGGCGTTCTCCGCGTCGCCACGGACGGTGACCACGTGCCTGCCCTGGTCGAACAGGGCCCGCTCCAGGCGGGGCGCCAACGTCTGCACTTCCGGCGTGCCCGTCAGGAGGATGACCGCGCCCGACTGTCCCAGGCGCTCGCGCCGCTCCTCGGCGGAGATGAGCGAGCGCGCCTCCTCGCCGCTCTCATCGCCCGCCGCGCCGAGGATCATTCCCGCCGCCACCGTGTCGTTGGTGAGGGGGTCCACGACGATGAAGGCGCCCGTCTTCCGGTTCTCCGTGTACGGGTCGCAGATGAGCGGCCGCTTGCAGACGAGGCGTACCTTGCCGATGTCGTTGAGCGACAGCGAGTCGGCGGGAACCTCGGAGAGGGCCTCCAGGTCCTTGCGCCAGAGCACCTGCTCGACGTGGGCCGGCACGTACTTCGACGTGTGCTTCACGAGGTAGCGGCGCGAGGTATCCAGGCGCTCCTCGCCGAACCACACCAGCATGGCCTCCAGGTACTGGAGCGCCGTGGGCGGCTTCTCGGCATGCGCGAGGAGGTCTCCCCGGCTGATGTCCACCTCGTCGGCCAGACGCAGGGTCACCGAGGACGGCGCGCTGGCCTCCCCGAGGCTGCCATCGAAGGTGTCGATGGCGGCGATGTGCGTGCGCCGCTTGGAGGGGAACACCACCACCTCGTCGCCCACGCGCACCGTGCCCGAGGCGATCTGCCCGGCGAACCCGCGATAGTCCAGGTTCGGCCGCAGCACGTACTGCACGGGGAAGCGAAAGGGCGCGCCATCCAGCCGGCGCTGGTGCGGCAGCGACTCCAGCCACCCGAGCAGCGTCTCCCCGTCGTGCCAGGGCGTGCGGCCGCTCGGCTGGGTGATGTTGTCACCGCCGCGTGCGCTGATGGGGAAGTAGCGCACCTGCTCGAAACCGAGCGTGGAGGCGAACGCGTCGAACTCCTTCGTCAGCCGCTCGTAGACGGCGGGATCGAAGTCCATCAGGTCCATCTTGTTGATGGACACCGCGAGGTACGGAATGCCCAGCAACGAGGCGATGTACGCATGGCGCCGCGTCTGCGGGAGGACGCCCAGGCGCGCGTCCACCAGGATGACGGCCGCGTCGGCCGTGGAGGCCCCGGTGGCCATGTTGCGCGTGTACTGCAGGTGTCCCGGCGTGTCGGCGACGATCACCTTGCGCCGGCGCGTGGAGAAGTAGCGGTACGCCACGTCGATGGTGATGCCCTGCTCGCGCTCGGCGCGCAGGCCGTCCGTGAAGAGCGAGAAGTCGATCTCCTCGCCCGCGCTGGCGCGCTTCACCGCCGCCACCTGGTCCTCGAAGAGCCCGTTGCACTCGTAGAGGAGCCGGCCGATCAGCGTGGACTTCCCGTCGTCCACCGAGCCCACCACCACCAGGCGCAGCAGCTCCTTCTCGTAGTGCTCGGCGAGGAAGCGCTGGAGGTCACCCTTGTCATTCAACTGCAGTGCGGCGGTCATTAGAAGTACCCCTCGCGCTTCTTGAGCTCCATCGAGCCTTCTTCGTCGTGATCAATGAGCCGGCCCTGACGCTCGGACACGCGGGCCTCCATCATCTCGGTGATGATCTCCTCGACATTGCGAGCCGAGGACTCGATCGCGCCACTCAGTGGGTAACAACCCAGCGTGCGGAAACGCACCTGCTTCATCGTGGGACGCTCGCCCGGACGCAGCCGCATCCGCTCGTCGTCCACCATGATCCACTGGCCCTTGCGGTCCACCACCGGGCGCTCGGCGGCGAAGTACAGGGGCACCACGGGGATGCGCTCCTTGAGGATGTAGTGCCACACGTCCAGCTCGGTCCAGTTGGAGAGCGGGAAGACGCGCATGCTCTCGCCCGCGTCGATGCGGCCGTTGTAGAGGTTCCACAGCTCGGGCCGCTGCTTGCGCGGCTCCCACTGGCCGTGGCGGTCGCGGAAGGAGTAGACGCGCTCCTTCGCCCGGGACTTCTCCTCGTCGCGCCGGGCACCACCGAAGGCCGCGTCGAAGCCGTTCTGCGCGAGCGCCTCCAGCAGCGACTGCGTCTTCATGGCGTGCGTGTACTTCTGGCTGCCATGGTCGAAGGGGTTGATGCCCTCGGCGATCGCCTTCTGGTTCTTGTGCACCAGGAGCTTCAGCCCGTGCTTCGCCGTGAAGCTGTCGCGGAACTCGTACATCTCCCGGAACTTCCAGGTGGTGTCCACGTGCAGCAGGGGGAACGGCAGGGGCGCGGGATGGAAGGCCTTGCGCGCCAGGTGCAGCAACACCTGCGAGTCCTTGCCAATGCTGTAGAGCATCACCGGGTTGGCGAACTCGGCCGCCGTCTCCCGGATGATGTGGATGCTCTCCGCCTCGAGCACCGCGAGGTGCGAGAGCCGTGCGGACAGGGTTTCACTCATGACCAGCCTCCACCTTCAGGAATTGCTCGTGCTCGGATACGACAGGCCGCGACTCGACCAGCGAGCGAAGCTGGGAGCGCAGGGAAACGACTTCACCCACCACCAACATCGCGGGAGAACCAACAGAGGCCTCGCGGGCCCTCGCGGCGATGCCCGAGAGCGGAGCCTCGATGACCCGCTGGTGCGCCCAGGTCCCCGCCTCGACGATGGCCGTGGGGGTATTCGGGGAACGTCCCGCGGCGATGAGCCCCAGCGTCGCCTCCTCCAGCCGGCTGCCCGTCATGAACAGCACGAGCGTCTCCGACCCGGCCAGGTGCGCCCAGTCCGGCGCCTTGCCGGCCCGGTGCGCGGTGGCGAACGTCACCGAGCCCGACACGCCCCGGTGGGTGACGGGAATGCCCGCCGCCGCGGGAGCCGCCACGCCGCTGGAGACGCCCGGCACCACCTCGTAGGCGAGGCCCGCCTCCTCCAGCGCGAGCGCCTCCTCGCCACCGCGGCCGAAGACGAAGGGGTCACCCCCCTTGAGCCGCACCACCATGCGGCCGAGCCGCGCCTGGGAGACGAGCAGCGCGTTGATCTCCTCCTGCCGCACCGACTCGCCCCCACCCTCCTTGCCGACGAACAGCAGCCGGGCCCGAGGCCGGGCATGCTTCAACACGTCGGGGTGGATGAGGCGGTCGTAGACCACCGCGTCCGCGTCCGCGAGCAACTGCGCCGCCCGGAGCGTGAGCAGACCGGGATCTCCGGGCCCCGCGCCCACCAGGTAGACCTTACCGTTGACCTGCTTGCTCATTGCTTCTCTCCAAAAGTCTCCAGCGCGGCGCGCACCTGGACCCAGGCGGCCTTGCGCTGGCCACGCGTCAGCAGCTCCCCGGCCTCGCCCTCCACCAGCTGCTTCAGCAACCGCATCCGCTCGGCGCCCGCGGGCAGCCGCTTGCGGAGCCATCCCGTGAGCCGGGCGAGCTGCACGTGCCCGGGCACCACCTGCTCCAGGAACTGCTTGCGCAGGCGCCGGGCCAGCGCGGGCGCCTGCCCGGAGGTGGAGACCGCCACCACGATGGGGCCGCGCCTGCCCACCGAGGGCAGCGTGAAGTCACACAGCTCCGGAAGGTCCGCCGCGTTCACCCAGATGCCCAGGGCCCGCGCCTCGTCCGCCACCGCCTCGCTCACCCGCCGGTCGTCCGTGGCCACGAACACCACGTGGTGCCCGCGCACGTCCCCCGCCGCGTAGGCGCGCTCGGCCAGCTCCAACCGGCCCTCTTCCGCGAGCCGGCGGATCGCCGGGCTGACGCTTGGGGCCACCACGCGCAGCACCGCGCCCGCGTCGACGAGCTGCTGGCTCCGCTCATCGGCGATGTTGCCGGCTCCCACCAGGAGCACCCGCTTGCCTCGCAGCCGGAGGCAGACGGGGAAGTCCACGTGCATGCTCACGGCGAGGCCACCTGACTCTTCCGCAGCAGGAGGAACCGCTGCCAGGTGGATCCCACGATGAAGCCGCCGATCGCCGCCGACTTGCTGACACGCCGCAGCAGCACGCGCCCCAGGGGAAGCCCGAGCGCGACCGCGGGCAGCAGCAGCCAGAAGAGGCCAAGGCTCGGCGCGCCATAGAATCCGAGGAGGAGGTACGTCACCAGGGTGAGGCTGGATTCTGCCACGCGGATGAGAGCGATGGCCGCGCGGAACTCGTCCTGCGCCAGCCCCTGGTTGTTGAGCAGGAGGGCGAGCGGCGGCCCGGAGATGGTGGTGGTCGAGTACAGCAGCCCGAGCCCCAGGCCGAACGGAACGCCCACCTTGACCATGGCCGCCACCAGGGCGGTCAGGAACAGGGTGAGCTCCGCTGGAGTGAAGGAAGGCATGTCCTCTCCTCGGGCGTGGGGTCAGCGGCGGACGTGCAGCCCGCACTCACGGTTCTCGGGGGACTCCCACCACCAGCGGCCGGCGCGCTCGTCCTCGTAGGGCTTCACCGCGCGCGTGCACGGGGCGCACCCGATGGACGGGTAACCCCGGTCGTGCAGCGCGTTGTAGGGCACACCGTTGGCCTTGATGTACTCCCACACGTCCTTCCCGCTCCACCGCACGAGCGGGTTCACCTTGATGAGGCCGTGATCGGCATCGGCCGCGACCGCCTGCACCTCCGTGCGCGTGACGGACTGCTCGCGGCGCAGCCCCGTCACCCACGCCTCCCGCCCCGCCAGCGCGCGCCGCAGCGGCTCCACCTTGCGGATGCCGCAGCACTCCTTGCGCGCCTCGATGCTCTGCTTGAACGAGAAGTACCCCTTGCTGGACTCCAGCGCCTCCACCCGCGCGCGCTCCGGGAAGTACGTCTCGATCTCCAGGCCGTAGCGGCGGCGCACCACGTCCATCACCTCGTACGTCTCCGGCGGCAGCCGGCCCGTATCCAGCGTGAACAGGCGCACGCTCGGAGCGTGCGTGCGGGCCAGGTCGATCAGGACCATGTCCTCCGCGCCGAAGCTGGAGGCGATGGCCGCACGCGCGCCGAACCGCCGCTCGACCCACGCGAGCACCCCCTCGGCGGGCGCCTCGAGCAACTCCTGCGTCGTGGCGCTCAGCTCTTCCTGGGACAGGGCGAGGGACAGGGATGAGGACTGGGACATGGCGGTTCCCTGAACGAAAACAGCCCGTCACCTCTCGCGAGGGCGGGCCGCACCAGCGGGGGGGTTGAAGAACAGTGGGCCCGGCACCTTCCTGGCTTCCAGGAGGTGGAGCATCATCGTGCGAACACTAGTAACGCCGATGACTTCCATCCGTCAAGGTGGACAGTGCGCCAATATGACGGATGCCCCCCCCGGCAGCTTCCCTGGATGCTATAGAACCAGCGGCTTCATCCAACCCTGGAGGTCGTGTGATTCAGCGTGTCACCCACGTCACCGTGTACGTGAAGGACGACGACGAGGCGCTCGCCTTTTTCACGGGCAAGCTCGGCTTCAAGAAGAAGATGGACAGCGCGATGGGTCCGGGTGGCCCCCGGTGGATCACCGTCACGCCGGGGGGTCAGTCCGACTTCGAGATCACGCTCCTCAACCCGTCTACCTGGCTCAAGGGAGAGGAGGCGAGCATCGCCGTGGAGCAGATCGGCCGGCAGCCCATGATCATCCTCGACAGCGACGACATCGACGCGGACTACCGCACCCTCAAGGAGGCGGGCGTCACCCTGGACCTGGGCGTGCGGGACCTGCCCTGGGGACGGGATCTCATCTTCCGCGACCTCTACGGCAATCGTTACAATCTGGTGCAGTCCAAGCCGGGATAGGGCAGAAAAGGCCTCGTGCCGACCCTGACCTCCATCACCCTCTACCCCCTCAAGTCGTGCGCGGGCCTGCCGCTGACCCGCGCCACCGTGGAGCCGCTGGGGCTCCAGCATGACCGCCGGTGGATGGCGGTGCACCCGGACGGCTCCTTCCTGACCGGACGCGAGCTGCCCGCCCTGGTGCGAGTGAGCGCCGTGCCCGGGCCGTCGGGGCTGCGGCTGTCCGCCCCCGGCATGCCCGCGCTCGAGGTGCCCCTGCCGCCCGCCGGAGCGCCCCGCCTCGACGTCACCATCTGGGACGACACCTGCTCCACCGCCCGGGCCCATGCCGACGCGGACCGGTGGCTCTCCGAGTACCTCGGCCAACCCACGCTGCTCGTATACGTGGACGAGCGGATGCAGCGCCCGGTGGATCCAAAGTACGCCGCCCCGGAGGATCGCGTCGGCTTCGCCGATGGCTACCCCCTACTGCTCATCTCCGAGGCCTCGCTGGCGGACCTCAACCAGCGGCTGGCGCGGCCCGTGCCAATGAGCCGCTTCCGTCCCAACCTCGTGGTGGAGGGCTGTGCCGCCTTCGCCGAGGACGGCTGGAAGCGGCTGCGCATCGGCACCGTGGAGCTGGCCGGGGTCAAGCCGTGCGACCGCTGCGTCCTCACCACGGTGGACCCGGAGACGGCCCGCGCCGATCCCCAGCAGGAGCCCCTGCGCACCCTCTCCACCTACCGGCGCATCATTCCCAACAAGGGGGTGATGTTCGGCCAGAACGTCATCGTGCGGCGCCCGGGGGAGATTCGCGTGGGGGATGCGGTGGAAATCCTGGAGTAGGCCGGAGGGAAGTGAGCAGGGCCCGGGCCTCCCGGAGTTCCGCCAGGTCCAGGTCCGGAGCGAACCGGCCGCACAGGCGCACCAACCTGCGCCGTGCCGCCTCCGGGTGTCCCGTGTCCCGGAGCTGGCGCGCCAGGGACACGCGCGCACGCAGCTCGAAGAGGTGGGCCTGCTGCCGGTGGGCGACGGCCGCGGCCCGGATCAGGCTGAGCATCGCGTCTCCCTCCTTTCCGGCCGCTCGGAGCAGTTCTCCCTGGAGCCGGTGCAGCTCGGACTCGAACAGGCGCGCCCCCGTCTCCTCCACGTGTCCCAAGGCCTTCCCCACCGTGGCCAGCCCTTCCTCCACCTGCCCCAGCAGCAGGAACACGTCCGCGAGCAGGTAGAGGTGATAGATCAGCAGGACCCTGGCACCCAACGCCCGCATCATTCCAATGCCAGCCCGCAGTGCTTCAAGCCCTTCCGGTGTCTGCCCGAGCCTGCACAGCGCCCATCCCTGAAGCCCCTTGGCGAGGGCCAGGAGCGGTTGGAAGACGCCTCGGGTGGCAACCGCCACGCTCGCCTCCGCCCACTCCAGGGTGCACGGTAGCAAGCCGCGGAACTGACAAGCCACGGACAGATACACCTGGGAATAGACCGGCGCCGTACCCCGGGATGTCTTGGCCGTCCCACGGACCACCTCAAGCAGCTTGTGACTGAAGCGCTGGGACTCCCAAGGCCGGCCCTGTAACAGGTGGACGAAACAGGAAAGCACCAGCTCATCCACCCACTCGTCCACCCAGCCATCCTTGAGGAGGGCCTGTCCCATATCGGGCCGAGGGCCCAGCCGCACGGCCTGTTCAGCGTACTCTCGCGCCCTGTCGAGCGATCCTTCGTAGAAACAGAGGTTCCCCAGCAGCAGGTAGCCCTGAGACACCAGTCTCGGGTTCCGCCGCTGCCGGCCCAGCACGACGATCTGTCCGGCCAGCTCGTGCACCTTCTCGAACCTCGCTCCCATGATGAGGTAGGCACCAAACCCCATACACAGGAGTTTGAGTTCTGGAAGCACCTCCCCTCTCTGGCGGAGCAATTCCAGCGCGCGGCCATAGGTCTGCTCCACCTCGGGTGAGCCGTAGCCTTGTGTGTTGAGCAACATGACGCCGAGACCGCTCAGCAAGCGCATCTCGTCCTCGGCCCTCTCCGCTCCATCCGGGAGGCCGCGCACCAATGTCAGCGCTTGTTTGAAATGGGAGCAGGCCTCCAGGCTGGCGAAGCGGGCGAGGGCGAGCTTTCCGGCGAGCTCCCACTGATGGATGGCCAGCACATTCTCTCCTGCTTCCGTGTAGTGGTAGGCGAGCACCTCGGGCCGCGTCTCCACGACGTCCTGGAAGCCTTCCAGCAGGGCCTGGGCAACGCGCCCGTGGTGCTGCCGCCGCAGGCCGCGCGGGAGAGACTGATAGGCCGCCTCCTGGATGAGGGCGTGGCGGAACTGGTACTCCTCCGCGCCGGACTCCTCCCTCTTGCGTTGCAGCAGCCCCGCCGAGACGAGCCCCAGGAAATCCTCCCGCAGCGTGGCCTCATCCCGGGCCACGAGCCGCGCGAGCAGGGGATGACTGAAGTCGCGCCCGGCCACGGCGCAGAGCCGTGCCAGCGTCTTCTGCTGGGGAGGGAGCACATCCAGCCGGGCCAGCAGCAGTTCGTGCAGGGTGACGGGGATGGTGGACAGGCTGCCCGTGAAGGAGCGCTCGAGCACCATGCGCGTCATCTCCTCCACGAAGAGCGGGATACCGTCCGTCTTCGCCACGAGCCGCTGGACCGTCTCCTCCGGCAGGCTCGTGCCACGAGCGGTCTCGCGCACCAGGGCCGCCGCGGACTCCGCCGGCAGCCGGTCGAGCACGAGCCGATGGAACCCCGGCCCTGGCGGCCAGGCCTGCTGGAACCCGGGGCGGGCCGTGAGGGCGAGGAGGAGCCCCGCCGTCGCGACGTCCTCTTCCAGCAGGCCGAGCAGTTCCAACGTGGAGGGGTCGGCCCAGTGCAGATCCTCGATGACGAGCAGCACCGGCCGCTCCCGCGCCATCCCCAGGAACAGGAGTTTCAAGGCCTCGAGCACCTTCCGCTTGCGCTCCTTCTCGTCCTCCAGCGCGGCCAGCAGAGCGGCGGTGCCTGTCGCATCGGGCGAGGCGAGCAGCGCGGCGATCTGCTGGCCGTGCTCCCGGGGCACACCGAGCCCTTCCCACCGCGCCTCCACCGTGTGCGCCCCGGATGGCGTGAGCCCCTCCGGTCCGAGCCGGAAAAGGCGCCGCAGCAGTTCGATGATCGGATGGAAGGCGCTATTGCGGAAGGGCTCCCAGCACTGGCCGAGCAGGAGGTGGCTCGACTCCGGAGACACCCGCTCGCACAGTTCCTGGAGGAGGCGGGACTTGCCCATACCGGCCTCGCCGCTGAGCAGGACACAACCCCCCTGCCCCCGCCGCGCCCGCTCCCAGAGATCCAGCAACAACGCCAGCTCGTGCTCCCGCCCCACCCACGGGGTGAGCCCCCCGGCCACGAGCGTCCGCTCGAAGCGGGAGCCCGCCCTCCGCTCGCCCACCACCCGGTACGCCTCCGCCGGATGGGGGCCGGGAGGCTCGGTCTCGAAAGCTCCCCGCACGAGCTTCCACGTGGTAGCGCCAAGCACCACCGCACCGGGCCCGGCCTGCCGGGCCAACGTGGCGGCCATGCGTGGAGCCTCGCCCTGGAGCGTGGGCATCCGCCCTTGTCCCTCCAACGGGAGCGCATCGAACACCACCGTGTCCGTATGGATGCCCACCTCCACCGCGAGCCCGGGGTGGGCCAGCCACGGCCCTTCCGTGGGGCGCTCCCGTGTCAGGTGGAGCCCCGCGCGCACCGCCCGCTCCGAGTCATCCTCCCGGGCCGTGGGGTAGCCGAAGCAGGCCAGCATCTCGTCACCCACCGACAGGGCGATGACTCCGTCGTACCGCTGGAAGACCTCCGCACACCACCGCTGGAAGGCCGCCTGGATCTCGCTGGTGTCCTCGGGATCGAGCCGCTCCCGGAGGTCAGGGGGAACCACGAGCCCACAGGACACCAGGGTGACCTGTCGGCGCTGAGGGGCCACGATCGTTGGAGCCTCGCGCCAGGGCCCGAGCGCCGCCTCCAACCGGAGCAGCCGCTCCCGCAGCCCGGCCGCGCTGCCCAGACGCCGCTCGGGCTCCTTGGCCAGCAGCGCGGCCACGAGCCGCTCCAGTTCCTCGGGCAGCTCCGGAACGCGCTCACGCACGGAGGGCACCGGCTCGGGAGAGGTCACCCGCTCGCGCAACTCCTGGAGCGAGATGACCGGATAGGGCAGCTCACCGGTGAGCAGCTCGTACAACATGACGCCGGCCGCCCAGAGGTCCGTCCGCGCGTCCTGCCCCTCTCCCCGCCACTGCTCGGGAGCCATGTACGCGGGCGTTCCGGCCGTGGGCAGATGGGGAACGAGCGGGGACTCGCCCGACATGAGGTGCGCCAGCCCGAAGTCGAGCAGCTTCACCCGTCCCTCGCGGGTGATGAGCACGTTGCTCGGCTTGAGGTCGCGGTGGATGAGGTGATGCGCATGGGCATGCGCCAGGCCCGCGGCCACGCCGCCCAGGATCTCCAGCGTCCGCCGCAGCCCCGGCCGCTCCCGCCGCAGCAGGGAGGCCAGGGACTCGCCCTCGAGGAGTTCCATCACCAGGAAGGGAACCCTGGGCTCCCAGGGTGTCCCGCTCCACTCCCGGACATCGAAGAGGCGGACGATGTTCTCGTGATCCAGCCGCGCGATGGCCCGGGCCTCCTCCCACAACGGCGAGCCCGGCGGTTGTCCGCCCCGCGCGCTCCGGGGCAGCAGGAACTTGAGGGCCACCTCGCGTCGCAGCTCACAGTCCCGGGCGCGGAAGACCTGGCCCATCGCTCCCCCGCCCAGTTCCTCGAGAATCTCGAACCGATGCCCTTCCCTCCCGCCCATCCGGGTGCCGGGCAGCGGAACCGGGAGCGGCGCCTCCACCCGGGCCACCTCGGACAAGAAGGAGTCCTCGAAGTCCTCTGACTCCTCCGGGACGAAATCACCGGGTGGGGGCACGCTCCCTTGCTCCCCCTCCTGGTTCTCTCCTTCGCGCATCGCTCGTCCCCCGGGCCCATGTCAAAGCCCTCTTTCAAGGCCCTCTTCATGGGTAACCCCGACGCCAGGACCCGGAATCAGCGACCTCGGGGCAATCGAGTGCATGCTCCCCGGGAGGGCTGAAAGAATTACGCGCTGTCACGAGGGCAGCGCTGCCACCAAGCGCCCGTTTCCCTCGGATTCGAGGCCACCAGCCGGAACCCGAGCGCTGGCACGCCGCGTGCTGTGCAACCGGGCATGACCGTTGCGCTTCGTGCTCGAAACACCTTCCAGCTCTTCAAGAAAGCCGTCTCGGAGTGGAACGAGGACAAGGCTCCGACGTTCGCGGCCTCGCTCTCCTACTACACGATGTTCTCGATCGCCCCGGTGCTCGTCATCGCCGTGAGCGTGGCCGGAATGGTCTTTGGCGAGGAAGCCGCGCGAGGACAGATCCAGACCCAGTTGCAGGATCTCGTGGGCACCAGCGGGGCCGAGGTCATCGGAGAGATGATGATCAGCGCCCGCAAGCCGAGCTCCGGCATCCTCGCGACGGTGCTGGGCGTGATTGCCCTCATCTTCGGAGCCACGGGTGTCTTCGTGCAGTTGCAGGAGGCGCTCAACCACATCTGGCACGTCCAACCGAAGCCGCGCAACGGCGTGCTGAACTTCCTGCGCAGCCGCTTCCTGTCGTTCGCGATGGTGCTGGTGATCGGCTTCCTGCTGCTCGTGTCGCTGGTGGTGAGCGCCGCGCTGGCGGGCATCGGCGCCTATCTGGATCAGCTGATCCCCGGCTGGACGCTGTTGTGGCAGGGGCTCAACCTGCTCATCTCCTTCGCCGTCATCACCGTGCTGTTCGCGATGATGTACAAGATCCTCCCCGACACCCAGGTGGCCTGGAGGGATGTGTGGCTCGGGGCGGCGGTGACGTCGCTGCTCTTCAGCCTGGGCAAGTTCGGCATCGGCCTGTACCTGGGCCGGAGCACCGTCTCCTCGAGCTATGGCGCCGCGGGCTCGCTGGCGGTGGTGCTCATCTGGGTCTACTACTCCGCGCAGATCCTCTTCCTGGGCGCGGAGTTCACCCGGGTCTACGCCCGGAGCCACGGCAGCCGCGCGCAAGAGGCGCAACCGGCCTGAGCAGGGCCGGCGATAGCGGCCAGGGGCGGGGGCTGCCCTACCCCGCCGTCCGCTGCTGGGGCGCCGCGTCGCGTGACAGCAGGATGAGCCGCGTGGCCTCCTGGGCCCGGACGCGCAGGGGCTTCTCCAGCTCCAGGAGCATCGAGCCGCGCGCCGTCACCCACAGGCCCTCGTGCTCGACCTCCAGCACGCCCGACAGCACGAACACATGCGTGCCCGCCTCGAGAGAGAGCGTCTCCTGGGGCGCCAGGTCGCGGTGCTCGCCCCGCTGCACCCAGGACAGCCGCCCCTTGCGCCCCAGGTGCCCGTAGCGATCCATCCCGCGCACCAGGTCATCGAAACGCCGCTCGGCGAACTTCTGCCACACGCCCTGCCGGAGGTTCGCGTTGGCCTCCATCAACGGCAGCAGCGCCGAGCGCGGAATGCGCACCAGCATCGAGGCGGTGGCGGTGCGGATGGAGGCCGAGCGGCGCTCGCCCGCGAGCATGGCGATCTCCCCGAACAGCGAGCCGCTGCCGAGCTCGTCCACCACCTTCTCGCGCTCGCCGCCCTCGGCCAGCACGTAGACGGCGCCGCTGGCGAGCAGGTACATCTCGTCGCTGGCCTCCCCGCGGTGGAAGACGTACTTGCCGCCCGGAATCGTGATGCTCTCCGAGCGCCGGGCCAGCTCGAGCAGCGTGGCCTCGTCGAAGTGGGCGAAGAGCGACGCCCGGCGCAACTGCCGGATGACCTCGGGGCGCAGCATGCGCGCGCCAATCGGCGTCTTCTGCGCCAGGGCCGCCGTGGCCTGGATGGGCTGGCGCAGCTTGCGCTGCCCCATGGAGCGGATCATGTTCGCGATGTTGGCCACGGTGATGGGCACCACCGTCACCAGACCGTGTCCCTCGACATAGCCCGGGTTGGCCTCGACGAAGAAGCGCGCCGCCGGCTTGTCGCAGTGCAGCCAGTACTCGCGCTCCATCTCCGTCTCGCGCGTGCGCCAGCCCACGTGCCGCACCAGGGGATTGGCCGGGTCCACCGTCTCCAGGCCGAACTCCGTGGCCAGCTCGTCCATGAAGGCCAGCAGCTCCGGCGGCACCTGCGTCTCGCGCCGCGGCCACACCTCGTTGAAGTAGTTGGCCAACAGCGAGTAGCTGGACGGGTGCACCAGCGAGCCCAGGTAGAACGACCGCCGGCCCGGGTTCTTCAACATGTAGCGCAGCAACATCTTCAGCCCGAAGCGCATGCTGGTATTGGCGCCGCGGTAGGCCCGCAGCGAGCCCGCCTCCGCACGGAACACGGACGTGGGCACGCCACCGAACTGCTTGTCGAAGATGTGCAGGGCGAAGTACCCGACGATCTCCCCCTCCTCGTTCTTGTGGAGGTTGATCCACGTGTGCTCGGCCTTCGACTCGACCACGTACTTCGCGAAGGATTCGCGCTCCACACCGTCGAAAATCTGCCGGTGCACCTCGTAGAGCGCGTCGGTGAGCTTGGCGCGCTCCTCGGGAGACAGGGACTTGGGGACGACGACCTCGCTGCTGGCGATCCGGGGCATGGTTTCCTCTTCTACTCCTTGACTCTACTTCACACCGGCCGCGCGGCGGATCAGCGCCCCCTTCAGGCGGTTGAGCCGCTTGCTGGCGGTGATGGTCAGCGAGGCCAGATCCGTCGGGGCCCGGGTGAGGCTCTCGTAACCGTCCCGCGTCACCAGCACCGTGTCCGAGTGCCGGATGCCCCCCACGCCGGGCAGGTAGATACCGGGCTCGATGCTGATGAGCATGTTCTCGCGCAGTACGTCCGTGCTGCCCTCGGCCACCCAGGGCGCCTCGTGGTTGCCCAGCCCGAAGCCATGACCGGTGCGGTGCAGCAGGCGGCCGCCATGGCCCTCCTGGTGGAGGAAGGCCTTCGTCGCGGCATCGATCTCCGCGCAGCCCACCCCGGGCCGGACCATGGCGAAGGCCCTCCGCCGCGCTTCCATCATGGCGGCGAACACCGCCCGCTCCTCTTCCCGGGGAGGCGACAGGAAGTAGGTGCGCTCGCACTCGGCGGCGTAGCCGTTGACGCGCAGGAAGGCCAGGGCGATGTGGGGGCCCCCCTCCAGGCGATCCGCGATGGTGGGCACGCCGTGGGGCTGCGCGCTCAGGGGCGCCGGCCAGCTCCCCACCAGCACGCTGCTGGTCAGCACGTCATAGCCGCTCTCCTTCATGATCTGCAGCTGCACGGCGCGCCCCTGCGCGAAAAGCTCCAGCTCGGAGACCCCGTAGTAGGAAGCGGCCAGGAGCTTCTCCACGGCCACGTCCGCGTAGCGGGCCGTGTCGCGGATCATCTCCACCTCGGAGGAGGATTTCACCACCCGGAGTTCCTCGACGAGCGGCAGCGTCCGCGGCGGGAGGTGCGCGAGCCGGCTGGCGATCTCCTGCGGCAGCGAGGGCTCCACGCCCACCTGGCGGAGGCCGTCGAGCAGCTCCAGCAGCCGCTCCGCCCAGCCCTGGCCCGCGGGGGCGGGATAGTCCCAGTAGTGCAGGATCTCGTCGACGTTGGGCGCGGCGCGCAGGTGCTCCTGCTCCAACGCGGGCACCAGGAGGATCAGCGAGGCCTGGGGCCTCACGAGGATGAAGAACGGGCGCTCGAGCGGCCTGTAGGAGACGCCGGTGAGGTAGTAGATGCTGTCCTCACTGGAGACCAGGAAGGCCTCGAGCCCGGCCTCGGCCACCCGCTGGCGCAGGCGCCGCATCCGCTCCAGGTATTCGCTCCGCGCAATCATGCCGCTCCCCTCCGCGAGAAAGGGGGAGTCTCACCCGATCCGGCGGGGCGCTGAAAGAGGAACGCCCGGAAGCCTCATGGGCCCCCGGGCGTCTTCGTTTCAGCGGATGCTCCGGCGCGGTCCGGCTACGCCTTCGGAGCCTCCTGCTGCGACTGCTGCTCCGGCTTCTTGGGGGAGACCATCGAGTCGATCTTCCGCGTCAGGCGATCCAGCTCGCGGTTGATGGCCTGCACCTGCGACTGGCTCGCCACGCCGCCTACCACCTTCACCATCCGGTCCTGCAGCCCGGTCAGGCGCTGGCGCACCTCGCCACCCACCCACGTCGCCTTCTTCTCCAGCTCCTTCACGGCCGGCTTCTCGCGCAGCTCGTTCACGTTCAGCTTCTGGAGCACCTCGCGGCTGGACTCGCGGCTGCGCGTCACCAGCGTCTGCAGCGCCTTCTGCGCCTCCGTCTCGATCTGGCCGAACTGCTTCTGCGCCTGCTCCAGCCGGCCCTTCACGAAGGACGTCACCTGGCCCGCGGCCTCGGTCACCACCGTCTCCACCTTCGCCGCCTCCGCCTTCACCACCTCCGCCACCTTCTCCACCACCGGCGCCTCGGCCTTCACCTGCTCGGCCTGCACCGCCTCCGCCACCACCGTCTCGCCCGTCACCGTCCCGGCCTGCTGCTCGGCCACCGGCGCGGCCTCCTGGGCCACCGCCTCGGTCTTCACCTGCTCCGTCGTCGTCTGGGCCGTGGACTCCTTGGCGGCCCCCTCGGTCTTCGCCGTCTTGTTCTTCGCCATGTGCGTTCGTCTCCTCGACTCGACTGACGGGCGCATAGGTAACGCGTCGCGTTAACCACGTCAAGGCATTTTGACGCAATGCGACACCTACCCTGCACCGGAGGGAGGAGCGGGCAGGCGAGCATACAGTGTGCGCCCATGTCGAACACCTTCCGAAACACCCTCACGTGCGGCCTGCTCGTGTTCGCCTCCGTGGCCCAGACCCATCCGCGCCCCCAGGCCTCCCGGCGAGACGTCACCGAGGTCTATGCCTCGCTCTGCGCCAACTGCCACGGTCCCAAGCTGGAGGGCGCGCTGGGGCCGAGCCTGGTCGACGACACCTGGAAGTCCGGTGCCGACGATGAGGGCATCGCGCGGAGCATCCGCGAGGGGCAACCGTCGGCGGGCATGCCCGCGTTCTCGGGCGCGCTGTCGCCCCAGGACATCCGCGCGCTCGTCATCTACATCCGCGAGCAGGGCGCGGAGCGACGGAGCCAGGGGACTCCGGTCGCGAAGCCCGCGGCCGGCAAGGCCGTGTCCAGCCAGTTGCACGCGTTCAAGCTCGAGACGGTCACCGAGGGACTCGACACCCCGTGGTCCGTGGCGTTCCTGCCCGACGGGCGCATGCTCGTGACGGAGAAGGCCGGACGGTTGCGCGTGGTGGAGAAGGGCCGCCTCCTGCACGAGCCGATCGCGGGCACGCCGGACGTCGCGTCCAGGGGCCAGGGTGGGCTGCTCGACGTCGCCGTGCATCCCGACTTCGCGAAGAATGGGTGGATCTACCTCTCCTATAGCGATCCGGGCGCGAATGGCTCCGCCATGACGGCGATCGTCCGCGGCAAGCTGCGCGAGGGCCGGTTCGTGGAGCAGCAGACGCTCTTCCGCGCGCCCGCCGGGCTGTACCGCACCGGAGGCGTGCACTTCGGCTCCCGCTTCGTCTTCGACGGCAAGGGCCATCTGTTCTTCTCCATCGGGGAGCGGGGCCACAAGGAGGACGCGCAGGACCTGTCGCGGCCCAACGGCAAGGTGCACCGCATCCACGAGGACGGGCGCGTTCCGAAGGACAACCCGTTCGCCGGCCGCGAGGGCGCCATGCCGAGCATCTGGAGCTATGGCAACCGCAACCCGCAGGGGCTCACGCGGCATCCGGTGACCGGGGAGCTGTGGGGGACGGAGCATGGCCCCCGGGGCGGCGACGAGTTGAACCGCATCGAGCCGGGCCGCAACTACGGCTGGCCGGTCATCACCTACGGCATGAACTATGACGGTACGCCGATGACCGACCGCACCGCGCAGGAGGGCATGCAGCAGCCGGTGCTGCACTGGACACCCTCCATCGCCGTGAGCGCGGCTGACTTCTACACGGGCAACCGCTTCGCCCGGTGGAAGAACGATCTGTTCGTGGGCGCGCTCGCACAGGAGGAGGTACGGCGCCTGAGGCTCGAAGGCGGCAAGGTGGTGCACCAGGAGGTGCTGTTCAAGGACGCCGGCCGGGTGCGCGACGTCGTGAATGGTCCCGACGACTACCTCTACATCGCCTTCAACGGACCCGACCGCATCGCGCGGCTCGTTCCGGCGCCGGCGGTCGAGCCCGCCTCCAACAAGTCCCAGGGCGCGAAGCGGGATTAGAGGCCGCGCAGGGGAAGCTCCACGATGAAGGTCGCGCCCTGGCCCGGCGTGCTCTCGACACGGAGCGCCCCCCCATGGCGCTCCGTGATCTCCCGGGAGATGTAGAGTCCGATACCGAGGCCGCTCACGGAGTTCGCGGAGGTCGCGCGCTCGAAGCGCAGGAAGATCCGCTCCTGGTTCTCGGGAGAGATGCCAGGTCCCTGGTCCCGCACCTTCACCACGGCCTGCGGGCCCGAGCGATGGACGGTGACTTCCACGGGGGAGCCCTCACCGTAACGAAGGGCGTTGGTGATGAGGTTGGTGAGCACCTGATCGATTCGAAAGCGGTCCCATTCGCCTTCGACGGGCTCGAGGCATTCGCAAGACAGGGGAGCACCGCTCACACTCGCCTGAACGAGCAGGCGCTCCACGACCTCCTGGGCCAGCGTGCAGAGATTGAACCTCTCCGGCGTGAAGGTGAGCTTTCCGGTCGCGATGCGGGAGATGTCCAGCATGTCGTCCACCAGCCGGCTCAGCCGCTGGACGCTCTTGTTGGTCTGCGCCACGAGCCGGGTCACCCGGGCGGGATCGAACGCCTCCGGGCGGCCGAGCTCGATGTTCCGCTTCGTCATCTGCGTCTGGAGCTGGATGGAGGTGAGCGGAGTCTTCAGCTCATGGGAGGCAATCGAGAGGAACTCGTCCCGGGCCCGGATGGCCTCCTCGAGCGCCTGTCTGATCTTCTTCTGCTCGGTGATGTCGTGAGCGACGATGACGGCGCCGCGGATCTCTCCGGTCTCGGAATCGCGGTCGGGGACGAACTCGACATCCTGGATGGAGTACTCACCCGAAGGCTTGCGCAGCAGGTTCTCGTAGCGGACCGGCTCGCCGGCGAGCGCGCGCCTTTCATAAGGCTCCGCCAGCCGTGCGGTCTCCTCGGTCGTGAAATCGCGGCGCCTCTTGCCCCGGAGCTCGGAGCTCTTCAGGCCGTACCAGACCTCATAGGTCCGGTTGGTGAACTGATAGCGCCCCTCCCGATCGATATAGGAAACAAAGGCGGGCAGGCGATCGGTGATGAGCCGGAGCTGCTCCTCGCTTCGACGGACGGCTTCTTCCGCCTGTTTGCGCTCGGTGATGTCGTTGCCCACCACCACGACCCCACGGATCCGGGCGTCCGGGCCACGGTCCGGCAGGTAACGCATTTCCAGCTGGCGCAGCGCCCCTCGAGAATTTCGAAGCCCTTGCTCGGAACGGACGGTTTCCCCGGCCAGAGCGCGCTGATGCAGCGGGAGCACCCGGGCATGGACCTCCTCTCCCAGGATGTCGCGGGTCCGCGCTCCGACGAACTCCTCGGATGGCCTTCCGAACCACTGTTCGTAAGCGCGGTTCACGAAGCTGTAGCGCTCCTCCCGCGTGACGTAGCTGATGAGGTCCGGAATCGCATCCGTGATGAGCTGGAGCTGCTCCTGGCTTCGTTGAATCGCCTGTCGCGCGAGCACCTGCTCGGTCACGTCGATCCCCATCAGGATCAACCCCTGGGCGTGGCCTGACTCATCGAAATGAGGCGTGAACGTGTAGGTGTAATACCCGGGCTTCAGGGTCCCATCGGCGGTACGGAACTGAAGCGGGACCTCCGCCTGTTCGATCCGCTTCCCCGCCCGATAGGCCTCCTCGAGCTGCTCGAAGATGCCGGTCCCTTCGAGCTCCGGGAACACGTCGCGAATAGGGAGGCCCAGGTGCTCGCGTGAGTCGTCGAAGAAGAGCCGCACGTACTGGTCATTGGCGAACTCGAAGACGAGCTCTGGACCGTGGAGGATGGCGGTCGCGGCGGTCGCGGCCTTGAACGCGGAGATGAGCCGTTCCCGTTCGCCCGCTCTCCACCTGTCCGTCTGGCTCCTGGCGCGGTGGAACCCGGTCGCGGCTTCTCGGATGCCGTCATTGATGGAGTCGAGGATGAGCTGGAGGCCCGCCAGCGAGGAGGGCCCTTCCCGATGGAGGAGCTCGAGCAGCACCGCTTGCAGGAGCCCGTACGCGTGGATGAGCTGCTCGAGCGTGTACTCACCGTGCCCGGTCCCCTGCCGCCCCTGCATCCAACCGGGTTGCCGGCTCTCCCGGGTGGTACCCGCCTTTTGAGCGAGCAACCCCTCGGTGAGTCCGTCCAGGAACTCGGGAAGGTGCTCTTGGAGCCCCCGAGGGCTCCGGACCCTGTCCCTCCAGAGCTCGAGGATTTCCGGCCGTCCTCGCCGGAGGAACTCCGCGATGGAACGAGCCAGTTCCGGAGACGAATTGTTCGCATGACTACCCAGGATTTCGCCTCCAGCCAGAGCGCTTCTGAGCAACAACCGCCCTTAGCATGCTTATGCGCCGTGCATCAGCACGGGCTTACGTCATGACGATGCCGCCGGTGGCGCCAATCGACTGGCCGGTGACCCAGCGGCTGCTCTCCGAGGCGAGGAACGCGACGACGTCCGCGACATCCTCGGGCTGGCCCGTGCGCCGCAGCGGGGTGGCCTGGACAAACGCCCGGACGCCCTCCGGCGAGCTGTTCGCCGTCATGTCCGTCTCCACCATGCCGGCGAAGATGGCATTGACGGTGATGCCCCTCGGCCCGAGCTCCGCCGCGAGGCCGCGCGTGAACGCCTCCACGGCCCCCTTGCTCGCCGCGTACACGCTGAGCGCCGGAAAGGGCGAGCGGCTGGAGGCCGAGGTGATGTTGATGATCCGGCCGCCCTGCCCCAGGCGCCGTGCCGCCTGCTGGCTGGCGCTCACGACGCCCCACAGGTTGACCTCCATGATGCGCTGGTAGTGCGCACGATCCACGGCGTCGATGGGACGGAACTCGAGGATGCCCGCGTTGTTGACCAGGATGTCCAGCCGTCCGAAGTGCGCATCCGTCCGCTCGAAGAGGTGCTTCACCTGCGCCTCATCGGCCACGTCCGCGCGCTCGACGAGCACCTCGCCTCCGGCGCGCTGGATCTCCTCGGCCACCTTACGGGCGCTCTCCTCGTTGCGCGTGTAGTTGATGACGACCTTCGCCCCCTGGGCCGCCAGCTTCCGCGCGATTTCCGCCCCAATCCCGCGTGAAGCTCCCGTGACGAGGGCGACCTTTCCTTCGAGTCCGTGCATGTGTGTTCCCCTGAGATGAGGCCACAGCATGCCCGGACCAGACCCGGAGGGACAAATGGGCCGCGGGGCTCACGGGAAGGTGACGTTGCCGAGGGTGACGAGGCGGCTCCCACTCTCGTCCCACATCTTCAAGGTGAAGGTGCCTCGGGCCTCCCGGGCCGTCATTTCCAACTCCACCACGACCAGGGCCGGCTCCACTGCGTCCGGTTGGATGGGCGAGGCCTGCCAGACCAGCTTCATCGGTATCGCCCCCTGGCCCTTGCGCACCAGCGCCGCATCCCGGACCATCCAGGGCTGCGTGCCCGGGTTCAGCAGCTTCACCTCTACGGCCACCCGCACCACGTAGTCCTCTCCCTCCTTGCGCGTGGTCGTCGAGCGGTAGCTGTAGGCCTCGCTGAAATCGAGGGCATTGCTCGGGGGCATGGTGGCATTCCTCAGAAGCTCCCGGACCACGATGCCACCTCTGTCCATCATCCCGGCGGAGATCAACTCCGTGATCCCGCCCGGCCCGGTTACCAACCGCACCCGCTCGAGTTCCTGGCTGAGTCGCTGAGACTTCTCGCGCTCCTCGCGGGTCTCCCTTTGGTAATCCTCCACGGTGCGCTTGTAGCGGAACACGTCCACGTCCCGTGAGCCGAACGCGGGGTGACCCACCAGCATGAAGGTTGCGCGCGTGGGGGCCGCACCATCCGAGAACCGCACCACCACCTTGAGCCGCTCCCCGGTCTGCAGGTCCGCCGGGGCAAAGAAGGTGAAGCTGCGTGTCCCTGAAGCCACGTCCTCGAACCGCTCGCGGCCCTGCAATTCCATCGAGCCTGACATCAGCGGCGAGTCGAAGTGGAAGGTGGTGGGCAGTTCCGGACTGATGCACACCTCTGGCAACTCGCGGGTGGGCTCGGCTGGCAGCTCGATACGCAACGGAGATGGCTCACACTTCGGGAGAGACGGCTGGGCAGTGGACTGGGGCTCCGCGAGGAGCCCCAGCGCCAGGAGGGGGACGGGGGACAAGACGAACATGGAGGGGGACCTCGCCCTAATCGAAGCGGCGCACGGGCTTCACCTTCTGGATGGAGAACATCAGGACATTGTCTGGCGTGCTCCCTGGCTCCATCTCGGTACCGGGCCCGGACTTGTAGAACCCACCACCTCGTTTGATCATGTTCTCGCCGGTGAAGATCTGCATGCAGACCTTGAACGAGTCCCCCGCGGGCGTCCGGGCCTCGGTGAAGCGGCCGTAGATGTGACCTTCCCCGAAATGGAGCTGGCCCAAGAGGACCGTCTTCCCTGGCAGCTTCCCCCAGCTCCCTATCATCTCCATCGACATGAAACCCTCGCGCACGGGGAGGGCCTTGGGCGGGCGGACATTGGGAAAGGTGACGGAGTGCTCGGATCTCATGAAGAGGTCGAGCGTGCTGGTCATGGTCTCGACGGCACCCTCCGGGCACTCCTCGGGCGCTGGGGTGGGACGTACCTGGGGGCCGGGGCAGGCCGTGCTGGCGGCGGCAGCGGCACCGAGACACCACCTGGCCACGGGTGAGAGGGTCCTCTTCTGCTTCTTCAAGATGTCATCCTTGGGTCGCGCTGCGAACGGGGCGGCGGCCGCGGGGGTGGTCTCCTCGCGAGGAGGAGCCGCAGCCCGCCCAATCTCTGGCGGTGGCCCCGAGGGTGCCACTTCCTGGCCGGAGATCTCCCCGGGCGTTGGTGGAGAGAAGGACGACGCGACAGGTGGAGTCGGCTCGGTGCTGGCGAACGGTCCCAGGCCCAGCCACGTCGTCATGAAGAGGAGCACGAGCCCCAACACGATGACCGCCGACCCGGCCAGCACGGAGCGCTTGCGGTGAACCCCGCGGTGCTGCTCGTCCTTCAACGCCGGCTCCGGGGCGGGCTGGCCCGGAGCCCGTCCGCGCCGTACTCGCCGGACTGGATGAACGGGCGGCGGAATGACGAGCTTGGGCGGCGGGGGCGTCACCGGCTGCGTGGGCCACGCGGGCCGGCGGAGTCGCCGCTGGGGCTTGTCTCCCTCCTTCTCCGGCGCCACCTCTTCCCACTCGAAGATGCCCGCGTCCCACTGCTTCGGTTTGCCGAAAGCCACCGCCGCCACTAGCGCCTCGTGGACCTCCGCACCGCTCTGGTAGCGGTCCCGCGGATTCTTCGCGAGCAGGCGGAGAATCACCTCGCTCAGCGCCCGGGGCACCCGGCGGTTGAAGTCCGAGGGCGCGTGCGGCCGCTGCAGCACGATGGAGCATTGCAGCAAGTCCGGCATCCCCTCGGGGAAGGGGTAGTGCCCGGTGGCTGCCCGGTACAGGCAGACCCCCAGCGCGTAGAGGTCATCGGTGCGCTGGAAGGAGTAATGAGCCTCGGGGTTCTTGTGGTTGTCCCACAGGAAACGCAGGGACTCGGGGCTGCGCATGGGCAGCGTGCCCGGTGGGAGCGTGCCGCTGGTGAGGGGCTCGGCGCCCTCGTACCAGCCCGCGCCGAAGTCGAGCAGCACCGGCTCCCCATCCGACTCACGGATGATGATGTGCTCGGGCTTGAGGTCCCGGTGCAACACGCCCCGCTCGTGGAGCGTCCCCACGGCCAGGGCCACCTTGCCGCCTGCCTCCGCGAGCTGCCGGAAGGTGGAGCCCTCCGTCTCGGCCCACAGGTGAATGGGCGGCCCCGGCACCCAGTCCATGACGAAGCCGGGGTATCCGTCCTTGGGGTGGGGCCAGCGCGCGCACCCGTGGAAGCGCACCACGTTGGGGTGCTCCCCCTTGGCCATCATCAAGGCCATCTCGCGCACCATCCGCTTGTCGTCCGCGTACTGCGCCAGCTTGTAGGCGTAGAAGTCGCCGGGACGGGCCATGTCCTCCACCCGGTAGACGGTGCCGTAACCGCCCATGCCCACCCGCTCCACCACGCGCCAGGTGCCTACTTCCGTTCCCGGCGCCAGCGCGTCCGGGTACACGGTCACTCTCTCGGGGTTCGTGAACAGGTCGCCCTCCCAGTCTCAATGCCGCGAGGACTTAACCTAGCAGGTCAGACGGGGCAGTGACACGAAAACCACCGCGGCGGTAGGGTCGAGACACCCCAGGGCCACTGACGGACTGAAGAGACAACATCAGTCGCTGTCGAATACGAGGGCAGCCCCCCGCTGCGCTGGGGTTGTCGAACTGTTGTCGTTACCATTGGTCATTGGAAAACGGGCAGGACCCGCCTCCCTGGGCAAATAGGAAAGACCATCTACCTTGAGTGTAGCCGTACTCACGCTGAGTAGGAGAATGGAATGCTGCACTCCAATAAGACGCTTGTGGGGGGTTGGTTCACGTGTCTCCTGGTGGCGCTGTTTCAGGGAGACGCACGTGCAGCGGAACTTCAGAAGAGAGTGGACGTTCCGAACTACCGGGTCCTGGATGCTTCGACCAGCTCGGCTGTCCAGACTATCATCTCCTGTCCCAGCACAGGCATTGTCGCCTTCAGTGTGACTGGGAGCGGCCATGTCTCCCAGGGAGGAGCCACTCTCCTGGGATACCAGACCACCTATACCAATCTTGGTGGTGGCTGGGTAAGCGGAGGAGGTACTTTCATCGCGCCCTGCACAGGGCTGTACTCCTTCACCATCTCCTTCAACAAAGACCCATTCAACCAAGGCGGTACACTCGATGATGTGTATATCTACATCGCACACAATGGTGTCTACAAAGGGTTCGCCTGGAGCGGACAGGATGAAGTGAAAAACCGCAACACTGGGGCCTATACCGTTGCACTCTTCCTGAATGCGGGTGATTACATTCAAACCTATGCCGAGAGCGACGCTGGCCGTCTCCGCAATATCCATGTTTTCAACTTTACAGGCGTCTTGGTGAAGGCTTCGCAGGCTCCGTAGCAAAGGCACGCCAACGTGCGACTGGCAGGCCATTCCCAACCCTTGCTCAAGTCGTATTCGGGAGTTGTTCCTCGCCGGTGTCCCCGGCGGGGTTCGGTTCCTCACGGGACGCGAGCCGGGCCTGACCCGTGGGGCACAGGTCGAGCACCGCACACCGCTGGCACGCGGGCTCCCGGTAGAAACAGCACCGCTGCCCGTGCAGCATCAGCGCCTCGTGGTTGTCATAGACGCGCTGCGCGTCCCAGTCCGGCGGGAGCTGCGCCTCCAGCAGCCGGTGCGCCGGTCCCACCGCCACGGTTTCGGGGATGAGCCCCAGCCGCACCGCGACCCGGTGGTGGTGGCTGTCCACCGGCAGCGCGGGTTTCCTCAAGCGGCTGAATAGCAGCGTCGCGGCGCTCGACTTCGGCCCTACCCCGGGCAGGTGTTCGAGCCAGTCCCGGGCCTCGCGCACTGGTAACTCCGCGAGGAAGTCCAGCGACAGCTCCCCTGCCCTGCGCTCGGTGATGTGCCGCAGCACCTGCTGGATGCGGGGCGCCTTCTGCTCCGGCCAGGTCACCGCGGAGATCGCCTCCTGGACCTCCCCACAGGGCGCGTCGCGCACCTCCTCCCAGGTGGGGAAGCGCGCGCGCAACTGACGGAAGGCCGCGCCGCTGGAGGCATTGCGCGTGCGGTGGCTCAACAGCGCGGAGACGAGCTCGCTAAGGGGATCCTGCGAGCGGAACCACGGAATGGGACAGCCGTACTCGGCGCACAGACGCTCGTGCACCCTCAGCGCCTTCGCGCTCAGTCCGGACGGGGCCTCGGGAAACAACGGGAGAGATGGCATGGCGGGGTCCGACTTCTGAAGTCTCCCTCCCAACCTTCTCATCCCCTCCCCTCCGCGCGGCGGCCGGGCCGACGAGCGGCCGGGGGTTCGCGCGATGACCGGCCCACCCCTCGCATCTCTGCGTAGATGAGAGAGGGACACGAGACCCGGCACGATGGCCACTAACCTAGCCAGCAGGTAGGAGTCGCCCACGGAACATGCACGGGCACTCCTGTCGAGTGCCTGACTCACAAGCAATGCGAGGGCCGAATGGGAGGAGAAGCTCCGAGGCACACTGAGGGGAGTGCCATGCTGGAGAGGGCGTGACCTGCCTCGGAGGCTACGGATGCAGGGACTACGCGGGTGGTTGGCACCGTGGATGGTGCTGCTGCTGACGCTGGCGTGTAATTGAACCATGCGAGAGAGCATCGACTTCAGAATCGCGGAGCGCCATGCGCAACGATTCTTGAAGCCCGAAGATGGAAAGCGGTTGGGAAGCAGCACTCGCAAGCTGGTGCTGGACACCCAGGACATCCGTTACGCCCAGGTCGGGAGGATAGAGCGTGAGTTCAGGAAACAGGGCTCTGTCTTTGTCCTGGGTTGGGATATTCGCAGGAAGTACACGAAGAAGGAACTGGAGGCCGCCGAGTTGTTGCACTTGTGCCTCCGGTCGGCCTTCGAGCCCGAAGGGGAGAGCTGCGGGACGCAGTACGACGACGTGGCGGCATGCGGGCACTGTGGAGCCGGTGCGCGCCAACTCAACGAGCTGAGGCTCGATCCGGGCAGCATGCCGCGAGGCAAGGACCTCGCGAGGACCATCGCCTACAACGAAGTCATCGTCTCGGCACGACTGGTGGAGGCCCTTCACGCGCACGGAATTACAGGGGCTCGATTCCTTCCGGTGCTACGCAAGAGAGGGAGAGGCGTCATCGACGCCTGGCATCAGCTCGAGGTGACGTCCCGGCCTCTGCGCGTGGCTCCGGTCACACGTTTCGGAATAGACCCCTTCGACCCGGACGCGGCTGGGGAGTATCGGTGTCCGTTGGGGCACGTTCTGGGGCTGAACATCCTCTCGGAGCTGTCGGTGGTGCGCGAGGACTGGGATGGGTCGGACGTGTGCGCGACGAGGCAGTGGACGGGGGTGCGCAGCCGCAATGGAGGTGCGTTCCGCCCACACCCGCTGCTGCTCATCTCACAGAAGCTGCGACGGCTGCTGAGCGAGCTGAAGGCGAAGGGCTTCGAGTTGGAGGTGGCCCACCTGGTATGAAGACAGTTCAGAGGGATGTTCATATACTGCGCGTGGCCCTCGGGCCCCCATGCTGCGCCGGCTCCTCCCCACCCTCCTCGCACTCGGATGCGGCCTCCTCGCCCTCACCTGGGGGCTGGTGAGCCTCCAGCGCATCTTCGCCCAGGAGCGCGAGGACGCCCGCGCGCAGCTCCGCTCCCGCCGTGACGCGCTCGAGGAGTACGCCACCCAGGCCCTGCGGCACACGCTCGGCAAGCAGCTCGAGGGCAACCTCACCGCCCTCCACGCCGCCATGGGAGATCCGCTCGCCCCAGGCGAGGGCTTCTTCCTCAACTTCCGCGGCCACCAGTTCCTGCCCCGCCTCACCCGCTCCGCCCGTGGCTCGCGCGCCCCCGCCCGCCGACACTACCTCGAGCTCGCCAAGTCCTTCGCCGAGGGCTCCCCGGCCGAACCCTGGCGCGAGCGGCTCGTCCGGCTTCGCGCGGTGCAGGCGGCGCTCGACAAGGGCAACGCCTCCCGCGCCCATGCGCTCGCCGAGGAGCTGCTGCGCTACCACGCGGAGAATCCCCTCCCGCCCATCCAGGAGCTCCCTTTCGTCCTCCTCCTGCTGGAGCGGCTCCAGCGCGGCGAGGCCACCCCGCCCCTCGTCCGTGCCCTGCTGCGCGAGGGGCTCCCCGAGGACTTCGGCGGCATCGAGCGCTCCGCCGGCCTGCAGCGGGATCTCCTGCGTCAGCGCTGGCAGTTCACCCAGCCCGACTTCGACTTCCTGCTCGCCCACGTGGTCCGGGTCAGCACCGCGCTCGGCGAGCCCTCCGACGACTTCCAGGCGCGCGCCCGCGAGGCCGGCGCCGGCATGCTCGTGGTCCCCGAGAGCCTCTCCGGCCCCACCCTCATCGGCCAGCGCTGGTACGTGGAGCAGCAGGGCGAGGTGGTGCGCGGCATCGCCGTGGACCTCGAGGTGCTCCTGCGCGACCTGGCCCGGGACATGCGCGAGCGCGGCCACTTCGGCGTGGACGGCCTGGTGCGGCTGAAGGACTCCGAGGCCATGCAACCCCTCGAGTCCCTGCGGCTGGAGGTGTCCGTGCCCCAGTGGACCGCCGCCGAGAACGCCATCGAGCAGCGCTATGGGCTGAAGACGCTGCTGGTGGCCACCTGCGGCGCGCTCGCGGTGGCCATCGTGGTGATGGCGGTGGTGGCCCAGCACGGCCGCTACCGCTACGTCGAGCTCAAGAGCGACTTCGTGGCCACCGTCTCCCACGAGCTGCGCACCCCCCTGGCCTCCATCCGCCTGCTCGCCGAGACGATGGAGCGCAAGCTCTCCAAGCTCCCCGAGATGCGCGACTATCCCGAGCGCATCATCCAGGCCGCCGACGGGTTGCACTTCCTCGTCGAGAACATCCTGTCCTTCAACCGCATCGACAAGGGCCGCTGGCAGCTCAAGCCCGCCCGCGTGAAGCTGGACGAGCTGCTCGGCATGCTCCGCTCGGACCTTGTGGGCAACACCTCCGTCCCCGTCCAGCTCACCGCCGACGTGGGCGACGTGGAGCTCGAGGTGGACCCGTCCCTGCTGCGCCTGCTGTTCATCAACCTCGCCCGCAACGCGTGCGCCTACAACCGCAACAACCCCGTGGAGCTCTCCGTCCGCGCCTACCCTCACCCGGGCCATGGCTGCGTGGTGCTCTTCGGCGACAACGGCATCGGCATCCCCGAGGCCGAGTGGGAGAACGTCTTCCGCGACTTCTACCGGCTGGGCTCCCAGGGCCCCGAGGTCCACGGCAGTGGCCTGGGGCTCGCCCTGTGCCGGAAGATCATGGCCCTGCATGGGGGCCGCATCTCCATCGATAATTCCAGCCCCCAGGGCACCACCTTCGCCCTGCTCTTCCCCGAACCCCGCCATGAACGCCCCGAGCAGCCCTCCTAACGCCCGCCCCTCCATCCTCGTCGTCGAGGACGACGCGAACCTGCGGATCGGCCTGCGCGACAACCTCCAGGACGAGGGGTACGAGGTGGCCGTGGCCTCCCACACCCAGGAGGCCGAGCCGCTGCTGCGCGCGCGCACCTATGATCTGCTCATCCTCGACGTGATGCTCCCGGGCGAGGACGGCTACTCCTTCTGCCGGCGGCTGCGCGCCAGCGGAGTGCAGTCCATGGTGCTGATGCTCACCGCGCGCTCGCTCGAGGACGACATCGTCCGCGGCTTCGACGCCGGGGCACAGGACTACCTCACCAAGCCCTACCGGTTGCGCGAGTTGCTCGCCCGGGTGGGGGCGCTGGTGCGCCGGGCCGGTGGGGCGCCGCCCACCGTCATGTCCTTCGCCGGCTTCTCGCTGGACCTGGGCAAGCGCACCCTCTCCCGGGCCGATGGCGGCGTCATCGATCTCACGCGCACCGAGTTCGATCTGCTCGCCTTCCTCCTCAAGCACCGCGACCGCGCTCTGCCCCGGGGGGAGATCCTCGACGCGGTGTGGGGCCGCGACGTCATCGTGGACCCGCGCACCGTGGACAACTTCGTCTCCAACCTGAAGAAGAAGCTCGGCTGGACGAGTGCCTCCTCCTTCACCATCCACACCATCCGGGGCGTGGGGTACCGCATGGAGTTGGGGAGTGCCGCTCAGGAACGGTGACGCTCGGCCACGCGGTAGAGTTGGGTGAGGGAATGGTCCAGCAGCGACTGGCGCGAGCGCAGGTACCGCCGGGCCCGGACGAAAGGAAGCCAGACGCGCTGGCCGACGAGGACCTGGGCCTCCTCGAGCTTCTCGCGCGGGATCCACCGTCCGCCCAGGTTGTGCACGAGGACCTCGCCCAGGTACGCGCCCACGGCGGGGACCGCGTGCTCCTCAATGGCTTCCCGCAGACGGGTCTTCGGGAAATCCTCGGACCAGAAGTAGAAGTCGGCGTCCGTGAGCGACTCGGGGGTTTCCTTGAGGACCGAGGGCACCTCGGAGTGCAGCAGGGCCACGAGGCGCTCGGCGAGGTAGCCGTAGTGCGCGAGGGCCCGCTCCGGGTCCTCCACGTCGGGAGGCAGCGCGGCCTCGGCGGGGAGCCACTCCTCCGGCTCGGGAGGCTGCCAGGCATTGAGCTCGGCGATCTTGCGCTGGCGCTCGCTGATGGCGAAGCCGTCCAGCGTGCGTGAGAGGAGTGGAGCCATGTCCTGGTGGAAGTGAGGCTCGACGGGGGTGAGCGTCGCGCTGCGCTCGCGCAGGGTGCGCAGCACGGTGTCGAAGTCGAGCGCTGGCCGGAGGTGCACGAGCGCACGGGCCTGGGCTTGACGTGCTTCTTCGGAAGCGAAGTCCGCTACGGTGGGCCACGTCACCAGGAGAATGGAGCCATTGGGGAGCGCCTCCACCCGGTGGGCTGGAGTGGACAACATGCGCTCACGGCCAACGGATTCCACCAGCTTCGGACCGAAGACATTGAGCCAACACACCTCATAGACCTTGTCGAACCCGTCTCTCCTCGTGGTCTCCTCATCGCGGCCGAAATCCGGAGAGTCCGTCAACTGGTCGTCAGCGGCACTATGGGCCCAGGCGTAGGGGACGGGATACCGGCAGACCCAGGCCCGCACCATGTCCACGAACCTGCGGCAACGCTCCTCCTCCGCGAAGAAGGAGAGGGGTTGCACATCGAGCCAGATGTGCACATCGGGAGGGCTCTGCGAGAGCCCGAGGTCAAGCGTCAGCGAAACGAGAGGCGAAGTCGTGCGATACAGGCCGATGATCGAGCCGTATTCATCGCGTCTCTCCTCCAGGGTTTTCCAGACAGCAGCGCGGGAGTAGCGACGCCGCCGTTTGCCCTTGACGAGATCCGGCATCCACTCGCCCGCGTAGTCCTCGAGCGCCTGGAGAAAAGGCTCCAACTCGTGCTTGAGGGCGGACTGATGCTCGAAGGTGCCGTCGTAGGAGAGCCTCAGGGTATCCTCGACGTTCAAGTCCTGAAGCGTCAGCAATTTCATTGGAACAGCACCTCCACTCCCTTGACCGCACTTCTGACCATTTCCATCGCTCCCCTCAACCCCTTCGCATCCCTGGGCTTGAGTTCTCCGCCCTCATAGATGAGGCGGACCCTTTGGATCGGCACGTCCGTGTCCCGGAGCGATAGGGCAGGCCGGCGGATGTCTAGCGTCCCGCCGTAGTACCGCAGCGCGTCCCTTGCATCCACTGCCATCTGAGCCCGCAGGGCGTCCCGCCCCAACGACGCGAGGTTACGACTCTTGAAGCTGAAGGTTTCCACGCGAGGCAGCGTGCCGGAGATTGCGCCTTCTTCAATGACGAGCACATCCGCGAAACGTAGACCCGTCTCCGGTTTATGCACGCCCACGTACGCCTCGACGCGCGGCTGGTCGAAATCCTGGAGGAACCGGCGCTGTGCCTTCGGGAGCGCCGCATCGGCCCGCAGCAACTCCACCATCGCCCGCTCGAAGGCGAGCCCCCGGGCGAACAGCCCTCGCATCTGCTCGTAGCCTGCCCACGCCAGGGGCAGTTTGACCGCCTTGCGTTGACGCAGCTCCGCGAGGCGATTCTCCCAATACGCGACGTACTCACTCCAGAGCGGGTGCCCTTGGACTTCCGGCGGTGGGGCCTCGAGGGCGGGACGCTGCTTCTCCAGGACAGCCACGTTGCCGGACAGACGCGGGCCCGCGGAGTCGAGCTCCACCTGCGAGAGCCTGGCTTCCACCACCTCCCGCGTGAGGCCCGCCGCTTCATCCACCAGGGACGCCGCGCCACCGGGACTCTTCCCGGCCCCGGCCCTCGTCGAGGTGGGGCCCGCGCGCCCGGACTTCGCTTCCGACAACCACGCCTGGGCCCGCGCCACATCACCCCGGGCCTCGTAGAGGGCCACGGCACCCGCCTCACCGCCCTCGTACACCAACAGGGCCGCCTCCCGGTTGGCCTGCATGTACCTGGCCAGCTCGCGGATGCCGTCCCCTCCCAGCCGGTTCAGCAGCCGCTCCGCCACCTGCGTCAGTCCCTGGAAGCCCAGCTCCGGCACCGGGAGCTGCCCCACCCGGGCCCACCGGATGCCCGAGTGCCTCCAGGTATCGGCGAGGGAGCGCACGCCCTTGCCGCCCGCGTACAAGGACACCAGCACCATCGCGGCCGACAGCTCGTGCGTGGCCTGCTCGTACCGGCCCTCCGACAGCGAATACACCCCGTGGCACGTGCCCGCCACCAGGTTGTAGAAGCCCACCGGCACGCCGAACGTCAGCGTGTCGAAGCCGCCCAGCACCACGTTGCTTGGCGAGAAGGCCGCCTCCAGCTCCGCCCGCTCCACCTCATCGAGCACCTCCTGGTAGGGCCGAGGCAACTGCCCACGCTGCTCGGAGTACTTCATCGCCAGGGCACCCCGGCTCAGCTCGCTGCTGGACAGGGCCTCGTTGGCGGCACTGGCCAGGCCCCGGGCCATGTCTCCCAGGCGCTCGGGCCGGTCCTCGTAGTCCGAGAGTGTCAGTCCCCGCTGCCGCAGCGCCTCGCGCACGGCGTCCATCCGCCCCAGTGTCTCCCCCAGCTGCTTGTCCCCGGCCAACAGGAGAAGCACCTGGCGCAGATCGTCTCCGAAGGCGGAGTGGATCAGGAAGAGGGCGAACAGCTCGGCCCGGGCAACGCCATATTCCCGGGTAGCGGTAACGAGGAAGGCCGCACGCTTGCGGTTGAGGACCGCCGCGGCGTCCGCGCGCATCGGCCCCAGCGAGCCGAGCCGGACGGCGGACCACTCATCCAACTCCTCCACCACCCGGGCCATGTCCACGCCATGCTGCAACTCGATGAACTCCGCGGGCGAGGTGCACGACAGGAACGGCGCGAGCACCTCCTGGCGGGAGGACAAGTGGGGCCAGCCTGGCGGTACCACGCGGAGGGGGTCCGCCGTCTGTTCGGGAAAGCAGTAGGGGCTGGAGCCGCCCGGAGGCCTCCCACGCGGACCGCTCGTGGCGCACCCGCCCAACAACACCAGCGCCACCAGCACAAGACGGGTAGACATGCCATACCTCCCCAGGCAATCGCCCGGGCTGGAGGCCGTAGTATCGGAGAATCCCCTCCCGGCCGTCTGGTGCTGGAGTCCATGACGAAACCATGACGAAGAGATGGCCGACCCAAGGCCACAGGCCCTCCCTGACTCCGTAGGTTGATCAGTGTCAGCCAGGAGGGATTTCACATGTTCCAGTCGGTCATCAATCAGCCGGGATTGAGCGCGGGTCGGTTCGGGACGGGGATGTGGGTGTCGTTGATGGTTCACGCGGGCGTGTTCGCCGGCATGCTGGGCCTGTCCGGCCAGGCGGTGAAGCATCTCGAAGAGCCCGCCGCGCTCGTGTTCAACGTCCCCCAGCCTCCCAAGGGCAACCCGAATCCGCCCAAGGCGGTGCTGCCCACCGCGACCAAGCCCAAGCCCAAGCCGAAGACCGAGCTGGTCCAGCCCAAGAAGATTCCGCCTCCGCCTCCGGACACGACGCAGACCGCCGAGGCGACTCCGCCCCCGGAGAACACCGAGCCCGAGCCCAATGATCTGCCCTACATCCCCGGCAGCGACCCCAACGGTGTCGAGATCGGCGGCGTCGCCGGTGCCATCGCCACCTCGATGCTGAAACCCGGCCTCGGCCAGGGCACGGGCGAGGAAGTGCTCCCGTTCGGCGCCGGCATGACTCCGCCGCAGCTCGTCTCCGCGGGCGTGCCGTTGCAGTACACCCACGAGGCGCTCCGGGCCCGCGTCAGCGGCGTCGTCATCGCCAAGTGCACCATCACCCGCGAGGGCGACGTCGAGAAGTGCCGCATCATCAAGGGACTGCCCCACATGGACGAGGCCGTGCTCGAGTCCCTGACGAGCCGCCACTACCGCCCGGTCACCTTCCAGGGCAGACCCGTCAGCGTGACCTACACCTTCAACGTGAACCTCAAGCTGCCGTAGCGGGCCGCTCGGCAAGAGGGGCCGGCACCCCGGCCCCACGCCGTTCGCCGCTCCGCTCGCACACGCGGACCTGCGTCTGCGCCTCAACCCCCGGGGCCATGACGCACCCTGGCAGCCCCTGCTGCGCGTGGCCTCTCACCACACCATCCACACGCAGCAGCCCTCCCGCCTGGACGCCAACCTGGTGCAGTCCTTCGAAAGGGAAGGGGGTCTGCGCTTGGTGCTCGACCTGGGCGCGCAGGTGGCACGGTGCTCGGCCAGCACGGTGCCACGCTCGACAAGTTCATCGGCGACGCCATCATGTGCTTCTGGAACGCGCCCCTGCCCCAGGAGGACCCTGCGGCGCGGGCGTGCCTCACGGCGCTGCGGCTGGTGGCGGTGGTGGAGCAGCTGGCCCCGGAACTGGAGGCGCGAGGGGTGGCCCGGGTGCACTGCCGCATCGGCCTGAACACCGGCCCCGGCGTGGTGGGCAACATCGGCTCGCGCGCGGCCCAGGACTACACCGTCATCGGCGACACGGTGAACCTCGCCTCCCGCCTGGAGGGCGCCGCCAAGGTGTACGGCACCCGCATCCTCGCCTCCGAGGAGACGGTGCGGGCCGCCCGCGGCACCGTGCTCGCCCGGGAGCTGGATCTGCTGCGCGTGAAGGGCAGGCAGCTGCCCGTGCGCGTGTACGAGCTGGTGGACGTAGCCGGGACCCCGCCCCCCGCGCACCTGGCCCGGTTCGCCGAGGGGCTCGCCCTCTACCGCACCCGCCGCTTCGCCGAGGCCCGCGAGCGCTTCCTCTCCTCGCCGGAGGATCCACCCTCGCGCGTCTTCGCCGCCCGCTGTGAGGCCCTGAGCGCCCTGCCCCCCACCTCTTCTGAATCCCTCCCGGGAAGGGGTACCAGGACAGGCCCGTTCATGCGTGACCGATGCGCACCTCATCGGGTCCTTCTGAAGCGATGCGTCGTTCCGAGAATTTCTTCGAAACCCAGAACGCCCCCACCTCGTCCTCGACCCCTCAGCCGTACGAGGTCCAGCTCCCACCGCATGTCCGCGCCGTCCTGGAGAAGGCGCCCCGCCGGAGCCGCGCGGCCATCGAGCGCAAGCTCCAGGAGGCCGCACGGCTCGCCGCGATGCGGCAATGGGTGCACGAATCCGAGGAACAACACCCCATCCGCATTCAATTCGCCGGGTACGAGGGCACCTATTCCATCGACCCCCGCAGCCGCCAGCTGACGCTCTGGGACCTCAGCCGGCGGTGAGCCCGCCCCTCATGGGGACAGGGCGAGCCAGCCGGACAGCGGGGTGACCTCCCCGGCGTCCTCGCCCGGCCGCACGATGAAGCCGCCCCGGATTCCCACCCGGCCCTCGGTGCCGAACGTGACCGGCCACGTGACGCCAGTGTCCACGTCTCGGACCCGCTGAGGGGCGCTCCCCGCTCCACCGCCGGAACCGGCCGCTAGCGGAACAGCATCCACGCCTCCCAGAGACAGAGCACCAGCACCGGCACGATGAAGATCCACCACCTCGGGCGCGGAACGTTCGTGAGCCGGCAGTTGCGGCGCCTAAAGGCTCTCATCATTGAGGTGCTCCACCGCATAGGCGAGGTTCTCGAGGATGGGCAGGCGCTCGGTGCGCGCGGGCGCCTTGGACGCGGGCTCCTTGGCGGGGGAAGCCCCGGGAACCAGGAGCGCCGCTCCATATCTCCCATACATGTTCAACTCCATTCGAGGTGGGGGATGGGACTGCCGAAGACATGACTCGGCCCTGGCGGAGGCAGGCTCAAAGCCTGTCACCCGAACGCCTCAAACACAGGCATCGACACAGGACACGCCGTCACCCGGGCTCGACCGCACCGCGCCCGGGCAGGAACGCTGCCGGGTCCGCGTCAAAGCGAGATTCGTGCCGCTCGCTGAACACTCGCTCCTCCCGGCAGGGCCGGGTGGACCTCCAGCTTCTTTTCTTCCAGGAAAACGCGGGGTTGTCGGTGCACCTACGAACGCATGGGGCTCGGGAGGCCTTGCCTGCCGGCCTGAATGCCCTCCAGGCACGGTCGGCATCCCGGGAGTTCTTTCAGCCACGCGGTGCTGAATCCGGCAAAACCTACAAATTCATGCGGTGCCATTGCGGCGCCTGCGGTGAGACAAAAGCCCGTTTCTGAAAGGAAGGAGACCGCCGCCACGAATTCCAGAAAGGAATTCAGCCTCCCGGGGCGGTCCCTGGAATCCTCGACAGGCTTGATCGGAGAGGCGGGCTTCATCGGAGGCGGGCTCGTCGAGCGCCAGGCCAACATCGATGAAGCGGTACGGGCGGACAGCCACCAGAACGGCCCGGGGCGGATGAGGTGCCCCGGTGTAACGACCTTCAGCGCAACCGGAGCATGGCCGAGAGCACGCGCCCACCCCACCCCTTCGACTCACCACCGCGCTGCGAGGACAAGTCCAGGGACTCGCCCACGGAGGGCATGGGCGGGTGGACCTCGGTGGGCTTCGCGGCGGGAGCGTCCACCTGCACCGTGACGAACACGGTGCGCAGGTTGCCCGTGTAGTCCATCGCGCGGATGTAGAGCTCGTGGCCGCCGGCCGGCACGGACGCCGTGTGCGTGCGCCCCTTGTAGGTCTTCGACTCCAGGTCCAGCGCCAGCGGCGTCCAGGCGCCCGTGGTGGAGTCGAGCTGGTACTCCACGCTGCGCACCCCCGAGCCCGTGGGGCCATCATCCGCCTCGACCGCGATCTCCAGTTGTCCAGCCACGGTCGTTCCCGTGGCGGGCTGGAGCACCGTGACGGCCGGCGCCGACGAGTACAGGCCCAGCCCGGCGGCGAGGATGTGGGCGCCCACGATGCAGATGACACCCAGGGAGGGCATCCAGGTCTGCCAGAGCGAGAGGTTGTAGCTCCGATTCTGTCGCTTGCTCAGTGCCATCGTCCTCCACCTGTAGCCAGAACCGTGCCAGCCCCTGGACAGTCGGTCCGCCCCCGGGGACGGCTCGCGCCCGCCATCCCTTTCTTTCGGGAAAACAGAGGCTTGGCGGATCTGTCCGGGCTTCAGGCGTCTTTCGGGGAGATCGGCCCGGAGCTGGCGCCCGGCGGTAGGACGGAAGTTCTTTCAGCCCTCCCCACGGGCCCGGGGAAAAAACTCCACCGCCCGTGTTACCGGGCCGACACCCTCCGCGACCCGGTGGGGCCTCTTCTCGCCGCCGCCCCCACACGGGCGCCGTTAAGCTGCGGACGTCATGGCCCGAGTCATCCTCCTGGGAAGGGACTGAATGAACGTCATCGTGAAGGGGGCGCTCGCCGCGGGGGCCCTGCTCGTCATCGCGGCGGGTCTGCGGGCGGGCCTGCGTGAGAACGGGGCCCCCCCTCACCCCTCCCCTTCGGCCAGTGCCGGGCAGAAACCGACGCTGACCATCGCCGCGGCCTCGGACCTGAAGTTCGCGCTGGACGAGCTGCTGAAGGAGTTCCGCGCCAGGCACCCCGGCGCGGAGGTGCAGGTCACCTACGGCTCGTCGGGCAACTTCCTCGCGCAGATTGGCAACGGCGCGCCCTTCGACGTCTTCCTCTCCGCGGACGTGGCCTATCCGCGCCAGCTGGCCGAGCAGGGGCTGGTGGCCGGCGACGTCTTCCTCTACGCCGTGGGCCGCCTCGTGGTGTGGGTGCCGAAGGACTCGCCGCTGCCCGTGGAGCAGCGCGGCCTGGAGGCCCTGCGGGAGCCGTCCGCCCGGCGCATCGCCATCGCCAACCCCCAGCATGCCCCCTACGGCCGGGCCGCCGAGGCCGCCCTGAAGCGCCTGGGGGTGTACGACGCCGTGAAGGACAAGCTGGTGCTCGGGGAGAACATCGCGCAGACAGCGCAGTTCGTGCAGAGCGGGGCCGCCGAGGCGGGCATCATCGCCCTGGCGCTCGCGCTCGCCCCGGCCATGAGGGACCAGGGCCGCGCCTGGGAGGTGCCACTCGACGCGTACCCGCGCATGGAGCAGGGCGGCGCCATCCTGAAGCACGCGAAGGCTCCAGCCCTGGCCCAGGCATTCCGCGACCACCTGATCAGCCCCCAGGGCGAGGCGCTGCTGAAGCGCTACGGTTTCTCCCCGCCGAAGGAGTGAGACGTTGGACCAGGCCGCCCTCCTCTTGAGCCTGCGCCTCGCCGCGTGGACGACGCTCCTCCTCCTGGTGGTGGGGTTGCCCATCGCCTGGTGGCTGGCCACCTCGCGCTGGCGGTGGAAGTTCCTCGTGGAGGCCGTGGTGGCACTGCCGCTGGTGCTGCCTCCCACGGTGCTGGGCTTCTACCTGCTGCTGGCGCTCGGCCCGCGCGGCCCCCTGGGCGGGGCCTTCGAGTCGCTCTTCGGCAGCACCCTCCCCTTCAGCTTCAGCGGCCTGCTGGTGGCCTCGGTGCTCTACAGCCTGCCCTTCAGCGTCCAGCCCTTCACTGCGGCCCTGGCGGGCGTGGATCGCCGCCTCCTGGAGGCCTCGTGGTGCCTGGGCGTCTCGCGCTTCCAGACGTTCCTGCGCGTCATGCTGCCCCTGTCCGCCACCGGCATCCTCTCCGGCATGGTGCTCACCTTCGCGCACACGCTGGGCGAGTTCGGCGTGGTGCTCATGGTGGGTGGCAACCTGGAGGGCCGCACGCGCACGGCCTCCATCTCCATCTACGACTCGGTGCAGGCGCTGGACTATGCGTCGGCGGGCCGTACGTCGCTGGTGCTGCTCGTCTTCTCGTTCGTCGTGCTGGCCCTCACCTACGGGCTGCAGCGCAAGGTGTGGGCACCATGGCCGACACGCTCGTAGCCGACCTGGAGAAGCGCTTCCGCGGCGGCCCCACCGTCCGGGCCACCCTGGAGCTGTCCGCCACCCCTGGCCGCGTCGCGGTGCTGTTCGGCCCCTCGGGCGCGGGCAAGACGACGGTACTGCGGTGCCTCGCGGGGCTCGACAGGCCCGAGCACGGCCGCATCCTCTTCCACGGCGAGCCCTGGTGCGACACCTCGGCCCGCCTCTTCCTTCCGCCCCAGCAACGGCGCGTGGGCTTCCTCTTCCAGGACTACGCCCTCTTCCCGCACCTCACCGCGGAGCAGAACGTCCAGTTCGGGCTCGGAGCGCTGACGGCCGCGGAACGGCGCGAGCGCTCGGGCTCCCTCTTCGAGCTGCTGCACCTGGAGGGGCTGGAGGGACGCAGGCCGCGCGAGCTGTCCGGCGGGCAGCAACAGCGTGTGGCCCTGGCCCGGGCGCTCGCCATCCGCCCACGCCTGCTGCTGTTGGACGAGCCCCTGTCCGCGTTGGATGCGCCCTCGCGCGAGCAGCTCCGGGGCGAGCTGCGGCGGCTGCTGCGGGAGCTGGGGGTGCCCACCGTGGTGGTGACGCACGACAAGCTGGAGGCGCTCGCGCTGGGGGATGACCTGGTGGCCATGGAGGGCGGCCGGGTGTGCCAGGTGGGGCCGGTGGCGGACGTGTTCAACCACCCCACGGAGCTCGCGGTGGCGCGGATGACGGGCATCGAGACGGTGCTGCCGGGCACGGTGCTCGAGCGCGAGGCGGGGCTGGCCACGGTGGAGGTGGGCCCGCATCACCTCGTCGCCCTGGAGCCCGCACACGAAGGCACCGCGGTCTTCGTATGCCTCCGGGCCGAGGACGTCACGCTGGGCCCGCCCGAGGCGGCGCCCACCAGCGCGCGCAACCGGCTGCCCTGCACCGTGGTGTCGCTCTCCCCCGAGGGGGCCCTCGTCCGCGTGGCGCTGGACGCGGGCTTCCCCCTGGTGGCGCGGGTGACGCGCTTCTCCACGGAAGAGCTGGGACTCGTCGAGGGCCGGGCGCTCACCGCCACCTTCAAGGCGCCCTCGGTGCGGCTCGTGCCGCGCCCGTGAGCCCGCTGGCCCCAAGCGCTCAGGGTATCCCCGCCGCTCCTCTCACCGTGCTCCCCGCCAGCGCCTCGAGCTCCCGCTCCGTGGAGCCCTCGGCACTCCGGAAGCCCGACATCGAGAGCGAGAAGGTCGTCTGTCCCGTCCTGCCATCCGTGCAGCGCGCGGAGACCGTTCCGCTGAACTTGATGACGAGTTCCGAGTAATCCACGTCCTTGCCGCCCGTTCCGCGTTCGAGCACCACCGTGTAGGTGCAGCCATCAGTCGTCTCGGGCGGGCACTGCGTCCTCTCGATCGAGAACTCGAGCGGCCCCGTCATCTTCGCGGCCGACGTGCACTTGAAGCCGGAGAGCAACACGGAGAGGCGATCGGAGGAGGCGCTGTCGGAGGAAACGCGGACGTAATCCTTCACCCGGCTGGAGTTCGTCGAGCCGCCCGACGTCGTCTGCATCGTGCCCGTGATGGGGTAGCCCCCCACCAGGTCTTCTCGTGGATCTCCACAGGCGCAGAGACCGAGGGCCAGCAAGACGGCGGGCAGGAAGTGCGGACGATGCATGGAGGCAACCTCTGTTGGGGTTCGCCTCCCCGTGAAGGAAAACGCGTGGAGGGTTACAGCGTTGGACGTGGCGAGTCCGTCCGGCGGCGCACCTTACCCTACGCGGCGCCGGCCGCATGGAGCTGCTTGACGATGCCCAGCGCCTCGGTGACGTGGCGCGTGGCATTGATCTGCGAGTTGAAGACGTGCCGGACGACGCCCTTGCGGTCGATGACGTACGTCACCCGCCCCGGCAGCAGCCCGAGGGTGCTCGGCACGCCGTACTGGCGCCGCACCTTGCCGCCCTCGTCGGCCAACAGCGTGAAGGGCAGCCGGTGCTTCGCCGCGAAGGCCTCGTGCGAGGCCGCCGATTGCGAGCTGATGCCCACCACCTCGGCTCCCGCGTCCTTGAAGGCCTCGTACGAGTCGCGGAACGAGCACGCCTCCTTGGTGCAGCCCGGCGTGTCGTCCTTCGGATAGAAATAGAGGACCACCGCCGCCTTCTGGAGCAGCTCCTGGAGCTGTACGGGGGTGCCGTCCTGCTTCGGCAGCGAGAAATCGGGGGCCTGGTCGCCAGTCTTGATGCTCATCGCCCCTTGCTAACGAAGAGCCCCCACCGTTTCAACGGCCAAGGCGGCGGGAGCCACTGACGGGTAGGATGCCCTCATGCGGCACCTCTCGCGTTCCCTCCCCCTCTGGGCACTCCTCCTCCTCGCCTGGGCGCCGGGTCTGGCCGTGGCGGAAGAGCCCTCGTTTTGCGAGGACAAGGCCAGGGGGAACCGCGGCCACGAGGTGGAGCACCGGGTGGAGGCCCGGCCCGAGGGAGACCGGGTGCACTTCACCGTGCACCGCACCTTCCACAACCCTGGCCCGCGCTACACCGAGTGGGAAGCCCTCCTCGCACTGCCCCGGGGGGGCACGGTGCATGGCTTCGCCCTCGAGTCCCAGGGACAGTGGACGGAGGGACTCCTGCTCGAGTCCTCCCAGGCGGAGCGCCGCTACGAGGCCCTCCGGCGCAAGGGCCCGGCCACCCCGCGTCCGGTCGCGCTGCTGTCGTCGGAGATGGGCGCCTCGGCACGCCTGCTGCTCTGGAACCTGCCGCCCCGGGCCTCGGTGACGGTGCGCTACGAGGTCCGTGCACGGCTCGCCTACGCCCACGGGCGGCGCTCCTTCACCTATCCCCTGCCCGGGTGCGAGCAGGACCCGCGGCCCGCGCTCACCGTGGCGCCCCCCTCCCCGGGTGAGGAGCTCCGCATCGAGCAGCGGGACCCCGAGCCCTGGGATTCCGTGCTCGAGGCCTCCTGGAAGGCGGGGAACTCGAAGGGTCTCGACGCACGCGTCGGCCTCGCTCCCTGGGGGACGGGCAGCCTGGGCTTCCTCCAGGTCCGGGCGGAACGGCTCTCCGAGGTGCCCGTGCGGGCCCGGGTCGTCTTCGTGGTGGATGCCTCCCACAGCGTGGGTCCCCGGGGCATCTCCCGCCAGCTGGCGCTCGCCAGGGAGTACCTCCAGCTCCTGCCGGATGCGACGGCCGAGGTGGTGGTGTTCCGCCGCTCCGCCGAGCGCCTCTTCGGACGCTTCATCCCCGCCTCCGAGTGGAAGACGGCACTCGCCTCCCTTCCCGCCGCACGGCTCGCCCCGGGCAATGGCTCGCACCTGGACGAGGGGCTGAAGCTCGCTCAGCAGGTGCTCGCGGAGGGCAGCGGGCCCGCGCGCGTCCTCGCCCTCACGGACGGGCGGCTGCGCCGGGCCTTCGAGCCAGTCCCTCCCGCCCCCACCACCTCGGCCCCCGATGCCGCCGTGCACCTCGGGTGGATCTCCTCCCACCGCACCGGCAACGCCACCCCTCACGAGAAGCTCTCCGGACCCCTCGTCCGGGAGTCCTGCGGCATGCAGCTTCCCGCCTGGTCCGGCACCCTGGAGCCCCTCGTGCGACCCCTGCGCTGGGAACAAGTCCACCTCCAGGACGGCCAGGGCGCACGGCTGAAGGAGCTGCCCGCGCTCCAGGAGGGAGAGGGATTCCAGCTCTGGCTCCCGAGTCCCCAGACGCCCCTGAGCCAGCTGGTGCTGCATGGGCAGCGCTGGGGCTGTGCCACCTCCACGCCGGTGGAGGTGGATCCCTCGCTCTCCGCCGATCTCGGCCGCAACGCCTGGGCCACCCTGCGAGCCGAGCCGTGGAAGAAGAACGAGGACGAGCTTCCCCCCACGAAGGCGGTCGAGCTGCTCTCGAAGCACGGAGACTGGCTCTCCAACACCCGCTCGTTCCTGGCCGTGCCCTCGGGCGCGGGAGCCTCGACGGCCCGGACGCACGCGCTGCCAGACGGGGTGATGGGAGGCGTTGCCGGAGGGGTGACGGGCGGCACCATTCTCTGCCCCCTGGCTTCCCAGCGGCCGTGCGAGACCCCTCCGGAGCACCAGGAGGCGCTGGAGGAAGTCCTCCAGTCGCCCTTCTCCGCCTGCCTCGAAGGCGGAAAGAACCCCTCCCTCCAGCTCCATATCGAGGCGACCGGGGAGGAGATCGTCGACGTGGAGGTGACGGGCGTGGCCTCCGAGGCCCAGGCCTCCTGCGTGCGCGAGGCCACCTGGGCCCTCCGCCTGCCCGCCTTCTGCGATGACGGCTCCGTGAGGACCTACACCGTCACACCTCGGCCCTAGACGCTCGTCTGGCGCGAGGTGGCCAGGGACACGGCGGCGGTGCGCAGATCCTCCAGATCCGCGGAGTGATCCAGGATCCACGCGCCGCGGATGCGCGCCATGCGCTCGCGCAGGCGGGGATTGACGAAGGCGCTATAGAGGATGACGGGCACGTGCGGGTTGCTGGCGCACAGCCGCTCGAGCGCCGCCAGACCGGCGTCCCCCAGCATCCGCGCGTTGCAGAGGATCAGCTCCGGCATCTGCATCCGCCCGGAGAGGAGCTCCTCGGCGAGCAGCTGGACGGCGTCGCGTGCGTCCTCGACCACGCCGATGTCGAAGCGCTCCTGGACGAGCATGTCGCACATGAGCTGGCGGCGCTCCTTCAGGTTCTCGATCAGCAACACCTGACCGTGAAACACCACCGGACGCTTCCGGGCCTCGCCCCGGAACACCGACCGGCCCGCCCTCGACGACTCCCCCTGCTGGCTCACCACCGCGCTGGCTTGCATGACGACCCTTCCCCTGATGCGCGACCGGCCGCTCTTTCGAGCAGGAACCGTGCCGCCGCCCCGTGTTGCCGCGCCCATGGCACGGCTCCGTCCGGAATGACTAAGCATCCCCGACAAGTCTGACCAGTCCGTGTGGCGGGGAGAAGCGCCACATGTGGTTTTCCGCCACAGGGCCGTGGAATGGCCGCGACAGACCCACAAGACCCCAGTCGGTGAAGGCCGGAGCTTCTCGGGAGTCGAGACGGGAGCTGGACCATTCGCAGACTCCGAGAAGAACGAGAGAGGGGTGAGCATGCGAGCGGGCCCGTCAGCCCATCCCGGTCTCTCCGCGCTGACGCGTCACAAACACCGCGTGACACGTCAGCCCGATTGGGACCTGCCATCGGGAGAGACACGGGATGCGGCGTTGGGTGCGGATGATGGCAGTGGGAGGGGCACTGGCTTGTCTGGGGAGCGTGGGGGCTGCGGCGCCCGCTCTCGCGACCCCTGGCCCGACTGGGAACGGCCCACCACCCGCCCAGGGGGTGGTTGGTGGTGCCGCTTCCCGGACGGGGACCGAGGAGCCCTTCCTCGGCGTCATCATTCCCCATGAGACGGTGAACGTGAGCACCCGCTTCGACTCACGGCTGGAGAAGCTCGAGGTCGAGGTCGGTCAGCGCGTCCGAGAGGGACAGGTGCTCGCGAGGCTGGACACGCGCTCGCTGAGCCAGGACCTGGCAGCGGCCGAGGCCAGCCTCCAGGGCTCGCGCGCCGAGGAGCAGGCCGCCGGCCTGGCCCTCTCCGAGGCCCGCGCGAAGAGGATCCGCTACTTCACCCCGCGCTCCCTGGAGCTGGGCGTCTATTCCCAGGAGGAGTTGGACAGGGTGCGCTACGAGGAGAGCACCGCCAATGCCCGCCTGCAGGCCGCCCGCGCCCAGACGCTCCAGCGGCGCGCCGAGGCCACCGAGCTGCGGCAGAACCTCGATGACGCCACGCTCGTGGCCCCATTCGATGGCGTGGTGGCCGCGAAGCTCACCAGCCCCGGAGCGCGGCTGGGCGCGGGACAGCCGGTGCTCAAGCTGCTCGGCACCGGCGGTTGGAAGGTGCGCTTCGCCGTGCCCGAGGACGCGGCACGGCGCCTCCAGCCGGGCGGCCCCGTGGAGGTGAAGACCGTCCAGCATGACCTCGCGCTCGGCGGCACGGTGGAGAGCGTGGCGCCCGAGGTGGACTCCGCGGCCCGGCTCGTCTTCGCCACCGCCACCTTCAATCAGCCACCACCGCCCGAGGTCTCCACGGGCATGGTCGTCCACGTCCGTCCGGGGCCCTCGCAACATCTGGGGGGGCGGGGCACCGGCGGCTCCGCGGGGGCGACGCCTTGACCATGGAAGCCACGCAACGGCCTCGCATCTTCCGCGAGGAGGCCCTGCGCCATCACGAGGGAGCCCAGGAAGACGGAGATCTCCTCCGCATCTCCCCCAAGTGGACCCGCTGGACGTACTGGGTGCTGATCGCCCTGGTCGTCTGCGCCGCCCTCTATTCGGTGCTCGGCACCATCCCTGAATACGCCTCGGGCCCGGCGATGGTGAAGGTCGAGGGCCGCAGCGATCTCACCACCCAGTTGCCGGGCATCGTCGCCTCGGTGGAGGTGAAGCCCGGACAGCGGGTGGAGGCCGGACAGCCGCTGGTGAGCTTCCTCTCCCAGGACGAGACGGCCTCGCTGGAGCGGATTCAGCGGGAGTTCGAGCTGCAGCTCGTCCGCGTGTTGCAAGACCCGGCGGACGAGGCCGCGCGCCAGGCCCTCACGTCGCTGCGCGCCGAGCGCGAACTGGCCGAGGCCCGTCAGCAGGCCCGGACGCTGAGGGCGCCGCACGCCGGAGTGGTAGGCACCCTGCGCGTGCGCCAGGGCCAGTACGTCAACCCGGGAGAGAACGTGGTGTCCGTGGTGGGAGAGGACGTGCACGTGACGCTGGTGGCGCTGCTGCCCGGCGGCTACCGGCCGAGGCTCGAGCCGGGCAAGCCGCTGCGCGTGGAGCTCAACGGCTTCACCCACGAATACCAGACGTTCACCATCGAGTCGGTGGGAGATCAGATCATCGGTCCCACCGAGGTCCGCCGCTACCTCGGCGCGGACACGGGGGATGCGGTGGACCTCAAGGGCCCCATGGTGCTGGTCCGGGCGCGCATCGACGCGCCCACCTTCACCATCAAGGGAAAGACATACAACTACTTCGACGGAATGCTGGCCCAGGCCGACGCGCGCGTGCGCAAGGAGCGCATCCTGGTCACGCTGATTCCGGGCCTGAAGGGAGCACTGGGATATGAGGACTGACGCCGTCCGGCATCCGGGGCTCACCGAGCGGTTCCCCGCCTTCCGCAACCTCCAGGTGAGGGGCCGTGAGCGGCGCATCCCGCTGGTGCGCCAGTTGTCGGAGATCGAGTGCGGCGCGGCCTGCCTCGCCATGGTGCTCGGCTACCACGGCAAGCCGATGCGCCTGGAGGAGGTCCGCCAGGCGATGGGCGCGGCGCGCGATGGGGTGTCGGCGCTGGACATCCTGCGCTCGGCGCGCACCTTCGGGCTGCGCGGGCGCGGCGTCTCCGTGGACGACGAGGCGCTGCACTACCTGCCCACCGGCACCATCCTCCACTGGCAGTTCTCGCACTTCGTCGTCTTCGAGAAGCTGGGACGGGACGGCGTGCACCTGCTGGATCCGGGGCACGGCCGGCGCAAGGTGTCCCTGGCGCGCTTCCGCCAGTGCTTCACCGGCGTGGCCCTGCTGCTGGAGCCGGGCGAGAACTTCGAGACGGGCAAGAAGCCCCGGGCCCGCTCGGCCGCGAGGTACGCGCTGCAGGTGCTTCAGCAGTCGCACGTCCTGCAACGCATCATCGTCGTCTCGCTCATCCTGCAGCTCTTCGCGCTGGCGGTGCCGGCGCTGACGGGGCTCATCATCGACCGGGTGGTGCCGCGAGGGGACAGGGAGCTGCTGCTGGTGGTGGGCCTGGGCTTCATTTCGCTGGCCGGCTTCCAGCTCCTCACCTCGCTCATCCGGAGCCACCTGCTGCTCGAGCTGCGCACGCGCATGGACTCGAACATGACGCTGGGCTTCCTGGAGCACCTGGTGGGGCTCTCCTACTCCTTCTTCCAGGTGCGCGCGGCGGGAGACCTGATGCAGCGGCTCAACAGCAACGCCACGGTGCGGGAGATCCTCTCCTCCAGCACGCTGTCCGCGCTGCTCGATGGGGCCCTGGTGGTCATCTACCTCGGGCTGCTGTTCCTGATCAGCCCGATCATGGCGCTCATCGTCCTGGGGCTGGGCAGCCTGCAGATCCTCATCCTCCTGCTCTCCACGAGGCGCCAGCGCGCGCTGATGTCGGAGAACCTGGAGGTGGAGGCGAAGAACCAGAGCTACCAGATCGAGATGCTCACGGGCATCCAGACGCTGAAGGCGTTCGGCGTGGAGCACCAGGCGGTGCAGCGCTTCTCGGAGAGCTTCGTCAACGTGCTCAACGTGTCGTTGAAGCGGGGCCGGCTGACGGCGTGGGTGGACGCGCTCACCGGGACGCTGCGGCTGGTGGCGCCGCTGGTGCTGCTGACCTGCGGCGCCCTGCTGGTGCTGAAGGGGAACATGTCACTGGGAACGATGATGGGGCTCAACGCGCTGGCCGGAGCCCTGCTGGTGCCACTGGCCAACCTGGTGACCACGGGCAGCCAGCTCCAGTTGCTGCGCAGCTACATCGAGCGCATCGACGACGTGCTGGACACCCCGCCCGAGCGGGATGCGTCCAAACCGGGCCGGCAGGTGAAGCTTCAGGGAGGCATCGAGCTGGACCGGGTGTCCTTCCGCTACGCGTCCACGTCGCCCCTGGTGGTGCAGGAGGTATCGGTGCGCATCGAGCCCGGCCAATCGGTGGCGATCGTGGGCCGCTCGGGCGCGGGGAAGACGACGCTGGCCAACCTGTTGCTCGGCCTGTACCTGCCCAGCTCCGGACGCGTGCTCTTCGATGGGGAAGACCTGACGGAGCTGGACTTGCACTCGGTGCGCGGACAGATGGGGGTGGTGCCCCAGGAGCCGACCTTCTTCAGCTCCACGCTGCGCGGCAACATCGCCATCACCGATCCAACGGCCCCGCTGGAGCCCATCATCGAGGCGGCCCGGCTGGCGCAGCTCCATGACGACGTGATGAACATGCCCATGGGCTATGACACGCCGCTGGTGGACCGGGGCGCGTCGCTCTCGGGAGGGCAGCGGCAGCGCCTGGCCTTGGCCCGGGCGCTGATGCAGAAGCCGGCGGTGCTGCTGCTGGACGAGGCCACCAGCTCCCTGGACGCCATCACCGAGGCGCGGGTGCAACAATCGCTGGCATCGCTCCAGTCCACGCGCGTCATCATCGCCCACCGGCTGAGCACGGTGGTGGACGCGGACCTCATCCTGGTCATGGACGAGGGCCACCTGGTGGAGGCGGGAAAGCACCAGGAGTTGCTGCTGCGCGGTGGCATCTACGCGGAGCTGGTGCGCGCGCAGATGCGCAGCGGCGGCCGGGTGGAGTGAGTCACCCTCTCGTGCGTCACCCATGTCTTTCACGGACTCCTTCCAGGTGCCTGCTTCGATTCTCCGGGGCAGGCATCGTCCAAGGAGGATGACTTGAAAAAGGAAATGATTGTCAAGGCCTGGAAGGATCCGGCGTACCGGGCGAGCCTCTCCGATGAGGAGCGCGCGTCCCTCCCCGAGTCTCCCTCTGGGAGAGCGATGACCGAACTCGAGGAGGACGAGTTGGTCGGCATCTCCGGAGGGAAGCGGCCCGCGGACTACTCCGTTGACACCTTCCGCTGCGCCGCCCCCACGGTTCTCGACTGTCCGCGGACGATCTGCTCCTGCGGCATCGTCGCCTGCGTGTAGCGGGCCCGTTCCCCAGCGTCCCGGGCGAGGACCGTGCAAACTTGTCCAACAGTCGGACAGCTTTGCGACAACCGCGCCCGGGAGGCACCAGCGGGGACACGTTCCGCTGGCGCTCGCCCCCCATGTGCCACTACGACGTGCGCTCCCCTACTTCGAAGGAGACGCACTCCATGGCCAAGATCACCCTGAAGGGAAATCCCGTCCAGACCCAGGGCAACCTGCCCGCCGTGGGCGCCCAGGCGCCGGACGCCACGCTCACCGGCGTCGACCTCGCCGACAAGAAGCTCTCGTCCATTCCGGGCAAGCGCGTGCTCAACATCTTCCCCAGCATCGACACCGGGGTCTGCGCGACGTCCGTGCGCACCTTCAACAAGCGCGCGACCGAGAAGCCCAACGTCACCGTCATCAACGTCTCGATGGACCTGCCGTTCGCGCTCAAGCGCTTCTGCGGCGCCGAGGGCATCGAGAAGGCGCTCACCTTCTCCGGCTTCCGCGGCGACTTCGGCAAGCAGTACGGCGTGACCATCCAGGACGGGGGCCTCGCCGGCCTCTACTCGCGCGCGGTCGTCGTGCTCGATGAGAACGGCAAGATCCTCCACACCGAGCAGGTGCCCGAGATCGGCCAGGAGCCGAACTACGACGCGGCCCTCGCGAAGCTGTAGCGAGGACTCCCCACGGGCCGCGGACTGGCGCGAAGAAGCCAGCCCGCGGCCATGTGTCCGAGCAAAGGGCTCAGAGGGCCAGGCGGCCAGGCCAGTGGAAGTCGGTTCCTTCAAGGGTGCTCCTGCGGGAACGTACGGGGCGCCTTCCGGCCGCGCGGCGTACCGACTGGTCCGACCATCGGACCAGTTGCTCCCCATCGCGGCCGGAACCTCCCCCTGTCAGAACCTACCCCTCCTGGCTTGGTAGCGGAGGAGGTCACCACCTGCCAGTAGTTCCTCCCCATCTCTCCGTACAGCGTGAGATTGCCGTCGCAATCGCAGATCTCTTGGCCGGTCTCCACACCATCCCTGTACCAGTAACGAATGAACGAGCGGCCCCCATCGCATTGATAACGGATGCGGACGGAATTCATCGGAGCGCCGTTGGTCTATGGTGGTGAGTCCCATGACAACCCCTCAACCGCCGCAGCCGGGCTTCTGGGCCGAACGTGTTGCCCTGGTCCGCCGCTACCACGACATGGAGTCCCGTCTCACGGCGTCCGTCAGCGAGCGGATGCTGGACCTCGCCTGCCTCCGGCCGGGCATGAGGGTGCTCGATGTGGCCTCGGGCATGGGTGAGCCGTCCCTGCGCGCCGCGCAACGGGTGGGCCCCTCCGGCTTCGTGCTGGGAACGGACCTGGTCGACGGCATGCTCGACGGCGCGCGGGAGCAGGCACGGGCCCTGGCCCTCACGAACATCGAGTTCCGTGCGGCGGATGCGGAGACGCTCGAGCTGCCCGAACAGTCCTTCGATGTGGCGACCGTGCGCTGGGGGTTGATGGCCATGCCCCGGCCCGAGCGCGCGCTCGAGCGGATGGGGTGGGCACTCCGCCCTTCCGGACTCCTGGTGTGCGCGACCTGGGCGGGGCCCGAGCAGGTCGAGTACGCGTCCCTGCCGCGCAGGACCATGGCCCGCTACCGGCCGCTTCCCCCCGTCGAGCCCGATGCCCCGGGGGTGTTCCGTTTCTCCGACCCCGAGCACCTGCGCACGGTGTTGGCGCGCGGCGGGTTCACGATGGAGCACGTCGAGTCGATGCACATCCCCGTGGTGGAAGCCGAGAATGGGGCGGGCATCGTGCGGTGGATTCGCTCGTTCGGAGGCCCCGTGGCGAAACTCGCGGCCGAGTTGCCGCCGGAGGAGCAGCGGGCCTGGGAAGAGGATGTGGTCCGCGAATGCGAGCCCTACCGGACGGGCGGGAAGGTCCAACTCGGCGGAGTGACGTGGCTCGTCGTGGCCAGGCGGACGGCGCAGAACCCTGGATGTCATGAGCTCTCGTGAATTCCCCCGGAATTCACTTCCAACGCGTCGAACGGGTACACCCCCGGTGGACTCCGTGCTGCTCCAACGTTTTCTAATGTCAGTGAAAAAAGCTACAATTCCCCATCCCGTCTCGGGGAATCCTCATCCGAGCGGAGCGGGTGAGCGAACATGAGCGTTCAGAACCAGTCATTGCGCGCGATGTGGCTGGCATCACTGCTGGCGTGTGCGTTGGCGGCCTGCGACGGGGCTCCGGCGGTCAACGTGGGCTCGGGCGCTGATGGCTCGGTCGAGTCGCCTCGGGACTCCGGAACGACACCGCCGCAAACCGACGCGGGCACGGGCTCCGATGACGCGGGAACCGTCGATTCCGGCACGTGCCCTGGCTCGGACACCTGCGCGGACGCGGACGCGGGCACGGGCACCGGCTCGGACGCAGGCACCG